>NZ_JBWKGY010000013.1:0-132435 GCF_056433525.1 Streptomyces sp. NPDC044704
TCCGCACCGCCGAGCCCCTCGCGCTCGACGCCTACGCCGACTCCCGCCGCACCGGGTCCTTCCTGCTGATCGACCCCGCCGACGGAACCACCCTGGCGGCCGGCATGGCGGGCGAGTCCTTCGCCTCCCAGGCCGAGACCACCGTCCAGGCGGATGAAGAAGGGTGGGACTTCTAACCCGTGAAGACCGACGTCTACTCCACTTTCGCGAAGGAGGGCGGCCGCGTGGGCAGCGGCGCCCTCGGCAGCGGCCAGGGAGGGGTTGCGCGATGTGCGCGATGACGTACGCGCACCGCATGCGCGCCCTCACCCCCCTCCAGCCGTACCCGCCCTTGTTCCACAGACGAAGACGTGCGTCATGAGATGACGCTACGAGAGGAAGTCCTCCCGTGCCTGCCACCGGAACCACCCGTACCACCCTGCGCCGCAGCATCGTGGCCGCTGCCGCCCTGCCCCTCCTGATCGGTGCCCTCGCGTCCTGCGGCTACGGCTCCGAGGCCAAGAAGGACGAGCCCAAGGACACGGCCGCCAACGTCGCCGACGGCGCCAAGAAGCTCTCCGCATCCGAGGTCCGCATCGGCTACTTCCCGAACCTGACGCACGCCACCGCCCTCGTCGGCCTCCAGGAAGGCCTGATCGAGAAGGAACTGAACGGCACCAAGATCAAGCCGCAGTCCTTCAACGCCGGCCCGTCCGAGATCGAAGCCCTCAACGGCGGCTCTCTCGACATCGGCTTCATCGGCCCCTCCCCCTCGATCAACGGCTACGTCAAGTCCAAGGGCTCCAACCTCCGCATCATCTCCGGCTCGGCCTCCGGCGGCGTCAAGCTCGTCGTGAACCCGGACAAGATCAAGACCCTGGACGACCTCAAGGGCAAGAAGATCGCCACCCCCCAGAAGGGGAACACCCAGGACGTCGCGTTCCTCAACTGGATCTCCGAGAAGGGCTGGAAGGTCGACCCCGAGTCCGGCAAGGGCGACGTCTCCGTCGTCCGCACCGACAACAAGGTCACCCCGGACGCCTTCAAGCAGGGCTCCATCGACGGCGCCTGGGTCCCGGAGCCCACGGCCTCCAAGCTCGTCTCCGACGGCGCCTCCGTCCTCCTCGACGAGACCGACCTGTGGCCCGACAAGAAGTTCGTGATCACGAACATCATCGTGTCGCAGAAGTTCCTCAACGAGCACCCGGACGTGGTCGAGGCCGTGCTGAAGGGCACGGTGAAGACCAACGAGTGGATCAACGCCAACCCGGACAAGGCCAAGGCCTCCGCGAACGCCAGGCTGGAAGCCGAGGGCGGCAAGCCGCTCGAAGCCAAGGTCATCGACCCGGCGTGGAAGAGCATCCTCGTCACCGACGACCCGCTGGCCACCACCCTGAAGACCGAGTCCGACTGGGCGGTCAAGGCCAAGCTCATCGAGCAGCCCGACCTCGCCGGCATCTACGACCTGAGGCTCCTGAACAAGGTCCTCAAGGCCGCCGGCAAGCCCGAGGTCTCCGACGCCGGTCTCGGCACCAAGTAACTCCGTAGTTCAGCAACCCCCAGGAGGTGACGACCATGGCCACCACGCTTGCCAAGGCTGCCGAGGGCACCGCAGCGGAGCTGACGCACGCCGCGCGCATCGAGCACGTTTCGAAGTCTTTCTCCGGCCCGGCCGGATCGCAGCTCGTCCTGGACGACATCAGCCTCGATGTCGCTCCCGGCGAGTTCGTCACCATCCTGGGGGCCTCGGGGTGTGGCAAGTCCACGCTCCTGAACCTGGTCGCGGGGCTGGACAAGCCGACCGTGGGGTCCATCGAGACCCCCGGCGGCCGTCCCGCGCTGATGTTCCAGGAGCACGCCCTCTTCCCGTGGCTGACCGCGGGCAAGAACATCGAACTCGCCCTGCGTCTGCGCGGGGTCGCCAAGGCCGACCGCAAGCCCGAGGCAGAGCGGCTGCTGGAACTGGTCCGGCTCGGCGGCTCGTACGGCAAGCGCGTCCACGAACTCTCCGGCGGCATGCGCCAGCGCGTCGCCCTCGCCCGCGCCCTCGCCCAGGACAGCCAACTGCTCCTGATGGACGAGCCGTTCGCCGCCCTCGACGCCATCACCCGCGACGTGCTCCACGGCGAACTCACCCGCATCTGGGCCGAGACGAACCTCTCCGTCCTCTTCGTCACCCACAACGTCCGCGAAGCCGTCCGCCTCGCCCAGCGCGTGGTCCTCCTCTCCTCCCGGCCCGGACGCGTCGCGAAGGAATGGACCGTGGACATCCCGCAGCCGCGCCGCATCGAGGACGCCGACGTCGCGGAACTGTCCCTTGAGATCACCGAACACCTGCGTGGGGAGATCCGCCGCCATGGCCAGCACTGACACCACCCCCGAGGTCTCCACCCGCAAGGGCGACGACCTGGCCGGCCTGGAAGCGGGCCTCGACGCCCTCGACGCGGTCGAGACCCACCGCACCCCGGTCCGCGAGGTCCTCGTCAAGAAGGTCCTGCCCCCGCTGCTGGCCGTCGGCCTCGTGCTGCTGGTGTGGCAGATCCTCGTCGCGGCGAAGGTCACCGACGAGACCAAGCTCCCGGCCCTGTCCGCCGTGTGGGACAGCCTGTCCGACATGTGGGTCAAGGGCACGCTGCTGGAGGTCATCTGGACCAGCGTGTCGCGCGGTCTGCTCGGCTTCCTGCTGGCCCTGGCCATCGGTACGCCGCTCGGCCTGCTCGTGGCCCGGGTGAAGTTCGTCCGCGCCGCGATCGGACCGATCCTCCAGGGCCTGCAGTCCCTGCCGTCGGTGGCCTGGGTGCCGCCGGCCGTGCTCTGGTTCGGCCTGAACGACGCCATGATGTACACGGTGATCCTGCTGGGCGCCGTCCCGTCCATCGCCAACGGCCTCGTCTCCGGCATCGACCAGGTCCCGCCGCTGTTCCTGCGGGCCGGCCGCACCCTGGGCGCCACCGGCCTGCGCGGCGCCCGGCACATCGTGATGCCCGCCGCGCTGCCCGGCTACCTGGCCGGGCTGAAGCAGGGCTGGGCCTTCTCGTGGCGTTCCCTGATGGCCGCCGAGATCATCGCCAGCTCCCCCGACCTGGGCCTCGGCCTCGGCCAGCTGCTGGAGAACGGCCGCAACAACATCGACCTTCCGGGCGTGTTCCTCGCGATCATCCTGATCCTCGTGGTCGGCATCGCCATCGACCTGCTGATCTTCAGCCCGGTCGAGCGGTGGGTGCTCCGCTCGCGCGGCCTGCTGGTCAAGAGCTGAGTCCCGTGTCCCGCGCACTTCTGGTCATCGCCCACGGCAGCCGCGACCCGCGGCACGCGGCGACCGTGCACGCCCTCGTCGGGCGGGCCCGGGAGCTGCGGCCGGGGCTGCGGGTGGAGACGTCCTTCCTGGACTTCAACGGCCCGACCGTCTCGCAGGCCCTGGCCTCGCTGTACCTGTCCGGGGTCCGGGAGGTCGTGGCCCTGCCGCTGCTCCTGACGCGGGCCTTCCACGCGAAGGCCGACATCCCGGCCGTGCTGTCCGAGGCGACCACCCGCCTCCCGGGCCTCGCGGTCCGGGTCGCGGACGTCCTCGGGCCGTCCCCGCTCCTGGTGGCGGCCCTGGAACGCCGCCTCGCCGAGGCCGGTCTCGGCCTCACCCCGGCGGAACGCGCCGGCACCGGTGTGGTGCTCGCGTCCGCCGGATCCTCCGACCCGGAGGCGATCGCAGTGATCGCTGAAATCGCGCGGGAGTGGCGGCACACCGGTTGGTGCGCCGTGCGGCCTGCGTTCGCCTCCGCTGCTCTTCCCCGTACGGAGGACGCCGTACGGGCCCTGCGCGCCGAAGGGGTCCGCCGGATCGCGGTGGCCCCGTACGTCATCGCGCCCGGGCGTCTGCCCGACCGCATCGCGGCGGGCGCGGCCGAGTCCGGCGCGGACGTGGTGGCCGACGTGCTGGGCGCCGCACCGGAACTGGCCCGCCTGCTGCTGCGCCGCTTCGACGCGGCCGGGCCGGCCCGGACCGTGCCGGACGCCCGCGAGGCGCTGACGGCCTGACGTACCGCGGGGGGAGAGCCGGGACCCGTCCGTTGCGGGTCCCGGCTCTGCCGTGCCGGGTCGGTCAGGCGCGGGCCGCGGCCTCGTCGGCCAGGGCGGTCAGGTCTTCGACGGACATGGCGCCGGGCGGCAGGGACTCGCGGGCGAAGATGTTCGCCGCGTGCCGCAGCACGTCGTTGACGGGGGTCGCCACCCCGTGGAGGCGGCCCAGGAGCGAGATCTCCCCGTTGAGGTAGTCGGCCTCCACCGAGCCGGTGCCCCGGGCCAGGCTCTGCCAGGAGGAACCGCCGCGGACGCCGGCCGGCTGGTCGACCTTGCCGTCGCGGGCGGCCGACTGCTCGGCTTCGGTGGCGCAGTCGATGCCCGCCGCCTCGAAGGCCGCCTTCGCCTCGCGGACGGCCCGCAGCATCAGCGCCGCCTTCGCCGGGTCGGGTTCGGGGCCGGTGGTCGCCTGGATGGCGTTGCCCAGGTTCCCGAGGAGTTTCGCGTACTTCCACCGCATCACGTCCTCGACGACCGGCGCCCCGAAGCCCGCGCCGGCGAGGTCGGCGGCGATGTCGCGGATCTTGCGGTCCGTGCCGCCGGCCGCGCGGCCGAGGTGCAGGATCCCGGTGAGCGGGGCGCACAGCGCGGAGACCGTACCGGGCTCCAGGAAGGTCGCGGGCAGCCACACGCAGACGCCGTACACGCGCGCGAAGCGGCGCAGGGCGAGGCGTTCGCTCTCGACGCCGTTCTGCGCGCACAGCAGCGGCAGCCGCTGGGCCGCGGTGCCGCCGCCCTCGACCTCGGCGTCGCCCCACGCGTCGAGCGCGGCGATGGCGTCCTGGGTCTTCACCGTCAGCAGCAGCACGTCGTCCGGGCGCAGCGCCCCCAGTTCCGCGGGCGCGGTGACCACGGGCAGCCGGTGGACGTGCGTCCCGTCGGCGGTGGTGAGCCGCAGTCCGTCGGCGCGCAGCGCCTCGGCGTGCGCCCCGCGCGCGACGAGGACGGTGTCGAGGCCGGCTCCGGCGAGGCGTCCGCCGATGGTCGCGCCGATCGCCCCGGCGCCGATGATGATGTAACGCATGCCCAGAGCCTGGCACACCGGCCGTGCCGCGATACCGTCGGGCCATGGTGGACACGGTGTTCGAGATGGGCGGGGACCTGCCGGTACGGCGTCTGGGGCTCGGTACGGGCGGTCTGGTCGGGGCCGGCTACTGGGGCGCCCGGGGCGGCCGCGCCGAGGCGCACGCGCTGCTGCGCGCGGCCGTGGAGGCGGGGGTCACCCTGATCGACACGGCCGACAACTACGGTCCGGCGCTGGCCGAGGAGCTGATCGCCGAGGCGCTGTACCCGTACGGGGAGCGGCTGGTGATCGCCACGAAGGGCGGGGTGGTCCGCACGGGGCCCGACCGGTGGCACGTGGCGGGGCGTCCGGAGCAGCTGCGGGAGATGTGCGAGGCGAGCCTGCGGCGGTTGCGGGTGGAGCGGATCGACCTGTACCAGCTGCACCGTCTGGACCCGGCGGTGCCGATGGCCGAACAGCTGGGTGCGCTGGCGCAGTTGTGGGCGGAGGGCAAGATCCGGCACATCGGGCTGAACACCGTCTCTCCCGAACAGCTGCGGCTGGCCTTGGAGTTGCTGCCGATCGCGGCGGTGCAGAACCCGTACAACCTGCTGGACCGTTCCTCGGCCGAGGTGCTGGCGTTGTGCGAGGCGCACGGCATCGCCTTCCTGCCGTACTACCCGCTGGGCAGCGGGGCCCTGACCCGGGAGAGCGCGGCGGCGGTCACCGCGGTGGCGGCCGCGCACGGCGCGGGCCCGGGGCAGGTCGCCCTGGCGTGGCTGCTGCACCACTCGCCGGTGCTGTGCCCGACCCCGGGCACGGGCTCTCCCGTCCACCTCGCGGAGAACCTGGCGGCGGGGGCGATCCGGTTCGAGCCGCGGGAGCTGGCGCTGCTGGACGGGCTCACCTCGTAGGGGCCGGTGGTCGGAGCCGGCCGTCGGGGCCCGCCGTCAGGGCCGGGTCAGTTCGACGAGTTTGACGACGGTGTTCCAGTTGCGGGTGGTCACGTCGAGGCCCTTGACGACGGCGGGCCGGGCGAGGGCCTCGGCCAGCTTGGAGCGGCCCAGGCCGTCGGGGGCGTACAGGTACAGGACCCGGTCCCCGAGGCGGTACTCCTCGGGGAGGTACGCCGCCGGGTCCACGGACCGGAAGCGGTCCTCGGCGGGCTGCTCGGAGAAGAAGGTGGCGTGGAGCTGCTTGCCCTCCAGTTCGGCGGCGGGGAAGGGGCAGGCGTCGGCGACGGCCTGGAGGTGGTCGCCGTCGACGACGAGGCAGGCGACCCGGAAGCCGAAGTGGGCTTCGATGGCGTCCTCCAGCTCCCGGGCGAGCGCGTCGGGGTCTTGCCGGGTGCTGCCGAAGACGGCGTTGCCGCTCTGCAGGTAGGTCCGCACGTCGTCGTGGCCGAGCGCCTCGATGAGGGGGCGCAGTTGCGCCATGGGGACCTTCTTCGCCCCGCCGACGTTGATGCCGCGCAGCAGTGCCGCGTACTTCTTGGGGGTGGCCCGGGTGCTCGTCTTGTTCGTCATGGCGGCACCTTAGGCGGTGGCTGGCGCCGTGGCCGAAAGGGTTTGCCGGGTCGCGGCCCGGTGGACCTTTCCGGCCACGGCACTAGGGCCTGTCGTCAAACTCCCGTCGTCGCCCGGAGGGCGGCCCTGCGGCGTCTGGTGCGTGCTCTCGGTGCGCCGGGCGGAAGCCCGCGTACTGGACGTACTTGGCTTTCGCCCGGTGCGGCGAGAGCGCGTGCCAGGCGTCGCGGGGCAGACGGGAGTTTGACGACAGGGCCTAGGGAAGTTCGGCCTCGATGAGGTCGGCGGCCTGGGGGGTGCCGCCTTCGGTGGCCATCCGGGCACGGATCTCTGCGGCGCGGGCGGCGACCTGGGGGTCGGCGGTGAGCTCCAGGACGGCGGTGCGCAGGGCCTCGGCGGTGGCCTCGGCCATGGGGAGGTGGCGGGCGACTCCGAGTCCGACGAGCATGTCGGCGTTGCCGAACTGGTCGACGGCCTGGGGGACGGCGACCATCGGGGTGCCGGTGGCGAGGCCCTCCTGGCAGCCGCCGGTTCCGGCGTGGGTGATGAAGGCGTCGGCCCGGCGCAGGATGTCCAGTTGGGGCACCCAGCGGTGGACCTCGGCGTTGGCGGGGATCTCGCCGAGTTCGCTCTCGTCGGTGAACTTGCCGATCTGGAGGACGAGGTGCCAGTCCGGGAGGGCGGCGAAGGCGTCGAGGCAGGCCCGGTAGAAGGCGGGCTGCTTGGTGAAGGTGGAGCCGAAGGAGACCAGGACGGTCTTCTTGCCCTCGGCGGCCGGCGGGCGCTGCCAGTGGCCCTGGTCGGCGCGGTCGCCCTGGCAGGAGCCGACGAAGGTGTACACGTTCGCGTCGACCCGGTCGGCGTGCGGCTGGAGGGCCTTCGGCATGAGGACGATGCTGCGGCGCGGGCGGCCGACGAACCGGTCGGGGTCGTCGGGGATGCCGTTCTCGTCGAGCCAGGCGCGGAAGCGGGCGTAGTAGGCCCGCCCGCGTTCGGAGGCCTTCAGCGGGGCGGTCATGGGTTCGGCGATCTCCTCCTCGTACCCGTCCCAGGCGACCAGGGTCGGGGAGAGGGAGACGGCGGGGACGCCCCAGCGGCGGGCGAGGACGATCGCCGGGTAGGAGGTGATGTCGTGGATGACGAGGTCGGGTTCGTCCCCTTCGAAGGCGGCGGCGAGCTGCGGGAGGGCTTGGACGGCGTCGTTCAGGAAGGGTTCGATGTTGTCGATGAGCTCGGTGCCCCAGGCGTCGGGGTCGTCGTCGGTGGGGAGGGTGGAGTTCCAGAGAACCGGGGTGGCGCCGGTCACCGCGACCGTGTCCGCGTAGGCGGCGGGGATGGCGTAGCTGACGCGGTGGCCCCGGGCGACGAGTTCGCGGATGACTTCGAGGCTGGGGTTCACATGGCCTGCGGCGGCGATGGAGAACATGGCGATGTGTGCGGGCTTGGCTGCGGTCATGGAACGAGCCTAAACGAGACGAGACGTCTCGTGCAATTGATTTGCCATCCGGACCGCCCGCGTCCACAAGCCGGTCCCCGCCCGCACCGGACCCCACCCCCTGGCCTAGGATTTCGACCTCCGGTCCGATCGTGTCCGGGAGACTGCGGGGAGGTGCCGAAAGGTGCCGGGAGGAACGTTCATGCGCCGGTCGGGCCGGACGGGCAGCGACACCCCGGGCCCCGTCAGCCATCGGGCCGTCCGCAAGGAGGCCCGCCGCGCGGTCCGCTCCATGCCGCTGCCCCGCCCCTTCAGCACGGCCTCGCTCGTCGCCGCCATCGAGGCGGAACGCGGACGCCGCATCGAGCTGGTGTCCGCTCCGGACCGGCTGCTCGGACGGAGCGACGTCTGCGGGCTGTGGATCCACCACGAACGGCTGCTCCTCGACCTGATCTTCATCCCGGAGAGCATCTCCGGGTACCACCGGCAGCGGGTCGTCTTCCACGAGCTCGCCCACCTGTGGTGCGACGACCCGACGACGCAGGGCGGGCAGACGGCGTCCCTCCTGCCCGAGCTCTCACCGGAACTGACGGCCCGCCTGGCCGGCACGGGCCCGTTCATGGCCCGGCACCGCTACGACTCCCACGTGGAGCTGCGCGCCGAGATGATCGCCGACCTGCTGCACGAGGAGGCCTTCGCCT
Organism: Streptomyces sp. NPDC044704; assembly: GCF_056433525.1. NCBI lineage: Bacteria > Bacillati > Actinomycetota > Actinomycetes > Kitasatosporales > Streptomycetaceae > Streptomyces > Streptomyces sp. NPDC044704. The sequence continues at coordinate 8,719 of NZ_JBWKGY010000013.1, forward strand.
CCGACCGGATCGAGGACGGCACCCTGCGGGGCCTCGACGACACCCTCTCGCGCCCTTTCTCCCGACCGGCCAGGAGCGGCCTTGTCTGACGTCCTGACCTACGCGATCGTGTTCCTCCTCCTCGCCCAGGCGCTCTGGAGGATCCCCTCGGCCCTGCGCGGACGCACCAGCGAACGCTCCCTGTGGGGCGCCTTCGCCGTGCTCGCCTGCGCCTGGCTGATGCGCACCGACCTGGGGCGCCGACTCGTGGACGGCCTCGGCGTGTTCGACCTGTCGACGCTGCTCAAGCACTGCTTCGTGGTCGCGGGCATGTGCGTGCTCCTGCGGTACGTCGCGGCCGTCTACCGCGGCGCCGCCGGCGACGGCTCCTCCTCCCGGCGGGCGCGCGTGACCGTGGCCGTCCAGCGGCACGCCGTGACGGCGGCCGTGCTCGTCGTCGCCGCCATGGCCGCGGTCTTCCTGCTGGTCCTGGACCGGGGACCGGTACCGGAGGACTCGCAGTTCATGGCCCGGCACGCGGGTGAGGCGGGCCTGGCCGTCTACATGCCCCCCTTCTACGGCTACTGCGGCGCCGTCATCGGACTGTGCGGCTACCAGTGGGCGGGCGCCGCCCGCGGGGCCGCCCGCCGGACGCTGCGGACCGGGCTGGCCGTGATGGCCGTCGGCATGGCGGCGGGCGCCCTGTACGCGGCGGTCCGGGCCGCGTACGCCGTCGTCGTGGCCTTCCTCCCGGTCCCGGAGGACGCCGCCAACGCCCAGGAGACCGCCACCGACGTCCTGCTCTACACCTCCTTCCTGTGCTGGACCCTGGGCGTCATCGCACCGGCCAGCCAGGCGGCGGTGAACCGCGTGCGGGCGTACCGGATGCTGGCGCGGCTCCACCCGCTGTGGCGGGACCTGGCACTGACCGCCCCGGACCTGGTGCGCCGGGCGCCGGGCCGGCCGCTGCCCGGACGGTCCCGGGCCGGGCGCCTCGTCACCGCGCGCGACCTGTTCGCGCACGACGCCTCGCCCCAGGTACGGCTGGGCCGCTGGGTCACGGAGATCCGCGACGTCATCCACGCCATGCGCCGACGGGCCCCGGACGACCTCTACCAGGTGTCCCTCGAACTCGCCGAGAGCGAGGGGCACACGGGCCAGGACGCCGAGGCCGTCGCCCAGGCGTACTGGATCCTCTCCGCCCGCCTGAACATGCGCGACCCGGCCCGCGAACCCGGCGTTCCGGCCGAGTTCCCCGATGCGGGCGAGGACTTCTACGCGGACGAGGTGCCGTGGCTGCTGCGCGTCTGCGAGGCGTACGCGCGGGCCGATCCCGCGGTCGCGGAGGAGGTCCTGGAGGACTCCCGGGCCTAGGGACTGCCGTGACCGGAAAAGGTCCACCGGGTCACGGCACTAGCGAGTGCCGTGAAGGTCCCGCCCGGCACGATCCGGAAGGGGCGGCCCGGGGCGCATCCCGTCGACGACGCCGCCGATGAAGTCCAGCAGTTCGGGCGGGAGGCCGTCGTCCCCGCCCCGGGCGGCGATGCCCGCCAGGCCGCCGCGCACCAGCCGCATGCCGCTGATGATCCGGTGCACCTCGGCGTCGTCGCTCCTGAAGAAGAGGGGCGGCACGGCCAGCGCCGCGGCGAGCGCGTCGAGGACCTCCTCGGACGCCGCCTCCACCTCGCCCGTGCGCAGGCCGCGGACGAGGTCCTCGCTGAGCACCCCCGCCCCGGCCTTCGCGTTGCCGCGTTCGGCGATCTGGGCGTCGGTGGGGTGCGGGGCGGTGTAGGTCTCCGCCAGGAGGTGGGCGAGCTTCTCCGCCAGGGTGCCGGGCAGCCCGGCCGGCGGGTCCGCCGGTCCGGCGCCGGACTCGGGCGCGGGGGCGGGCACGGCGGCCCGTACGGGGCCGTCCGCGGCGGCCGGCCCGCCGGGGCTGAAGGAGCGTTCCTCCGCGGCCAGCAGTTCCGCGACGCCCACGCCGTACGCCTGCGCGAGGAGCGGCAGGAACTTCTCCGACAGGCGGCGCCTGCCGCGTTCGGCGTTGGCGACCGGGCCCGCGCTGCGCGTCCCGGTGATGGCGGCCGTCTGGTACTGGGAGTACCCGGCGTCGCAGCGCAGGTCGGCGAGGTCCGGCGGCAGGTGACGGGGGAACAGTTCGTCGAGGTCCGCGCCGAGCGCCTGCGCGAGGGCCGGCAGCTTCTCCCCGTCCGGCACCGACTTGCCGCTCTCCCAGCCGACCACCGCCGGTACGGAGACGCCGAGCCGGTCCGCGATCTCCCCCTGGGTCAGGTCGGCGGCGCGGCGTACTTTGCGAAGCAGGTGTCCGTCGACGTGACGAACCGGCATGGGCTCTCCTGGGCTGGCTCGGCGGGTGCACCAACTCTAACGACAGGACCACTTGATCGGTTTTCCAAATTTAGATAACTTCATTTCAGCGAACGGGGGTCGCTCCTCCGGGCCCCGCGCCGCCTTTGCGGTGCGGAGCCTTGCCGTGGGCCTGACGCGTGGGGGGACGCGTCAGGCCCACGGGGCCGGGGACCGCGCGCGGATGCGAGACTGGGCGGATTCACGACGGTCCGGACCCGGAGAACGAGATGGACGAGGCACAGGCCAGGGACGTGCTGGACGCCGCGGGCCTCGGCGGCGCCGCCGCCACCCTGCTGGCCCTGGGCGAGAACGCGGTCTTCGCCGCCGGGGACCTGGTGGTGAAGGTGGGCCGCGCGGACGCCGCGCTCGCCGAGCGGGCCGCACACGAACTGGCCGTGGCCCACTGGCTGGAGCAGGCCGGGATCCCGGCCGTCACCGCCGCCGAGCCGAAGGCCCGGCTCGTCGCCGGCCACCCCGTGACCCTGTGGAACCGGCTCCCGGACGCGGTCCGTCCGGCCGGGCCGGAGGACCTGGCCGGGCTGCTCCGCCTGTTCCACGCCCTGCCCGCGCCGCCCTTCGCCCTGCCTCCCCGGAACCTCCTGGACGGCGTCGAGCGCTGGCTGCGGCTGGCCGGCGACTCCGTCGACCCGGCGGACGCCGCCTACCTGAGGGCCCGGCGCGACGCCTACGCGGGCGAGGTGGCCGCCCTCACCCCGCACCTGACGCCCGGTCCGATCCACGGCGACGCCCTGACCCGCAACGTCCACGTGGGCCCGGACGGGCCGGTCCTGGTGGACCTGGAGACCGTCTCGGCCGATCTGCGGGAGCACGACCTGGTGGTGATGGCCCTGGCCCGCGACCGGTACGGACTGCCCGCCGACTCCTACGGGGCGTTCGTCTCCGCGTACGGATGGGACGTGCGCGAGTGGGACGGCTGCGCGGTGCTGCGCGGCGCCCGGGAGACGGCCAGCTGTGCCTGGGTCTCCCAGCACGCGCCGGCCAACCCGAAGGCCCTGGCCGAGTTCCGCCGCCGCGTCGCCTCCCTGCGCGAAGGCGACACGGAGCTGCGCTGGCACCCGTTCTGACGCGTCCCCGCCTGGGGCCCGCACGGCTGCCGGCCGGCTTCAGGCCGGGACGAGACCGCGCAGCGGCCAGGCCGTGTCGATCACCGCGTCCGGGGTGCCCTGCTTGCGGAGGTAGGACTGGAAGTCGCGGGCCCAGCGGGCGTGCCAGGTGCCCTGCCGGTCGTGCAGGGCCGCCGGGGTGAGCGACGCCACCTCGGGATGCCGGGCCGCTATCGCCCGGGCCACCTGCACCGCCGCCAGCGCGTCGGCCCCCGCGTCGTGCGCCGCGTCGAGGGTGACCCCGTACACCCCGCACACCGCCTCCAGCGTCCGCTTGCCGCGCCGGTAGCGGTCCACGGCCCGGTCGATGGTCAGCGGGTCCACCACCGGCCCCGTCTCCGCCCCGCCCAGCCGGTCCGCGAGCGACGGCAGTCCGTGCCGGGCCAGCTCGGCGGAGAGCAGCGTCAGGTCGAAGGCCGCGTTGTACGCGACCACCACCGCGCCCCGCAGCCAGTGCCCGGCCAGCGCCTCCGCGACCTCGTCCGCGACCTCCCGGACGGGCCGGCCCTCGGCGACGGCCCGTTCCGTGCTGATGCCGTGGATCGCCGAGGCCTGCTCCGGGATGGGTATCCCCGGATCCGCGAGCCAGCCGCGCCGCGCGTGCACCTCGCCGCCCCGCACCTCGATCACCGCGGCCGTCACGATCCTGGACTCCCCCGGCTCCGTACCGGTCGTCTCCAGGTCGAATCCGACCAGCGCTCCCCCGTGCCACGCCGCCATGACGTGCCCTCCCCCGTGTATCCGGTCAACGGCTTTCAGCCTGACACGGGGCACTGACACCGGGACCGCCGGGGGGCCGCGGCCCCCCGGGATCACGACCGGGCGGGGGCCCCGTCACGACACCGGCCGGGAGTCCTCCCACACCGATTCGAACTCTTCCCGGTAGGTCGCGAAGAGGCCGTGGTCGGCGTCCTTGGGGACGCCCCGTCCGCCGCCGCGCAGCACCAGCACCGGGGCCTCCATGCCCCGGGCCCGGCGCAGGTACGACTGGACGACCGCGATGCCCGAGTTCTCCCCCTCCACCAGGTACGCGGTGAAGCGCGGGGTCTCGTCGAAGACGTGGATGTCGAAGCGCGAGGGGTCCCGCAGCCCCGCCCGGACCCGGCGCACGTGCAGGATGTTCATCTCCACCGCGCGGCTCAGTTCGCCCTTGCGCAGCCCCAGCTCCCGTTCCCGGCGCTTGACCGCGCTGCTGGCCGGGTTCAGGAACAGCAGCCGTACCCGGCAGCCCGCCTCGGTGAGCCGCACGAGTCTTCGGCCGGAGAAGTTCTGGACCAGCAGGTTCAGCCCTATGCCGATGGCGTCGAGGCGCCGCGCGCCGCCGAAGAGGTCCTCCGCCGGGAGCTGCCGCTGGAGCCGGACCCGGTCGGGGTGGACCGAGATGACGTCCGCGTACCGGTCGCCGACGAGGTCCTCGACCGCGTCGATCGGCAGCCGGTCCGCCGCCGGGCTGCCGGCGCCGGCGCCGAGCACCTCCAGCAGCCGCGCCGAGGCCCGTTCGGCCTGCTCCAGCACCGGCCGCGACAGGGCCCGGTTGCGGGAGACCACGTTCCGGGTGACCTCCAGCTCGTCGAGCGCCAGCTCGATCTCGCGCCGGTCGTCGAAGTAGGGCTCGAAGCAGGGCCAGTGCTGGACCATCAGCTCCCGCAGCTGCGGGAGGGTCAGGAAGCTCAGCACGTTGTCGTCGGCGGGGTCGAGGAGGTAGCCCTTGCGGCGGCTGACCTCGCGCACGGCCACGGCCCGCTGCACCCACTCCTGACCGGCCGGTCCGGCGGCCGCGACCACCCAGTCGTCCCCGCCGTGCACCGGTTCGTAGACGGGCCGCAGGACGGCGCCGACGACGGACCGCAGCCGCTGCTCGATCAGGTTCAGCCAGATGTACGCGCGGCCCGCCCGCTGAGCACGCGTACGGACCTCGCTCCACGCGTCGGCTCCCCAGTCCAGCTCGGCGCCCGCCCGTACGCTCCCGGCCGCCGGCGGGGCCAGCGACACCGCCCCGGCCGTCACCCCGGCGGGGGCGCCTCCTGGGGCATCCGCCGGGCCACCCTCGTGACCGCCGTCACCAGGGGGCAGCTCCAGACCTCCCGAGCTCACCCGTGCACCGCCTTCTGCGTCTGGACGCCCGTCTCCAGTGATCACGGAAGGGTACTCCGCGCGCACGGCCCGACGCAGCCCGAAGCGGCCGCCGGGTGACCCCATACACCCTGCTCCGGCCGTCCGTTGACTCATTATGTGATGCGCAGACAGTCCGTTGACCCGACCGTCAGCTCTCCGGGTCACCCGGTAGGAGCATCCCAAGTCCACGCGTGGAGACCCTCTTTCGGGGAAGATCTGGCAGTGACGTGGTCCACGCCGGATCAGCCGGGACATCCTCCGACACCGAGGGAAGAGTCGTTATCTATGCAGGTCTGGCCGGGACAGGCGTATCCGCTCGGCGCCACGTACGACGGCGCCGGCACCAATTTCGCGGTCTACTCCGAGGCCGCCCGCCGCATCGAACTGTGCCTTCTGGCCGACGACGGTTCGGAGACCGCCGTCGAGCTGCGCGAGACGGACGCCTTCGTCCGTCACGCCTACCTGCCCGGGATCATGCCGGGCCAGCGCTACGGCTTCCGGGTCCACGGCCCGTACGAGCCCGAACGCGGGCAGCGCTGCAACGCGGCGAAGCTGCTGCTGGACCCGTACGCGCGCGCCATCAGCGGGACCGTCGACTGGGGCGAGGAGGTGTACGGCTACCACTTCGGCCGGCCCGACTCCCGCAACGACCTGGACTCGGCCCCGCACACGATGAGTTCGGTCGTGGTGAACCCGTACTTCGACTGGGCCAACGACCGGCCGCCGCGCCACGAGTACCACCACACGGTGCTCTACGAGGCGCACGTCAAGGGGCTGACCATGCGCCATCCCGACCTGCCCGAGGAGCTGCGGGGCACGTACGGGGCGCTCGCGCACCCGGCGGTCATCGGGCACCTGACGAAGCTCGGGGTGACGGCGCTGGAGCTGATGCCGGTGCACCAGTACGTCAACGACCACCGGCTCGCGAACGACGGGCTGAGCAACTACTGGGGCTACAACACCATCGGCTTCTTCGCCCCGCACAACGGCTACGCGTCGGGTGACCGCGGCCAGCAGGTGCTGGAGTTCAAGTCGGCGGTGCGGGCGCTGCACGAGGCGGGGATCGAGGTGATCCTGGACGTGGTCTACAACCACACCGCCGAGGGGAACCACCTGGGTCCGACGCTGTCCTTCCGCGGACTGGACAACGCCTCCTACTACCGGCTCGGGGAGGACGCCCGGCACTACACCGACACCACGGGCACCGGGAACTCGCTGCTCATGCGCTCCCCGCACGTGCTCCAGCTGATCATGGACTCGCTGCGGTACTGGGTGACCGAGATGCACGTGGACGGCTTCCGCTTCGACCTGGCGGCCACCTTGGCCCGGCAGTTCCACGAGGTGGACCGGCTGTCGTCGTTCTTCGACCTGGTGCAGCAGGATCCGGTGGTGAGCCAGGTCAAGCTGATCGCCGAGCCCTGGGACCTGGGCGAGGGGGGCTACCAGGTGGGGAACTTCCCGCCGCTGTGGACCGAGTGGAACGGCAAGTACCGGGACACGGTACGGGATTTGTGGCGGGGGCAGCCGCGCACGCTCGCGGAGTTCGCGGGCAGGCTCACCGGTTCCTCGGACCTCTACCAGGACGACGGGCGGCGGCCGCTGGCGTCCATCAACTTCACGACCTGCCACGACGGTTTCACCCTGCACGACCTGGTCTCGTACGACGAGAAGCACAACGAGGGGAACCGGGAGGGCAACCGGGACGGGGAGACCCACAACCGGTCGTGGAACTGCGGGGTGGAGGGGCCGACCGAGGACCCGGAGGTCCTGGAGCTGCGCGAGCGCCAGATGCGGAACTTCACGGCGACCCTGATGCTGTCCCAGGGGGTGCCGATGCTCAGCCACGGCGACGAGTTCGCCCGGACGCAGGGCGGCAACAACAACGCCTACTGCCAGGACAACGAGCTGTCGTGGGTGGCCTGGCCGGAGCCGGGCAAGGAGCCGCCCGCCCTGCTGGAGTTCACCCGGCGGATGGTGTGGCTGCGCCGGGACCACCCGGTGTTCCGGCGGCGCCGGTTCTTCCACGGCCGGCCGGTGGAGGGCACGCACGACGAGCTCTCCGACATCGCGTGGTTCACCCCGCACGGGGAGGAGATGCGGGCCCGGGACTGGCAGGCGCAGCACGCGCGGGCGCTGGCCGTGTTCCTCAACGGGGAGGCGATCTCCGAGCCCGGCACGCGCGGTGAGCGGATCACCGACGACTCGTTCCTGCTCATGTTCAACGCGGGTGCGGAATCGCAGGACTTCACGATCCCGGCCGGGCACGGCGCGCGCTGGCACCTGGTGGTGAACACCGCGCGGGCGGACGTCCTGCCACCCGGCACCGGGCCGCAGTACGCGGCCGGGGACCGGGTGGCGCTGACGGGGCGGTCCCTGGTGGTGCTTCAGCGTCCGGCGTAGGTGGCGCTGCCCTCCCCGACGGCCGGGGAGCCGGTCCGCTGGGCGGGGACGAAGGACTGGCCGGGGGTACGGGCGGACGGGACGCGGGTGACGAGCGCGAGGGTCAGGCAGAGGGCGGCCGCTCCCACGGCCACCGCGAAGGCCCCGGCGGGCCCGTACCCCTCGGCCAGCCGCCCGGAGACGGCGAGGGCGACGGCCTGCCCCGCGACCAGCGAGCTAGCGGCGAAGGCCATGGCCTCGGCGAGCCGGGCGGGTTCCACGACCCGCTCGGTGAGCGCGAACGCGGTGATCAGGTGGGGGGCGTAGGCGGCGCCGAGGACGGTGACCACCGCGTACAGCGGCCAGAGGGCGTCGGTGAACAGCAGGGGCACCGACAGGACCAGCGCGGCCGCGGTGGCCACCCGCCAGCGCAGCCGCAGTCCGAAGCGGGCGGGCAGCGCGCCGAGCGCGAGTCCGACGGCGGCGCTGACGACGCCCATGGCTGCGTACACGATCCCGGCCTGGCCGGGGACGCCCAACCGGTCGGTCAGCGAGGCGATTCCGGCCTGGCAGGCGCCGAACATGGCGCCCTGGAGGGCGAGGGAGCCGCGGACGGCGTGGACCACGCGGGGGTGACGCGCCCGGCCCGGCTCCTCCTTCGCCCGCGCGGGCGACCCGGCCGTGACGGCGGCGGTCGGGTGCAGGGCGTAGGCGGTGCCGAAGACGGCCACGAGTCCGGCCGCGCCGCCGAGGGCGACGGCGGGGTGCGCGACGAGGGCGGCGAGACCGACGAGGGCCGGACCGAAGACGAAGGAGACCTCGTCGAGCGTGCCTTCGAGGGAGTGGACGGCGCCGACGACGCCCTCGTCGGCCCCGGCCCGGTGGGCGAGGGCGACGGAGCGGGTCCGGGCGAGCGGGCCGATCAGCGGTACGGAGGCGCCGGTGACGGCGCCGATCGCGGCGAGCGGGACGGTCGCGAGGCCGCTGAGGGCTCCCGTGACGAGGGCGGCGGTGGCGACGGCGTTGACGGCCGCCGCGGTCAGGACGACGGGCCGCTGCCCGTGGCGGTCGGCGAGCCGGCCGAGGACGGGTCCGAAGACCACCTGGCCGGCGGAGAGGGTGCCGCCGACGATGCCGGCGGTGGCGAGGGAGCCGCTGGTCTGGGCGACCAGCAGGACGCTCCCGAACTGGGACATCGCGACGGGCAGTCGGGCGAAGAAGGAGACGAGGGGGAGTAGGGGCCCGGTCAGGGCGATGACTTTTCGATAGGTGTTGACGGTTCCAACCACTTGATCAACGCTAACCCGGTGGAGTCACCCGGATGCATTGGGTAATGGCACGGAATCCGGCAGGCTGGGTACGTACGTTCTCATGAGCCTGCCGCAGCCCAGCCCCCATACGGAATCTGGTCTTCCGAATCCTGTCACCCCGGCGTCGACCTACCGCCTCCAGCTGTGCCCGGAGTTCCCGTTCGCGGCGGCCGGGGCGGCCGTACCGTACCTCGCGTCCCTCGGCGTGTCGCACCTGCACCTCTCCCCCGTCCTGGAGGCGGTGCCCGGCTCCTCGCACGGGTACGACGTCACCGACCACTCCCGGGTGCGGGAGGAGCTCGGCGGCGAGGACGGCCTGCGGGCCCTGGCGGCGACGGCCCGCGCGCACGGGCTCGGCCTGGTCCTGGACATCGTCCCGAACCACATGGCGGTGCCGTCGCCCCTGCACCTCAACCGGCCGCTGTGGGAAGTGCTGCGGGAGGGGCCGCACTCCCCGTACGCGCGCTGGTTCGACATCGACTGGGAGGCGGGCGGCGGACAGCTGCTGCTGCCCGTGCTCGGCGAACCGGCCGCCTCGTACGCCGTGGAGGCGCGCGGGGACGTACTGCGGTACGGGGAACAGGAGTTCCCGCTGCGGGCCGGCACGGCCGGCCTGCCGCTGCCGGAGCTGCTGGCGGCCCAGTGGTACCGGCCGGCGTACTGGCGCGAGGCCCGCACGGGGCTCAACTACCGGCGCTTCTTCACCATTTCGGACCTCATCGGGGTCCGCGTGGAGGATCCCGGCGTCTTCGCCGCCACCCACGCGAAGGTACTGGAGCTGGTCCGGGACGGGGTGGTGGCCGGTCTGCGGATCGACCACGTGGACGGACTCGCGGACCCCGGCGGGTACCTGCGACGGCTGCGGGCAGCGGTCGGCGAGGGCTGCTGGGTGGTGGTCGAGAAGATCCTGGCCCGCGACGAACGGCTGCTGCCCGCCTGGCCGGTGGCGGGCACCACCGGGTACGACGCGCTGCACCGGATCGACGGGCTGTTCACCGACCCGGCGGGCGCGGCGTCGCTGGCCCGCGCCTACGGGCGCGCCGCCGGTCTGCCCTCCTGGGAGGAGACCGCCGCGGCCTCGGCGCGGGAGGTGCTGACCGTGGACCTGGCCGCCGAACTGGCCACCCTGGAACGCCGCGCCGGACCCGAACTGGCGCCCGCCGTGCGGGAACTGCTCATCGCCTACCCGGTCTACCGGCCCTACCCGGACGGCCCCGGCCCCGCCCCGGACGCCCTGGAGGAGGCGGCCCTGCGGGCCGGGAAGGCCGCAGCGGACGGCGTACGGGACCTCCTGGCCCGGGATCCGGCCTTCGCGGCGCGGTTCGCCCAGACCTCGGCGGCGCTGCGCGCCAAGTCCCTGGAAGACCGGGCCTTCTACCGCTGGGCCCCGCTGCTGTCGGCCACCGAGGTCGGCGGTGAGCCGGGCGCGCCGGCGGTGGAGGTCGCGGAGTTCCACGCGTACTGCGCCGCCCTGGAGCGGGACTGGCCCGCCTCGGGGACCGTGCTGTCCACGCACGACACGAAGCGCAGCGCGGACGTCCGGGCCCGCATCGCGGTCCTGTCCCAGGCCCCGGAGCTCATGGACGCCCCGGCGCCGGAGGCGGCGGATCCGCAGCTGGCCTGGGTCGCCCGGCAGAGCGCGCTGGGGCTCGGCGAGGCCCCCGAGCGGGCGGAGCGGCTGGCGGCGGCCCTGCTGAAGGCCGCACGGGAGGCGGGGCTGCGGACCTCGTGGACCGACCCCGACGGGGCGTACGAGGAGGGCGTCCCGGGGCTGGTCCCGGACGCGGCGGTGGGCCTCCCGCCGGAGCTGGACCGGGCGGCCCGGGCGGGGGTGCTCGGCATGACCCTGCTGCACCTGGCGATGCCCGGGGTCCCCGAGGTGTACCAGGGCGCGGAGGGCGAGTACCGGGCCCTGGTCGACCCGGACAACCGCCGCCCGGCCCGCTTCGCCCGGCGGGAGCTGGCCGAACTGGACGCGGGGGCGGAGCCGGAGGGCGTCGCGCGGGAGAAGCTCGCCCTGACCGCGGCCCTGCTGCGGCTGCGCCGCGACCGGCCCGCCCTGTTCACCGGGTACGTCCCGCTGACCGCCCGGGGCCCGGCGGCGGAGCACTGCGTCGCCTTCGCCCGCCCCGGCGGAATCGTCGCGGTGGCCACCCGCCTCTCGCACCGGCTGGCGGAGGCCGGCGGCTGGCGCGGCACCACGCTGGCCCTTCCCCCGGGCCGCTGGACCCCCCTCCCCGGCTCCGGCCCGCGGCCCCCGGCCGTCCCGTACGAGGGCCACGCCGACCTGGCCGCCCTCCTGACCCCCCACCCGGCCCTGGCCCTGATCCGGACCGACTGACCGCGGCCGGGCCGGGGACGGGGGCGCCGCCGGGGGGTGGGGGTGGGGCCGGGGCCCGGGCAGGCCCCGGGGAGGGCACGGAGCAGGGCCCGGGGCAGGCACCGGCTCAGGGCCGCCCGCAGGCTCCCGGGCCCGGGGCAGGGCCAGGCGCGGGGCCCGGCGCGGGGCCAGCCGCTGGGCCCGGCGCGGGGCCCGGCGCGGGGCCAGGCGTGGGGCCCAGCGTGGGGCCAGGCGCTGGGCCCGGGGCAGGCACCGGAGGCAGGGCCGCCCGCAGGCCCAGGGCCCGGGCCCGGGCGGGGCGCCGCCCGGGTGCGGGGGCGGGATCGGGCCCCGGCGGGTCCGGCCCGGCCCCCGGTCGGGGCGGGTCCGGAGGCGGGGCACGGGCCCCCGCGATGGCTCGCCGCAAGGCGTTGGCCAGGGGTTTTCCTCGGACATTCGGCGAAGTGCGGGGCGCGGGGAGCAGTAGGGGGCGTGCGCGGCGGGCATGGCATCACATGTGACCCTCCTCCGTGACATGCGCTACCCCACGCCCCGTGAACTCGCCCTGGCCGCCCGCGCGCTGGCGGACGAGCACCCCGCCCGGGTCGGGCTCCGCCAGGCCGGAACCTCCCGGGCGGGAGCGCCGCTCTGGCTGCTCTCCGTCGGCGCCGGCGGCGGCCCCCGCGACGTGCCCGTCGTCTCCGGCGCCGGCCCCCGTGACGTGCTCGTCGTCGCCGGCGCCCACGCCAACGAGCCCGTCGGCGGCGCCACCGCCCTCTCGCTCGCCCGGCGGATCATCCGGGACCCCGCCGTCGGGGCCGGGGCCGGCTGGCACTTCCTGCTCTGCGCCGACCCGGACGGCGCGGACCTGCACCGCACGCCCCGCCCGTACTCCCTCCTCGACTACCACCGGAACTTCTTCCGGCCGCCCGGGCCCGAACAGCCCGAGTGGGCGCCCTCTTTACTCACCCCGGACCGGCTGCCGCCCGAAACCCTCGCGCTGAACTCCCTCATCGACGAACTGCGGCCCGTCCTCCAGGTCTCCCTCCACGGCACGGACCTCGGCGGTTCCTGGGTCCAGCTCACCCGGGACATACCGGGGCTGGCCGAACCGTTCGGGAAGTCGGCGGCCGAACTGCGGATCCCGGTGGAGACCGGCGCGTCCGACGCGGCCGGGTGGCCCTCCCCCGGGCCGGGGATCTTCGTGATGCCGGATCCGGGCAGCGGCCCCGCCGGGGCCTTCCATCCCGAGGACACCCGGCTCAGCACCTGGTACCGCGTCCACCGCCACCACGGGACCACGGCGATCGTCGAGGTCCCGATGTGGGCGTCGGACCTGGTGGACGACCCGGCCCCGCACCCGGACCCCCGGCACGCCCTGCGCGTCCTCGCGGGCAGGCTCACCGAGGACGCCGGGCGCGTGGCCGGCCTGCGGGACACCACCCGGGGCGCCGACCCGGCCGCCGCCGCACTGCTGCGCGCCGTGGACTGGACCCTGGCGCTGATCCCCCGGATCGCCGCCGAGTGGACGGGGCCCGGCGCTCCCGTCGAGGCCACGGCGGCCGCCATCGGCAGCATCGACGCCTTCGGGCGGCGGCTGTCGCTGCGGGCCGCCGCGATGCTCCTGCGCGTCCTGCGGGCCCAGGCCCATCCGGCGGCCCCGGGCCTGGACCGGCTGGTGACGGGCTGGTGCGAGGAGTTCTCGGCCCGCTTCCAGGGCCGCTGGGTCCCGGTGGCCACCCAGGTGGAACACCAGTGCCGGACGGTCCTGGCCGCCTACGAACGCCTCACGGCCCCCGGCCACTAGGACCCCTGGACCGGCCAGGCGTAGCGGCGCTTGGGGCGGCCGGTCGCGCCGAGGCGGTCGTAGAAGCGGATCGCGCCCTCGTTCCAGTCGGGGGTCTGCCATTCGACGTGGTCCAGGCCCAGGTCGCGGGCGAGGGCGGCGACGGCCTCCATGAGGGCCCGGCCGAGGCCGTGGCCCCGGGCGCCCTCGGACAGGTACAGGCAGTCCATGTGGAGGTGGTGGCGGGCGTCCCAGAAGGCGAACTCGGCCGAGCAGGCGGCGTATCCGGCCACGGCGCCCTCCGGGGTCTCGGCCAGCAGCACCCACAGCCGGGGCTCGTCGGCGAAGAGCTGCGGGCCGAGCCGGGCGGCGAGGCCGGGCGGGCGCGGCGCGGAGCGCTCGTAGGCGATGTGCTCGTGGATCAGTTCGACGAGGCGCGGCAGGTCTTCGGGGCGCGCCGGGCGCACCGCGGGCGTGGGTTCTTCCATGCCGTCATCCTGCGCCCGGCCGGGGTCCGCCGCCCGGCCGGGGCCGGTCCGAGGAGCCGTCAGTTCGCGGAGAGCCGGAACGTCATCTGTCCGAAGCCGATCTGGTCGCCGTCGCGGACCACGGCGGAGCCGGAGACGCGGGTGCCGTTGACGGTGGTGCCGTTGGTCGAACCGAGGTCCTTGATCACCCACAGACCGTCGCGCATGCTCAGTTCGGCGTGCGCCCGCGAGACGGTGTCGTGGCTGAGCCGCAGGCCGTTGCCCGGATCGCGGCCGATCCGCAGCGGTCCGGCGCCCGGGTGCGGGAGCAGGAGGCGGGGCAGCCGCTCGGCCTGCCAGGCCCGCCGCACGCCGACCGACACGGCCGAGGCGCGGCCCACCCAGCCGAACAGCCGACGGCTCCACGGGGTTTCGGCGGCCTCGCGGGTCTGGAGGTCCGCGGTGAGGACGGCGAGGTCCTCGGCGCGGCGGGCGGCGAGCGCGAGTTCCATCCGCCGGAGGAAGGTGTCGTGCGAAAGCCTGCCGAGGGCCGCACCCTCCCTGAGCTGGCCCAGCGCCCGGTCGCGCTCGGCGTCGGAGAGCCGCGGAGCGGGGTAGGCGGGGAACTCGAAACTCGACGTCACAGGGTGATTGTCGGCCCGTCGGGTGCGGAGTGTCCAGAACTCCTCCGGCGGGCCCGGAATGATGGGCACGATACGCATGCTGGACACCGCCGGAGACGAGGGGACCGTCCGTGCAGTTCGAGGTATGGGCACCGCTGACAGGTCGGGTCGCCATGCGACTGAACGACACCGCCTACGAGATGACGCCCGACCGGGATCCCGGCCGCGCCGGCTGGTGGGTCCTGGACGCCCCGGCCGCCGACGGCGACCGGTACGGGTTCCTGCTGGGGGACGACCCGGTGGTCCGCCCGGACCCGCGCGGGCGGCGGCTGCCGGACGGGCCCGACGGGCTCTCCGCGGTCGTGGACTTCGAGCCGCTCACCCCGCGCGGCCCGGCGCCGCGGACCCCGCTCCAGGACGCGGTCCTGTACGAGCTGCACGTCGGGACGTTCACCCCCGAGGGCACCTTCGACGCGGCCGCGGCGCGGCTGGTGCACCTCACCGCGCTGGGGGTGACGCACGTCGAGCTGATGCCGGTCTGCTCCTTCCCGGGCCGGCACGGCTGGGGGTACGACGGGGTGGCGCCCTGGGCGGTGCACGAGCCGTACGGCGGCCCGGCGGGGCTGGCCCGCTTCGTGGAGGCCGCGCACGCCGCGGGGCTGGGGGTGGTGCTGGACGTGGTCCACAACCACCTGGGCCCCTCCGGCAACCACCTCCCCGCCTTCGGGCCGTACTTCACCGACACCCACCACACGCCGTGGGGCGCGGCGGTGAACCTGGACGCGGCGGGCTCCGACGAGGTGCGGGCGTACTTCCTGGACAGTGCGCTGGCCTGGCTGCGGGACTACCGGATCGACGGGCTGCGGCTGGACGCGGTGCACGCGCTCGCGGACGACCGGGCGCTGACGTTCCTGGAGGAACTGGCGGCGGCCGTGGACGCGCTGGCGGCCGAGACCGCCCGGCCGCTGTTCCTGATCGCCGAGTCCGACCGGTGCGACCCGCGCACCACGACCCCCCGCGCCACGGGCGGACTGGGCCTGCACGCGCAGTGGAACGACGACTTCCACCACGCCCTGCACTGCGCGCTGACCGGGGAGTCCCAGGGCTACTACGCGGATTTCGCCGCGGCCCCGCTCGGCGCCCTCACCAAGACCCTGACCCGGGCCTTCTTCCACGACGGGACCTGGTCCTCCTTCCGGGGCCGTACGCACGGCCGCCCGGTGGACCGGCGCCGCACCCCCGCGCACCGGTTCCTCGGCTACACGCAGACCCACGACCAGATCGGCAACCGGGCGCTCGGTGACCGGCTGTCGGCCTCCCTCTCCCCCGGGCTGCTGGCCTGCGCGGCGACGGTGGCGCTGACCGGGCCCTTCGTGCCGATGCTGTTCATGGGCGAGGAGTGGGGGGCGGGCACCCCCTGGCAGTACTTCACCGACCATCCCGACCCGGAGCTCGCGGAGGCGGTGCGCGCCGGGCGGCGGCGGGAGTTCACGGCGCACGGCTGGAAGGCGGAGGAGGTCCCGGACCCGCAGGACGCGGCGACCCGCGACCGCTCCTGCCTGGACTGGGCGGAGCCCGAACGGGCCGCGCACGCCCGGCTGCTGGACTGGTACCGGACCCTGGTCTCGCTGCGCCGCACCCAGCCGGACCTGCGCGACCCGGACCTCGCGGCGGTGCGGGTCGCGCACGACGAGGAGCGCCGCTGGCTGACCTTCCGGCGGGGCGACGTCCGGGTGGCGGTGAACCTGGCTCCGGAGCCGGTGACGATCGCGCTGGGCCGCAACGGGGTGCGGGTGCTGGCCTCGTGGGAGCCGGCGGAGCATCCGGGGCCGGACGGGCGGATCCACGTACCGGGCGAGTCGGCGGTGATCCTCGGGCACTGACCGGCGGGGGCGGTGGCCCGCGGGGGCCTGCCGTCCCGCCCGGGGTGCCGTCCCGCCCGGGCTACTCGACGACGGCCATCTCGCGCGGGGCGTTGTTCAGGCGGCGGCAGCCGTCCGCGGTCACGGTGACGATGTCCTCGATGCGGACGCCGAAGCGGCCCGGCAGGTAGATGCCGGGCTCGACGGAGAAGCACATGCCGGGGACGAGGGGCTGTTCCTCGCCCTCGACCATGTACGGCGGTTCGTGGGTGGTGACGCCGATGCCGTGGCCGGTGCGGTGGACGAACCGGTCTCCGTAGCCGAACTCGGTGATCACCGCACGGGCGGCCCGGTCGACCTCCTGGCAGGCGACGCCGGGGCGGACGGCCGCCACGCCGGCCTGCTGGGCCTCGCGGACCACGTCGTGGACGCGCTGTTCCTCGGGGGTCGGCTCACCGACGTGCACGGTGCGGGAGATGTCGGATCCGTAGCCGTGCTTGAGGCCGCCGAAGTCGAGGACGACCATGTCGCCGCGGGCGATGACGCGTTCGCCGGCCTCGTGGTGCGGGTTGGCGCCGTTGGGGCCGGAGCCGACGACGGTGAAGTCGACCTGGGAGTGGCCGTGCACGCGCAGCAGTCCGGCCAGGTCCTCGGCCACCTCGCTCTCGCGGCGGCCCTCGAAGGGGACGTGCAGGATCTGCGCGTAGGCGGCGTCGGCGGCGGCCCCGGCGGCTTCGAGCCGCGCCAGTTCCCGTTCGTCCTTGACGGCGCGGAGCATGGGCAGGGCGTCGGTGAGGGGGGCGTAGGAGGTGGCGGGCAACTCCCTTTGCAGGCCCAGCAGGTGCAGCGCCCAGGTGTTGTCGCTGACCCCGAAGCGGCCGCCGCTGTCGAGGAGCGGCGCGGTGGTGCCGTACGGGTTCCCGCCGTCGGTCCAGTCGCGCAGGGTCAGCGCGCCCGCGCCGGGCGCCTTCTCGGCGTCGGGTGCCTCCAGGGCGGGGACGACCAGGACCGGGTCGCGGTCGGCGGCGAGGACGAGCAGGGTGAGCCGTTCGGTCTCGGCGGTCGGGCGGTAGCCGGTGAGGTGGACCAGGTCGGGCCCGGGGGCGATCAGCAGGCCGGCCAGTCCCGCGTCGGCGGCGGTCCGCGCGGCGGCCGCCATCCGGGCCGCGTAGTCGGCGGTCGTGAAGGGGGCGGGGGCGGTGGGTTCAGAGGTCATACGGGGATCCTGCCGCGAGCCGTGCGGCGAGGGCCGCGGCCGCGCCGGTCACGCTCCCGGGCGTGAGCAGTTCCGTACGGTGCACCAGGCGCGGCGCGGACAGCGGTACGCACACACCGGCGCCGGCGGCCCCGGCGACGCGCGGCGGCAGCAGGACGAGGCCGTGCCCGGCGGCGGCGAGGGCGCACAGGGCGTACAGGTCGGTGCCTTCGTAGCGGACGGAGCCGCGGGCGGCGGTGAGCGGGCGGCCCACGCCGGGGGCGTCCAGCCAGCGCGCGTCGGCGAGGTCGTCGAGGCGGACGGCGGCCCGTCCGGCGAGGGGGTGTCCGGCGGGCAGCAGCAGGGCCAGCGCCTCCTCGCCGACGCCGGTGACGGTGAGGGGGGCCACGTCGGGCAGCCGCAGCGGGTCGCTGGGCGCGGCCAGGCCGTCGACGAGCCCGAGGTCGCAGCCGCCGGTGGCGACGGCGGCGGGCACCTCGTCCGGGGGCAGGACGCGCAGGGTGACCCCGGTGGCGGGCAGCGCGGCGAGCAGGGCCGGCCCGACGGCCAGCGGGGAGGCGGCGAGGGTGACCCGGCCGGGCGGCGCGGCGGCCAGGCGCAGGACGTCGGCGCGGGCCGCGTCGAGGCGCAGCAGCAGCGGCCCGGCGTGCTCCAGCAGCCGCTCCCCGGCCGCGGTGGGCGCGACGGGCCTGCGGGTGAGCAGCTCGGTGCGCAGGTCCGCCTCCAGCGCGGCGATGTGCTGGGAGACGGCCGACTGGGTGTAGCCGAGCTCGCGGGCGGCCGCCGAGAAGGAGGCGAGGCGGGTCACGGTGACGAAGGTGCGGAGCAGGTGCGGGTCCATCCCTCCAGCATGTCATCAGCGCTGCTTATCGAAGGTGCAGGAACAATCGTTGGCGCTGAACGGCGTGGGGGTCGCAGGATGATCGTCATGAAGACCGCTCCGATCGCCCGGATCGCCCTCGTCGGCGACCGCTCCCCGCACGTGACCTCCCACACCCGCGTCCCGGTCCTGCTGGACTCCCTGGCCTCCCGCGACGGGCTCGTCCTCGACGCGTACTGGATCCCCACGGCCGGCGCGGAGGCCGAGGCGGCCGCGGGCACCCTGGCCCGCTTCGACGCGGTGTGGGTGCTGCCCGGCAGCCCGTATGCCAGCGAGGCCGGGGCGGTCGCCGCGATCCGGGTGGCCCGCGAGGAGGGCGTCCCGTTCCTCGGCACCTGCGGCGGCTTCCAGCACGCGCTGCTGGAGTACGCCCGCAACGTGTGCGGGCTGACGGGCGCGGCGCACGCCGAGAACGACCCCGGGGCGGGCGACCCGCTGATCGCGCCGCTCGCCTGTTCGCTCGTCGGGCACGAGGGCCTCGTACGGGCCGAGCCGGGCTCGCTCGCCGAGTCCGCGCTGGGCGCCGAGCGGTCGATGGAGCGCTACCACTGCGACTACGGACCGGCGCCCCGGCACCTGCCCGCGCTCACCGCGCACGGGCTGCGGCTTTCGGGGCACGACGAGGACGGGCAGGTGCGCGTGGCCGAGCTGCCGGGGCACCCCTTCTTCCTCGCGACGCTCTTCCAGCCGGAGCTGTCCGGCGACGGCACCCGGCCGCACCCGATCGTGCGGGCCCTCGCCGCGGCGGCCGTGGAGCGGGCCGCGCGCCGCGAGGAGGGCTTCGCCGGGCGGCTCGCGGCCACCCTGTCCGGGAGCCGGTCCGCCGGATAAGGCGTCGCGGGACCACCCTTCTGATCGGCTATGCTGTGCTTGCACGTCGAACGGGTGGTCCGCCGCCCTTCGTGGTGGGTGTAGCTCAGTTGGTAGAGCACCTGGTTGTGGTCCAGGTGGCCGCGGGTTCAAGTCCCGTCACTCACCCTTTTGATCCCCGTGGGGTACGAGGTCCGCCTCGTACCCCACGGGTTTTTTCGTGTCCCGGCTAGCCGCGGAGGAAGGCCTCCACCTCGGTGGCGAAGGCGACCGGGGTCTCGTGCGGCGGGTAGTGGCCGGAGCCCGGGAGCGTGACGACGCGGCAGTTCGGATACCAGGCCTGCCACGTGGCGCGCATCACGTCGGCCGTCAGCGCGAGGTCGTACTCCCCCACCAGGACCAGCACCGGCACCGTGCTGCCCTTGACGGCCGACGACAGGTCCAGCGGCTGCCAGCTCGCGAGGTAGCCGGTGACGGCCTCGGGGCGGGAGACCGCGACCGAGTGGGCGACCATCCCCTCCAGCCAGTGGCGGCTCACCCGGTGGCCGGTCACCAGGTCGATGATGGCGCGGCGCTTGTCCGGGTCGGCGGCGGCGCCGTGGAAGAGGGCGTGGGTCTGGTCGTCCATCGCGTAGGGCGCGGCCGGGACCGGCGCCAGCCCGATCAGCTTCTCGATCCGCTCGGGGGCCCGTACGAGGACCTGCTGGACGGCCTTGCCGCCCATGGAGTGCCCGAGCAGGGAGAAGGTGTCCCAGCCCAGCTGGTCGGCGAGTTCGAGGACGTCGTCGGCGATCTCGGGAAGGCTGTAGCGGCCGGGGACGTCCCGCCGCTCGCCGTAGCCCCGGTAGTCGAGGAACGCGTACGAGAACTCCCGCGGGTCCAGATGGTCCAGTACGGAGCCCCAGTTGGCGGAGGTCCCGAACCAGTCGTGCAGCACGATGACGCGGACGGGTCCGGTGCCGATCCTGCGATGGGCGATGGCCATGCGGTCTCCTTCGGTGACGGAGATGACAGCGACGCCGTACCTCTGCCCACCCGGCCCGCGGTCACACCACGCTCCGGCCGCCGGGCGGGCCCCGGTCCGGTCGGGTGGTCCGACCGGACCGGGGTTCCCTGGTCAGACGGTCTTGATCGCCGGGTCGGAGACGCCCGGGGCGCCCGTCTCCACGTGACCGGCGAACCGGCGCAGGAACGTCGCGTCGGCGTCCGAGACCACCTTCACGTCGTACCAGCGGTCCGTGGCGCGCAGGTCCACCGTGTGGGAGACGCTCGCGCCGGCGTTGACCTTGAAGGTCTGGGCGGCGCCGCCGTAGGCGTTGCTCACCGTGAGGTTCACCGCGGCCGTGCCCCCGTTGGTCAGGGTCAGGGCCAGGTTGCCGCTCGCGTCGACGTGGCGGGCCGTGACCTCGGGGCCGGCCTTCTTCGCCGGGCCCTTCCAGGCGCGCAGGAACCCGTTGGGACCCCACACGGTGAGGTTGATCTGGTTGCCGGTGGACGCGCTGGTGCTCCAGGTGTCGGACAGGGTCTTGCCCGCCTCCACCGTGTAGGGCCACGGGCCGTCGGTGCGGTTGCCGGACGTGCTGTGGAAGTGGGCGCCCAGCGACGGGCCGGAGGCGAAGGTCAGCGTGAACTTGCCGGTGGAGACGGTGGCCTTGCCGTCCACGTACGGGCTGTAGCGCAGGGCGCGGGTCGGCTTGCCGCCCGCCTCCTGCTTCGGCAGGGTCCCCGTGGCCGGCGGGGTCGGGTGGTAGGACGGGTGACGGTCCTTGTCCGGCGGCACGTACCCGGCCGTGGAGGGCAGCGCGGCCGGCGCCGCGTCCGCGCGGGTGAAGTCGAACGCCGAGGTCAGGTCGCCGCACACCGCGCGGCGCCACGGCGAGATGTTCGGCTCCTGCACGCCGAAGCGCTTCTCCATGAAGCGGATCACCGAGGTGTGGTCGAAGGTCTCGGAGCAGACGTAGCCGCCCTTGCTCCACGGGGAGACCACGATCATCGGCACGCGCGGGCCGAGCCCGTACGGCCCGGCCGCGTAGCCGCCGCCCCCGGCGTACAGGTCGCGGGTGACGTCGGCGGTGGACAGGCCCCACGCCGAGGAGGTGGGCGGGTACGGCGGGACCACGTGGTCGAAGAAGCCGTCGTTCTCGTCGTACGTGATGAACAGGGCGGTCTTCGCCCAGACGGCCGGGTTCGCGGTCAGCGCGTCCAGGACCTGCGAGATGTACCAGGCGCCGAAGTTCGTCGGCCAGTTGGAGTGCTCGCTGAACGCCTCGGGGGCGGCGATGTAGGAGACCTGCGGCAGGGTGCCGCCCACCACGTCGGCGCGCAGCCGGTCGAAGTACCCTTCGCCCGCCTTGACGTTGGTGCCCGTACGGGCCTTCTCGTACAGGGCGCTGCCCGGCTGGGCGTTGCGGTAGGTGTTGAAGTACAGCAGCGAGTTGTCGCCGTAGTTGCCGCGGAAGGCGTCGTTGATCCAGCCCCAGGAACCCGCCGCGTTCAGGCCGTCGCCGATGTCCTGGTACACCTTCCAGGAGACCCCGGCCGACTCCAGGCGCTCGGGGTAGGTCTTCCAGCCGTAGCCCAGCTCCTGGTTGCCGAGGACGGGGCCGCCGCCGGTGCCGTCGTTGCCCGTGTGACCCGTCCACAGGTAGTAGCGGTTGGGGTCGGTGGCTCCGATGAACGAGCAGTGGTAGGCGTCGCACACGGTGAAGGCGTCGGCCAGGGCGTAGTGGAACGGGATGTCGTTCCGGGTCATGTACGACATGGTCGTGGCCGTCTTCGCCGGGATCCACTTGTCGTACTTGCCGTTGTTGTAGGCCTGGTGGCCGCCGGCCCAGTCGTGGTTCAGGCCCTCCAGGAACTGCATCCCGAGGTCCTCCACGTCCGGGTGGAAGGGGAGGACGTCCTTCGTCCCGTTGGACTGGTGGAAGACCGACTTGCCGTTGTCCTGGAGCACGGGGCGGGGGTCCCCGAAACCGCGGACGCCCTTCATGGCTCCGAAGTAGTGGTCGAAGGAACGGTTCTCCTGCATGAGGACGACGACGTGCTCGATGTCCTGGATGGTCCCGGTGCCGCCCTGTGCGGCGGGGATCGCCGCGGCGCGCGCGATGCTCTCGTTCAGCATCGTGAGCGCGGCGGTCCCGCCGGCGATCTGAAGGAACCTGCGTCGGTTGAGTTCAGCCATGGGTGACGACCTCTGGAGGTGAGGGGGGAGTCGAGGGGCGCCCCAAGGACAGCCGCCCCGGGGTACCGGACGGAGATCCCCGTCTGACGTCGGGCCGTACAGCGGGCGAACGGAAAGCCCCGGGGAAAGGCCTCCCGCACGGACCCCGGATCTGCTGGAATGACCTTCCACACACTGCACGGGGGGCGCAGACGCATGGCGGCGACCGAGTTCGGGCCGGTGGCTCCGCCGGTGGAACGGTACGGGGAACTCCGCGCGGCGCAACAGCCCCTGGAGGCACACCACTTCACCGCGCGCCCGGCGCGGGGGCGGCGCGTCCGGGATCCGATACCCGCCGGGGCGGGCCGTCGGCGGCCGCCGGGCGCCGGCCGGCCGGAGGGCGCGTCCGGGGAAGACGCCTTGGCCGCGGGGGCCTCGCGGCCGGGAAGAGCCGCCGGGCCCGAGGGGAACGCCCGGCCGCAGCCGGCCGCCCGGCCGGGAAGGGCCGCCGGGCCGGAGGGGGACGCGTGAGCCTCGCCCAGGTCCACTACGCGGGGGCCCCTGACGGGCCGCCCGGCCTGCGGGGTACCGGATCCCGGTTCACCGCGGTCACCCCCGGCGTCCCCGCCGCGCTGCTGCGCGAGGCGGAGCGGCTGATCGGGTACGAGCCGCCCGAGGACGCCCCGCCGCGCCCGACGGAGGAGCAACTGGCGTCGTTCCCGGTGGCGCTGAGCCTGAGCACGCTCTCCGACGGGAGCCGGCTGCTGGCCCGTACGGTGTGCACCGGCGCCGACCCGGACGACCCCGCCGGCCGCCCCGGCGGCTTCCACGCGCACGCCGTGCACCTGCCCGGACCGGACGGTTCCGGGGCGGTCCAGGGGGCCCTGCCGATCACGGCCTGGGGCTCACCGCAGTGGGCCTCGCGGACCCCGCCCGGCGGCCCGCCCCCGCCGCTCGCGAAGGTGCCCGCACCGGGACGGCACGACGCGGCCGCGCTGGCGGCGTTCGTCGCGGCGCGGGGACCGTGGCTGGAGGGGTTCTTCGCGGACGTGCGGCGGCTCGGGACGGATCCCGGGGCCCCGCGGATCGTGCTGGTGGAGCCGGACAGCGGGGACGTGGCCCGCTGGGTGATGCTGGCGTGCAGCGTGCTGCCGCACCGGCGGGGGCAGTGGCTCACGTTCACCACCTACACGCGGCGTCCGGAACGCGCCCCGCAGCAGCTGATCGGCGTACGGCCCGGCGGGGACGGGCGCGTTGCCGGGGCGGAGCAGCGGTACCGGATCCACGCCCCCGCGCGCGAGCCCGCACCGGCCGGCTCCGCGCCGTCCGCGCACCCGTGGGCGCGGACCGCCGCCCGGGTCTGGCTCGCGGGGCGCCCGCAGCTGTTCGCGGAGGTGCGCCGGCTGCCCGGCGACCCCTACGACGCGGGCCCGCTGGCCGCGCTCGCCCTGGCCGCCGGGATCCCCCTGGACGCACCGGCCCGCGCGAAGGCCGCCGACTGGGCCGCCGAACACGGGGACGCGCTGGACGACACCCGCCTCGACGCCCTCCACCGGGCACTGAACCGGCCCGCCCGCCCCGAACAGCCGCCCGCCCCCCCGGCCGACCGACCCGCCGGACCCGGCCACACGACCGCACCCGACCACGCCGAACCCACCGGACCGGCCACCGGACAACAGGACGCGCCCGACGACACCCGCCCCGAGCGGGCGCTGCCCGCGCCCGGCGGCGGGGCGCACGTCAGCGGTGGCCGGCCGGGCGCGGTGAGCCCGGCCGGACGCCGGAGCGCGGCGCACGACGTGTGGCTCGACGCGCTGGAACCGCCGTCCGGGCCGGGCCCGTCGGCGCCGGGTGCGGACGGCGGCCCGCCGCAGCGGGCGGCGGGCCCGCTGGAAGCCGCCGGGCACCGGGATGCCGTGGGCGGCGTACGGCGCGAGGCGGCGGGCCCGGCCGGCGCGCCCGGCCCGGCCTTGCCCGCGGCGGTTCCGGTCGCGGGCGACGGCCCGGAAGGGGCGGGTGGCCGGCTCGCACGGGTGGCCGACGCCCTCGGGGCGGACCCGGCCGCGCCGCTGCCGGAGGTGGCCCGCAAGCTGGCGTTCGCGCTGCTGGGCGATCCGCGGCGGGCGTACGGGGAGGACGTACGGGCCGGGCTGACGGAGCTGCCGGCGCTCCGGGTCCTCGTACTCGACCGGCTGGACGCCCTCGCCGCGGGCGATCCGCCCGCCGGGGTCCGGCTGTTCGCCCGTACCGGGCTGCGGCTGGGGGCCGCGGAGGCGGTACCGCATCTGCACCTGTGCGAGCGGGCCGCCGAGGTGACGCGGGACGAGCCGGACCGGGTCGTCGCCCTCGACACCCTGCTCCGGGCCTGCGGGGTCTCCCTGTACGCCGAACCGCTGGTGCTGCGCACGGGGATGCGGCTCGTGTGGGACGGGGACCCGCCCGGGGCGGACGAGGCCCTGCTGGTACTGGCGACGACGGGCGCGCCGGTCCACCGGGACGCGGGCACCTGGGAGCTGCTCGCGCAGGCCGCGACCCGGGCCCCGGCGGGGGATCCGACGGCGGCGGACCTCGCGCGGGAGGTCCTGGACCGGTTCGGGGCGGAACTCCCCGACCGGCTGCGGCAGGCCCTGCGGGCGACGGCGGAGGCAGCGGCCGGGACCGGAACCCCTGCCCGGACCGGAACGCCGGCGGCGGCCGGGGCGGCGCCCGCCCCCGTACGGCAGGCCGCTCCCCCGCCGCGGGAACCCGGACCCGGGACCCGGGAGCACGCCCTCGCGCTCGCCGCGGCCCGGCTGCTGGCGCCGGACCCGCCCGACCCGGCCGCGGTGCGGGCGCTGATCGACAGCGAGGACGCCGCGCTGCTGGCCGCGTACCGGCAGGCGGCGCGGGACCCCCGGGTCGGGGAGCTGCTGCGCCGTTCGCCGCGCTACCTCGCGGGCTGCTTCGCCGTGTGGTCCTCGCATCCGCAGGCGGGCCCGCGCTGGCAGGAGACCCGGGAGGACCTGCTGTCCGGCGTGCTCCGGCCCGCCGTACGGGACCTGCCGCCCGCGGCGCTCGCCGAAGCCGAGGAGGAACTGGCGGGGCTCGGCGGGCGCCGGGCGGAGGAGTTCCGTGCCTGGTGCCGCCCGAAGCCCTTCGCCCGGCTGCGCGCCGGGCTGCGCGCCCGGCTGTCCGGGACCGGGCGCCGCCGGCTCCCGCCCGACCCCGCACCGGAGCGCGAAAGCGCGGCCGCCGCCCCCGACGGCCCGGCCGGCGCGGACTGGGCCGGGATCACCCCCCGCCGCCGGAACCCCGAGCGGGACGGGCCCGCCGCGTAACGCCCCCGGCGGCGGGCCCGGGCCCGACCGCCCCGCCCGGTGTCCTCCCGTCCCGGTGGGACCGGGCGGGCGGAGCCCGGGGCTCCTACTCAGCGGCCCCGCAAGGGATCTGAGCATCCGTACTCAGGCCCCGGCGCGGCCGCCTTGTCATCGTGAGGGCATGCTCATTCAGCCCTGTGATCCGCCTCCGCGCGCCGGGATAACCGCCGTCGGCAGCCTGTTGCCGGAGGACGTCCTGACCTCCGACGACCTCCAGCGGGAAGTGGCCCGCCCCGGCGGTCTCGCGCTGCCGCCGGGGATCCTGACCAAGGCCACCGGAATCGTCTCCCGCCGCGTCGCGGCCGAGGGGGTGTACGCGTCCACGCTGGCCGCGGGCGCGGCCCGCCGGGCCCTGGACTCCGCCGGTCTGACCCCGCACGACGTGGACCTGCTGGTGTTCGCCTCGGCGTCCCGGGACATGGTCGAGCCGGCCACCGCGCACATCGTGCAGGCCGAACTCGGCTCCCGGGCCCACGCCCTGGACGTGACGAACGCCTGCAACAGCTTCGTCAACGGCATCGACCTCGCCCAGACGATGGTCCTCGCCGGACGGGCGCGCCGGGCCCTGGTGGTCACCGGGGAGACCCCGAGCCGGGCCGTGCGGAAGGCTCCGGCGGACTTCGCGGAGTTCCGCGACGGGTTCGCGGGCTACACCTTCGGCGATGCCGGGGCGGCCGTGGTCGTGGAGGCCGTGGAGCGGGGCGGGATCCTCGACGTGGACACCGAGACGCATTCGGAGCACTGGGAGGTCGGTGGCATCCCGGGCGGCGGTTCGCGGCACCCGCGGGGGGACTCGTACACGTACTTCCAGGGCGACGGCCACGAGTTGCGCGGGGTGTTCGAGAAGGTGGGCACCGCGGTCGTCGACCGGACGCTGCACCGGGCGGGCACGGACTGGGACGGCTTCGCGAAGGTGCTCGTGCACCAGGTGACGGTGCCCTACCTGGAGCGGTTCGCGGAGCTGACGGGGGTGCCCGCCGAGAAGCTGGTGGTCACGGTCCCGGAGCTCGGGAACGTGGCGAGCGCGAGCATCGGGGTGCAGCTGGACCGGGTGTTCACCGCACTGGCCCCGGGCGAACGGGTGCTGTTCGTCGGTCTCGGCGGCGGGATCAGCATCATGACGATGGTCTGGGAGAAGTCGTGAACGCCCGCATGTGGGTGGTGGTGCCCGCGCACGAGGAGGAGCTCCGGCTCGCCGGGACGCTGCGGGCGCTGGCCGCGCAGCGGGACCGGGACTTCACCCTGCTGGTCGTGGACAACGCCTCGGCGGACGGCACCGGGGACATCGCGCGGGCGTTCGCGGCGGACGCGCCGTTCCCGGTGGAGGTCATCGAGGAGCCGGACAAGGGGGTCGGCTCGGCCGTGGACACCGGTTTCCGGTACGCGATCGCGCGCGGTGCGAGCCTGCTGGCCCGGACGGACGCCGACTGTCTGCCCCGGCCCGGCTGGACGGGCGCGGCGCGGGCCGCGCTGCGGGAGCGGCCGGGGCTGGTGTGCGGGCGGATCGTCGCGCGGGGCGACGAGCACGGCCCGCTCGGCCGGGCCGTGTTCGCGGGCCTGGTCTCGGTGGCCGCGCTGTTCGGGCGGCTGCGGCCCGGGCACGCCCGCCGCAACGGCTACCGGGCCCCGTACCGGATGCACGCGGGGAACAACATGGCGATCACCGCCGAGCTGTACCTGGCCGTCGGCGGGATGCCCCGGCGCCCCTCCCCCACGGACCGGCTCTTCCTCAACGCCGTGCGCCGCCACACCGACCGCATCAGCCGCTGCCGGTCGATGGTCGTGGAGAACTCCACGCGCCGGATCAGGGCGTACGGGATCGCCGGCACGGCCCGCTGGTACCTCGACCAGGGCAGCGGCGCGCACGGAACGGACCCGCGCTGATGCTGGACCGGCTCGGACACGCGCTGCGTTCCCGGCCCGAGCGGCCGGCGGTCCTGGCCCCGAGCCGTACGGGCGCCACCCGGGTGCGTGCCACCCGGGGCGAACTCGCCGACCTGGCCGACGCGTACGCCGCCGCGCTGCACGCGCGCGGCCTGCGGGCCGGGGACACCGTCGGGGTGGCGGTACGGCCCGGGCCGCGCGCCCTTGCGGTGCTGCTGGCCCTGTGGCGGCTCGGGCTGCGCGGCGCGGTCCTCGACCCGGGGGCCGGGGCGGAGGTGCTGCGGGCCCGGCTCGCGCTGGCCCGGCCCGGCCTGGTGCTCGCCGACGCGGCCGCGCAGGCGGTAGCGGGGTGGGCCCGGCCGCTGGCCCGCCGGTCGGGGCTGGAGCTGCCGGAGCTGTCCGGTCTGGGGCCGGTGGCCACCGTCGGCCGCCGGCTGCCGGGGTGTGCGCCCGCGCTGGAGTCGGGGGCGCCCCGGACCGGGGTGCCGGCCGCCCGGGACGCGGACGGCGACGCGGTGATCGTGTTCACCTCGGGCACCACGTCCCGGCCGCGTGCGGTGGTGCACAGCCGGGCGGGGCTGGGCGCGGGCATGGAGACGGTGTCCGCCCTCTTCGCGCCCGGCTCCGGCGGCGGTGACGCGCCGGTGCTGGGCGGGACGTTCTTCGTGCTCGTGCCCGCCCTGACCCGCGGGGCGCCGGTCGCCCTGCCGGCCCGCTCGCCGCGGGTGCTGGCCCGGCAGCTGGCGCGGCTGCGGCCCGAGGACACCTATCTGACGCCGCCGCAGCTGCGGGACGCCCTGGACGCGGGGGCCCGGTTCACGGGCCGGGTGTGGACGGGTTCGGCTCCGGCGAGCGCCGGGCTGCTGCACCGGGTCCGGCAGGCGGGCGCGGACGAGGCCTGGGGGGTGTACGCGCTGACCGAACTGTTCCCGGCGGCCGCGGTGGAGTCCCGGGAGAAGACCGCCTTCGAGGGGGCCGGTGACCTGGTGGGCGCCCCGCTGCCCGGGGTGCGGGCCGTCCGGGACGACGCCGGTCAGCTGCTGCTGACCGGGCCCGCGGCCCGGCACCGCTACCTGGGGGAGGAACCCGATCCGTGGGTGCGTACGGGAGACCGGGCGCGGCTGGACCCGGCCGGGCGGATCGTCCTGGAGGGCCGCTGCAAGGACATGGTGCTGCGGCGGGCGGAGAACATCTACCCGGGCCTGTACGAGCCCGCGCTGCACGTGCCCGGGGTGGAGCTGGGCGTGCTCGTCGGGATTCCGGCGGGCGACGGGGACGAACGGCTCGTCGCGGTGGTCCAGCCGCGGCGCGGAGTCGCCGAACCGGCCCTGCGCGCCGCCCTGTCGGGCCCGCTGCGGCGGATGGGCTCGGCCCGGCCGGACGCGCTGCTGTTCGCGCGGATCCCGCTGTCGGGGCGCTCCCGCAAACCGGACCGGGCGGCGGCCTCGGCCCTGGCGGCGGCCCGGCTGGGCGTGCGGGGTACGGCCGGCGCGCCGGGTCAGGGCCAGGGCCAGGGCCAGGGCCGGGGCCAGGGCCGGGGCCGGGGCCGGGGCCGCGGATGAGGGCGCCGCACCGGGGCCCGCGGGAGGCGGACACCGGGCCGGACCTGTGGGTGGTCGTGCCCGCGTACAACGAGGAGCGGGCGATCGGGGCCACGCTGGCCGCGCTCGCCGCCCAGGACGACACCGGCTTCTCGCTGGTGGTCGTCGACAACGCCTCCACCGACGGGACCGCCCGGATCGTACGGGAGTTCGCCCGGTCGGCGCCCTTCCCGGTGGTGCTGGTCTCCGAGTCCGAGCCCGGCGCGGGGACGGCCGCCGACACCGGTTTCCGGTACGCGGTGCGCGGCGGGGCGCGACTGCTGCTGCGTACGGACGCGGACTGTCTGCCCGCCCGGGACTGGACGGCCGTCGCCCGGGCGGAGTTCGGGCGCGGCGGCGAGATGCTGTGCGGGCGCAGCGTGCCGCGCCGCGACGAGCGGCCCGGCTTCGCCGAGGCCCGGCTGCTGCCCGCGCTGGTCCGGCTGACGTCCCTGTACGGGCGCTTCCGGGCCGCGCACCGGGATCCGTGCTACCGGGCCCCGTACGTGCTGTGCCACGGCCACAACCTGGGGATCACCGCCGGTCTGTACCTGCGCTGCGGCGGTGCTCCGAGGGAGCCGCTGGAGGAGGGTTCGGAGGACGTGGAGCTCCTCAACCGGGCCCGGCAGCACAGCGCGCGGATCGTACGGGTCGAACGGCTCGTCGTGGAGAACAGTCTGCGGCGGCTGCGGTCCTGGGGTGCCCGGCGCACCCTCCTGTGGTACTGGGACCGGCGCTACCGGCCCGCCGACACGAAAGAGGTCCACGTCCGATGAGCACCACCCGTGCGGAGGCCACCGGCCACGCGAAGGCCCGGCGCCGGGACCGCCTCGTCTACCTGCGCAGCCATCCGCTGCTGTTCGGGCTGCTGGCGGCGACCCGGGGGCGGGGCGTGCGCCGGCTGGGCGGGACGCTGCTGGTGCACGACGCGGACGCGTACCGCGAGGCGCTGACCCGGCTGCCGCTGGACCGTGCGGCCGCGGGTACCACGGGCGGGGCGGCGCGGGCCGCGCTGCGCGGGGCCGGGGACGTGCTGTTCGACCAGGAGGGCGCGGGGCACCGGGCGGACCGGCGGTCGCTGGCGCGGCGGCTGGGCGCGGAGGGGATCGCGGAACTCCGGCCGGTGTGGCGGCCGTTGCTGGAGCGCGGGTGCGCCCCGCTGGCCGGGGGCGGGGAGGTGGACGTGGTGGCGCTCGCGCGGGAGGCGGCCGGGACGGTGGCCGGCGCCCTGCTGGGGTCGGAGGCGGAGCCGGTGGCGCTGGCTCAGGCCGCGGCGCGGGCCGCGGCGGCTTCGGTGCGCGGCCACCTGCCGGGCCCGCCCCGCCCCGGGGCGGCGGCCGCGGCGGTCCGGGAGGCGGAGCGGCTGCGGACGCTGCTCGGGGGCGGGGACGCGCTGTCCTCGATGGTGGCGGTGGCCGCGGTGAACACCACGGTGGCGGCGGTGCCCCGGGCGGTCGCCTGGTGTGCGGACGCGGGCCTGTGGGGGCAGGCGGCGGACGCGGAGCTGCGGCCGCGGCTGGCGGAGGAGCTGTTGCGGGTGACGGCGGCCTCGCCGGTGCTGCCGCGGGTGGCGGCGGCGGCCGGGTCGGTGGGCGGCTGTCCGGTGCGCGGCGGTGACCGGCTGGTGCTGGTGGCCCGGCACGCGGCGGGGGCGCACCGGCGGGACCCGGACGCGCGGGATCCGGCGGGGCCGGGGGCGGCGCGGCTGGTGTTCGGGGCGGGGCCGCACGCGTGTCCCGGGGCGCGGCTGGCGGCCGTCCTGCTGGGCGACGTACTGGAGGAGCTGGCTCCGTACCGTCCGGTGGTGACGCGGGCGCGGGTGGACCGGCGGGCGGCGCTGCCCGGCTGGCGGTCGCTGACGGTGCGGGCGGGGGCGTGAGGATGCGGATCGCGGTGACGGGGGCGAGCGGGTTCTGCGGCGGGCAGGTGGCCCGGTCGGCGGCCGCGGCGGGGGCTTCGGTGGTGTGCGTGGGCCGTCGGCCGGGGCCGGTGGGGGAACACCGGTTCTGGGACGCGGCCCGGGAGGTGCCGGACCTGGCGGGTGCGGACTTCGTGGTGCACTGCGCGGCGGCCGTGGGCGATCCGGCGCCGGGCTCGCGGGCGGAGGCGGCGATGCGCGCGGTGAACGAGGGCGGTACGGCGCGGCTGCTGCGGGCGGCGGCGGGGCGGCCGGTGGTGTGGGTGAGCAGCGCCAGCGTGTACGACCCGCGGCGGTCGCGGGAGCGGGTCACGGAGGACCATCCGCGGGCGGGGCACCTGAACGCGTACGGCCGTACGAAGGCGGCGGGCGAGGCGCTGGCGCTGGCCGGGGGCGCCGTGGTGCTGCGTCCGAGGGCGGTCTACGGGCCGGGCGACACGCAGCTGCTGCCCCGGCTGCTGTCCAAGGTCCGGGCGGGGACGCTGTGGCTGCCGGGCCCGGACGTGCGGCTGAGCCTGACGGCGGTGGAGAACCTGGCGGACGCCTGTCTGGTGGCGGCCGGCTGGGCACCGGGCGCGTACAACGTGGCGGACGCGGAGCCGTACGGGCGGGACGCGGCGGTGGGGGCGGTGCTGCGGGCGCACGGGGTGCGGGCCCGGATCCGGCACCTGCCGCTGCCGGTGGCGTTCGCGGTGGCCCGGGCGGCGGAGTCGGCGGCGCGGCTCGGCGGCTCGGAGCCGTTCCTGAGCCGGTACGCGGTGGACCAGCTGGCCCGCCCGGTGGTGCTGGACGTGGGCAGGGCCCGGTCGCGGGGGTGGACCCCGCGCCGGACCCTGGAGGACCACCTCAGCTCGCTGCGGGCTCCTCGGGCGTGAGGCGCAGCGAGATGCTGTTGATGCAGTACCGCTGGTCGGTGGGGGTCGGGTAACCCTCACCTTCGAACACGTGGCCGAGGTGGGAGCCGCAGGTGGCGCAGCGGACCTCGGTGCGGACCATCCCGTGGGAGGTGTCCGCGATCAGCTCGACGGCCTCGGTGTCCTTGGGGTCGAAGAAGGACGGCCAGCCGCAGTGCGATTCGAACTTCTCCGTGGAGCGGAACAGCTCGGCGCCGCAGCCGCGGCAGGAGTAGACGCCCTCCGTCTTGGTGTCGGTGTACTCGCCGCGGAAGGCCGGCTCGGTGCCCGCCAGGCGCAGCACCTGGTACTCGGACGGGGTCAGCTCGGCCTGCCACTGCTCGTCCGTCTTCTGGACCTCGTACGCCATGACGTTCCCGCTCCCTCAGTTCGACAGGCGGGCGAGGATCTGCGGTCCCAGATCCGTGACGTCGCCCGCGCCCATCGTGAGAACGAGATCACCGGGCTTGGCCATTCCCGCGATGACGTCGGCGACGGCCTCCTTGGAGTGCTCGGCGGTGACGTCGGCGCCCGCGTTCCGGGCCGCGGTGATGATGATCTCGCTGGTGATCCCGGGGATCGGGTCCTCGCGGGCCGGGTAGATGTCGAGGACCACGGAGGCGTCGGCGAGGGCCAGGGCCTGGCCCATCTCCTTGCCGAGCTCCTGGGTGCGGGAGAAGAGGTGGGGCTGGAAGACGACCAGGATGCGGGAGTCCCCGGCGGCGCCGCGGATGGCTTCGAGGTCGGCGGTCATCTCGGTCGGGTGGTGCGCGTACGAGTCGATGACCTGCACGCCGGCCGACTCGCCCTTGAGCTGGAGGCGGCGCTTGACGCCGGTGTACTTGCCGAGGGCGGAGGCCAGGTTGTGCGCCGGGATGCCGAGGGCGACGCCGGCGGCGAGCGCGGCGACGGCGTTGTGCGCGTAGTGCCGGCCGGGGACGGAGACGGTGAAGGTCAGCATCCGGTCCTGGAGGACGACGGTGACCTCGCTGGTCAGACCGCGCGGGGTGATCTTGGTGATGCGGACGTCGGCGGTGTCCTCCTCGCCGTACGTGACGATCTGGAGGCCGGGGTTGCCCGCGACCCGGGCGGCGATCTCGGCGGCGCCGGCCTGGCCGTGGGCGACGACGAGGGTGCCGCCGGGCACGATCTTGGAGACGAAGGTCTCGAAGGACTCGTAGATCTCCTCCATCGACGCGTAGTTCGCGTGGTGGTCGAGCTCCGCGTTGAGGATGATCGCGACCTGCGGGGCGTACTTGTGGAAGCTGCGGTCGCTCTCGTCCGCCTCGGCCACGAAGATGTCGCCGTCGCCGTGGTGGGCGTTGGAACCGGGGGCGTCCAGGTCGCCGCCGATGGCGTACGAGGGCTCCAGGCCGAGCGCCGAGAGGGAGACCGCCAGCATCGACGTGGTGGTGGTCTTGCCGTGGGTACCGGCGACGGCGATGGGCCGCAGGCCCTCCATCACGCCGGCGAGGGCGTCCGAGCGGTGCACGACGGGGATGCCGAGCTCGGCGGCCCGGGCGAGCTCGGGGTTGTCGGCGCGGATGGCGCTGGAGACGACCACGCAGGTGGAGTCGTCGGCGAGGTGGCCGGCGGCGTGCCCGACGTGGACCGTGGCCCCGTGGGCGCGCAGCGCCTGGGCGGTCTCGGAGTCACGGGAGTCGCTGCCGGCCACCCGCGCGCCGCGCTGCGCGAGGATCTTCGCGATGCCGGACATGCCGGCGCCGCCGATGCCGATGAAGTGGGGCCGTTCCATCGCGGTCGGCAGGCCGGGCTTCATTCAGGTCGCTCCAGGATCGTGTGCGGGGTGCGTCGTGTGCGGGGCTGTGCGGTGTGACCGCCCCAGCCTATTCGTTGTGGGCGAAGAGCTTGAGCACCGGAACCCCGACCTTGTGCCGGGCCCGGGAGGCCCAGTCCCGGTGGAAGAACTCCTCGACGAAGTGCGGGGCGGTCAGGACGATCACCTCGTCGGCGTTCGTCTCGTCCACGACGGCCTTCAGCTTGTCGAGGGGATGGTCCTCGACGATCTGGCCGGCGGCCGTGGCCCCCTTCGCGCGCAGGGCGGTCAGGGAGTGTTCGAGGGCCACGGCCGCGGGTCCCCTGGCCTGGTCCCCCTCGGGTTCGTCACCCTCATGGATGGCCTCGGGAAGCTCACCGAGCGCTACGTCGTCGATGGCACGGAGCAGTCGGTCCTGGTCGCCCCGGGGTTGCATGAGGACGACGAAGGAGACCTGGTCGTCTCCGTGCAGGGTGGTGACGAAGTCCACGTCCACCGTGGTCAGCGGCTGCTCGATCATCAATACGCTCGTGAACACGGACGCCCTCTCCTTCATGGGCCGGGGCCGGTCGGCCGGCCCCTGCGGAAACCATCCTGCCCCGCTGTCCCGCGGAGCCTTGCGCAGATATGTGTGCCCAGGTATGTGCCCGGCGGAAGCAAAGCGGAACGACAAATTCCGCCTCTTTGTCAGATCCGACGGTAGCTCGTGAACAGGAACCCGGCCTCTTCCAGTACGCGGGCCGGCACGAGCCGGTGCGGAACCGTGACGGAGGGGCCGCCGGCGATCCGCTGGGCGTCACCCGCCGTGAGCATCGGGGAGATCGTGAGGCACAGCTCGTCCAGCACGTCGGCGGCCACGAACTGGCCCAGCAGCCTCGGCCCGCCCTCGGTGAGCTGACGCCGCAGCCCGCGCCCGGCCAGCTCCCGCACCGCCCGGCCGGGGTCCACGACGGCCCCCTCGCCCGCGACGACCACCTCGGCCCCGGCCTTGCGGGCCGCCTCCACCCGGTCCGCGGGCGCGGCGGCCCCCGTGAGCACCAGGGTCGGCTCCAGCGGGGACGTGAACAGCGGCAGGCCGAAGTCCAGGTCCATGCTCGCGGTGATCACCGCGATGGCGGGGGCGGGCCCCTGCCCGGCCGCCTCGCGGCGGGCCGCGAAGGCCTCCCGCGCCCGGGCCGGACGGTACCCCTCCTGACGAACCGTTTCCGCTCCGACGACCACCACATCGGCCAGCGCCCGCAGGGTGCCGAAGATCCGCATGTCGGTCTCACCGGAGATGGGCTGCGAGCGCCCGTCGTGCTGGGCGGCCCCGTCCAGGGTGGAGACCATGTTCGCCCGCAGCCAGTGCGCGCCGGGGGCGAGCTCGGGGTAGGCGTAGGCGTCCGCGATCTCGTCCAGCGACCACTCGTGGCCGGCCGGGTCCTGGGACGGGGCTGATGTCTGATCGGTCACAGGGAACAGGCGTCGCATCGGTGCAGTGTGCCACGCCCCGTAGAGTTAAGAGCTGTGTCAACATCACTCTCCACCTCCGGTTCTGCCTCCGGGCACCCGATAGCCGACGCGGGCCCGCTGGCCCTGTGCGCCCGCGAACCGCGCGTGCCCGCCGAACGGCTGGTGGCGGAGATGGTGCCGCCGCCGCGCTTCGACTCGGTGCGCTTCGACACCTACGACCCGGACCCGGCCCAGCCGAGCCAGGCCGAGGCCGTCACGGTCCTGAGCGGCTTCGCCGCCGGCCTGGGCGGCGCGCACGCGAGCGGCTCCGGCAAGCGCCGCTGGTTCTCCAAGGCCCCCAAGGCGGCCCCCGCCGGACCGCGCGGGGTGTACCTCGACGGCGGCTACGGCGTCGGCAAGACCCACCTCCTCGCCTCCCTGTGGCACGCGACCCCCGCGGAACCCGCGCTCAAGGCCTTCGGCACCTTCGTGGAGCTGACCAACCTCGTCGGCGCGCTCGGCTTCCAGCAGACCGTGCAGACCCTGGGCGGGCACCGGCTGCTGTGCATCGACGAATTCGAACTCGACGACCCGGGCGACACCGTCCTGGTGTCCTCGCTGCTCAGCCGTCTGGTCGAACAGGGCGTGGCGCTCGCCGCCACCTCCAACACGCTGCCCGGCAAGCTCGGCGAGGGCCGTTTCGCGGCCGCCGACTTCCTGCGCGAGATCCAGGGGCTGTCCGCGCACTTCCGGCCGCTGCGGATCGACGGCCAGGACTACCGCCACCGCGGCCTGCCCGAGGCCCCCGCCCCGTTCACGGACGAGCAGGTCGCCAAGGCCGCGTACGCGACCCCGGGCGCGAGCCTCGACGACTTCCCGGGCCTGCTGGACCACCTGGCGAAGGTGCACCCGAGCCGCTACGGCGCGCTCACGGACGGCATAGCGGCGGTCTGCCTGACCGACGTGGGCCCGGTCCCCGACCAGTCGACCGCGCTGCGCCTGGTGGTGCTGGCGGACCGGCTGTACGACCGCGAGGTCCCGGTCCTCGCCTCCGGAGTCCCCTTCGACCGGCTGTTCAGTGAAGAAATGCTCAACGGCGGTTATCGGAAGAAGTACTTCCGAGCCATATCGCGGCTCACCGCGCTCGCCCGTGACGCGAAACCCCTGGTGGCCCAGTAGGTTTGGCACGGCCGGGCGCTTCTGGGGCCCGGCCGTTTCCACGTCTTCGAAGGGATCCACCATGGCCACCACGCGCACGTCCCACACGGTCTGGGAAGGCAACCTCCTCAAGGGCTCCGGCGTCGTCACCCTCGACTCCTCGGGCCAGGGTTCGTTCGACGTCTCCTGGCCCTCGCGCGCCGAGGCCGCGAACGGCAAGACCAGCCCGGAAGAGCTGATCGCCGCCGCGCACTCCAGCTGCTACTCGATGGCGCTCTCGCACGGCCTCGACGGCGCGGGCACCCCTCCCACCCGGGTCGAGACCAAGGCCGACGTCACCTTCCAGCCCGGTGAGGGCATCACCGGCATCCACCTGACCGTGCGCGCCGAGGTCCCCGGCCTCGACGCGGAGGGCTTCGCCGCGGCCGCCGAGGACGCGAAGAAGAACTGCCCGGTCAGCCAGGCCCTGACGGGTACGACGATCACCCTGAGCGCCGAACTCGTCTGAGCGGCCCCGCCGCTCCACCCGCCGGGCCCGTGCGCGCACCGCACCGGGCCCGGTGGGGTGACGGGCGCGGGCCGGCGCACGCGCCGCCGCCCCCGGGCGGGCACGGCGTGGTACCACGGGCCGGTCACATCTCCAGCGGATCAGCGGGGAGTTGCCGATGTCCGTCACCCGACGCAGCCTGCTGGCGGCAGGCGCGGTCTCCTTCAGCGGGGCCCTGGGCGCGCTCTTCGCGACCGGTACCCCCGCCCGCGCCGACCGCGGTTACGGTCCGCTGCTGCCCGATCCGCGCGGGCTGCTCGACCTGCCCGCCGGGTTCTCGTACCGCGTGCTCTCGCGCGCCGGGCAGCCACTGCGCTCCGGCGAGGGCACCGTACCGGGCAACTGTGACGGCATGGCCGCCTTCGGCGCGGGCGGGGGCCGGGTCCGGCTGGTCCGCAACCACGAGAACCGCACCACCGCCGCGCTGCGCGTCCCGGCCGTCGACGGCCTCACCTACGATCCCGCGGCGCTGGGCGGCTGTACGGTCCTGGAACTGGACCCGGCGGGCGGGCCCGTCTCCGAGCGCGTCGCCCTCGCCGGTACCGCCGTCAACTGCGCGGGCGGCCGGACCCCCTGGAACACCTGGCTGAGCTGCGAGGAGACCGAGGACCGGGCCGGCACCGCCGGATACGCCCGGGACCACGGGTACGTCTTCGAGGTCGACCCCGCCGACCCGCACCGCCTGGGCGCGGTGCCGCTGACCGCGCTGGGGCGCTTCGCCCACGAGGCCGTCGCCGTCGACCCGTACCGGGGCGTCGTCTACGAGACCGAGGACGCCTTCGTCGAGCCGTTCGGCCTGTTCTACCGGTTCCTGCCGGCCCGGCCCCTCGGCGGGCGCGGCTCCCTGCGGGCGGGCGGGGCGCTGGAGGCCCTGCGCGTGCCCGGGCTCGCGGACCTGGCCGCGGTGGACCGGCCCGGGGCCGAGTTCCCGGTGGAGTGGGTCCCCGTACCCGACCCCTCGGCCGGTACGACGCCGGTCCGGCTCCAGGACTTCGGGCCGCGCGGGATCACCCACGCGCAGAAGCTGGAGGGCTGCTACTGGGGCGGCAACGGCGTGTACTTCGTGTCCAGTTACGCCCGCAGCCGCGAGGGCGCGGCCGCCGACCACCAGGGGCAGGTCTGGTTCTACGATCCGTCGCGGCGCCGGCTCCGGCTGGACGTGCTGTTCGGCCCGGCGGCCGGGACCGCGCTGCCCGGGGACTCCCCCGACAACATCTGCCTGGCCCCCGACGGCGGGCTGATGGTGTGCGAGGACGGTGGCGGGGACCAGTACGTGTTCGGCGTGACGCCGGCCGGGGACGTCTACCCGGTGGCCCGGAACGCGGACGACGTGGGGACGCCCGGGGACCCCCAGTGGGGGGAGTTCGCGGGGGTCACCTTCTCCCCCGACGGCCGGACCATGTTCGTGAACGCCTACACGCCCGGCACCACCTTCGCGGTGACCGGCCCCTGGCGGTGAACCGGAACCCGCCGGCCGGGGCCCGTCAGACCTCGAACTCCCCCAGCCAGGAACGCCGGAGCAGGTGCTCGGGCAGGTACGGGGACTCGACCCCGACCGGGATCCCGCCGTCGTACGCGAGGCAGGCGACGGCGAGGACGGCGACCGGCACCCGGCCCTCGATGTCCTCCGCCCGCTCGGGCGTGGCCGTCCAGTACCGCTTGTGGAGTTCCAGCGCTTCGACGAGCGCGGTCCGGAAGCCCTCCTCGTCCTTGCGCAGGAACTTGTAGAACAGGTTGATCGGCGGGTACTCCACGTGCTGGATGTACTCCCGGCCCGCGATCACCGCCACGTCCGGATGCGACCGGTCGAACGTGGCCGTCAGCTCCTCCACCAGCTCCGGCCGCTTCAGCCAGTACGCCTGGAGCGCCGCCACCCAGTGGTACTGGTAGTCGTCGTGCTCCGCGCCCGAAGCCCGCAGCACGTCGAGGGGCAGCTCGCACAGCTCCGTCATCCGCGGCTGGTCGCGCGTGATGACCGCGTACCAGAACGCGCGCAGCCACGTCGACGGGCGCGCGTCGTGGCCGGGACCCGTCGCGGGCAGGGTCCGCAGCGCGTGGTGGATGCGGCACCGCGTCGTGCCCTCGGTCATCCCCGCCGTACGGAAGAGCGCCGAACCCAGCTGCGCGGCGTCGACCACCGTCTCCCACGTGGTCAGTTCGGCCGCGGTCGGATCGACGAGGGTGCGCGACTGCACGTGCAGGTCGGCCTGGTTCCAGACCCGGCCGAGCTGGCCCGGGAGCGCGTCGAGCTCCTCGATGTTCGCGACCAGCCGCTCGTCCTGGCTCCTGACCCAGTCCGCGCTCTCGGGCTCGGGGCCGGCGTGGCTCTCCACGATGACCGTCATCTCTTCCCCTGTCACTTGCTGATGTCGAACCGCTGGATGGTATGCCCGGTGTACGTGCCCGTGTTGTCGGCGCCCTTGACCACCACGTAGTCGATCTTGTTCGCCTTCAGGGCCGCGTCGAGCTTGTCGAAGAGCGCCTGCTCCCGCGGGTCCTTCCTGGCGCGCTTCTCCATCTGCTTGAGGATGTCCTCGAAGTACGCGCGGGTGCCCTGCGACACCCGGTCGGCGCCGATGCGCCGCTCACCGAGCTCGGTGCCGACGTTGCCCTTGGCCTCGACCACCACGTACCGGTCTCCGTGCCGGTAGACCTGGTCGAACTGGTCGTTGCCGTTCGCCGGGCCGTAGACCGTCTCCTCCTTGGCGCCCGGGAACTCCTTCGGTATCGCGTGCTCGCGGGCGATGGCCTCGCCGAACTCCTCGCTCCTCTTCGAGACCGCCTCGTGGAAGGGCTTGTGGCGGGCCCTGGCCTCTTCCATCGCGGCCAGGGTCTCGTCGGTGGGCGCCGCCTTGTGCGCCGCCTTGGCGTCCGTGTATTCCGTGTGCGGCTTGCGGTCCGCCTGCATGGCGTCGTGGCGCTCCTTCGCCGCCGCGTCGAGCTTGTCGGTCATCTCCTTGGTGACCGTGGGGTGCTCGTGCCCGACCGTCTTGGCGTCGGTCAGGTAGTTCGGCGGGACCGGCGGCGGCAGTTCCGACTTCGGGACCCACTTGCCCGGTGAGACCTCGACCAGCTGCGGCGGGACGAGTCCGGTGTGGTCCGGCACGATCCGGATCCGGTGTCCGAGCTTGTTGTAGTACTGCTGGCGGTACCCGTCAGTCGGGTCGTTCGCCCGGTGGACCTGGTACTCCATGATCTGCTTGCGCTCGGCGGTCGTGTAGTCGTGCGCGTTGTCCCGGTGCGGCGGGAGCGCGGGGGGCTCGCCGTGGCCGGGAGCCGCCGGACCCGCCCCGTCGGTGCCGTGGCCCGCGCCGCCGCCGGGCTCGTGGCCGAGGTTGTCCGGGACTCCGCCGCCCTGGTGGGGGATGCCCCCGCCGCCGCCCGGGCCGTGCCCGAGGCCGTCCGGGACGCCGGCGCCGCCCTGGTGCGGAACCCCGTCGCCGCGGCCGCCCGTCGAGGGGGTGTCGGTGTGGTGCGCGCCGCCGCCCGTGGGGGTCGTGTCCCGGCCGCCGCCGTGCGTGCCGCCGCCACCGCCGGGTTCGGTGTGGCTGTTGCGCGGCGTGTTGTCGGCGAGGCCGCCGGGGGTGTTGTCCGCCACTCCGCCGGGGGTGTGGGTGGCCGCGCCGCCGGGGGTGTGGGCGGCGTTGTCGGCCGTGCCGGCCACCGAGTGGGCCGGGGCGCCGACCGGGACCGGCTCGCGAACCGGGGTCTCGGCCAGGGGGTGGTCCGGTCCCTTCGGGACCGAGGTGAGGTCCTGCTTGGGGGCGCCCGTGTGGTCCAGCAGCTGGTTGGTGGTCTTGTCGTAGTACTGCGGCCGGCCCAGCGAGTCGTCCAGCAGCCGGACCGTGTCGTCCGGGTGCGGGAAGGTGACGCCCTCGGGAGCCTGCGCCTTCGGGATGTCCCGCCACACCACGTCGTCGACGCTCGGGAAGGCCCCGTCGGCCTTGCCGAAGTTCGCGAACAGGTCGCCGATCTTCAGCTTCGCCAGGGAGCCCGCCTTGCCGATGTACGTGATCGGGTCGATCAGCCTGCCGGCCTTGCCCGCCACGCCGATGACCTTCGCCACCGCACCCGTCTTGGCCACCGCGCCCGCGCCGCCCGTGAAGACCGTCGTCAGGACGTTGAAGGTGACCGCTCCGGCCGCCCGGGCCGGGTTCTTGCCCCACTCGTCCCACGCGACCAGCGCCTTGCCGGTCTCCTTCATGGCGGTACGCGAATCCCGCAGCCAGCCCGGCAGGTCCTTCTCGTCGGCCGTCCAGAACGCCGTGCCCACGCCCGGCATCGAGGTGATCGCCAGACCGGTCGCCAGCTTCGCCAGGCCCGTCCAGGCCTGTCCCGCCGCGTCCCAGCCGTCGACGCCGACCAGCGTGCCCAGGCCCCGGACCGTGCCCCAGATGCCGTCGACGATCAGGCCGTCCCATACGAAGGACTTGACCCAGTACCCGACCTCCCACGCCCGGTGGGTCTCCTCCAGCTGCGAACCCCACGGCAGGTCCTGCGCCTTGTTCAGGTCCTCGCCCTTGTAGCCGTACATGTTCGCGCCGTGCGAACCGTCGTCGGCCGTCAGGGGCGGCGCGCAGTACAGGGCCCGGATCTTGTTGGCGCAGGTCCGCTCGGCGGCCCAGAAGGCGGACACCGCGGCGTTGACGTCGTGGATCAGATCGTTGTTCTCGTCGATCTTGTCCCCGTCGTCCTTCCAGTGCTCGTCCCCGCTGATCTTGCTCGTGAAGGCCGTCGCCTTCGCCTGGAGCTCCTTCAGCCGCGCCACGATCGGCCGCGCCTCGGTGACGTACTCGCCCAGCGCCTTCGCCGCCGACTCCAGCTGGTCCGCGAAGAAGTCACTGTCCGTCTTGACCGGCTTCGTCGTCGCGAACAGCTTCGCCGCCTCCGGCGCCGAGTAGAACGCCGACAGCCCCTGGAACTCGGAATCCACGTTCGACCCGGCATCGCGGAACGTGCCCGCCGCCGTCGTCAGCTTCGCCTTGTCCAGCTCCAGCGACGCCAAGTCGCCGGTGAACTGCGGGATCGTGCACGGATTGATCGGTACGTGGTCCGTCACTTCTGATCCGCCCCCGGAAGATCGATCTTCAGTCGTCGCCTCTTCGCACTCGCATCGTGCAATCGTCCACCTGTCTACCCAATCGGAGTCACGAATTCAAACCCTCTTTCCCACAACGGCGTTGCGGCCGGGCATCGCCCGCGGCCCCGTCCCGCCGTGTCGCGGACCCGTTCGCCCTGCCGGAGGATCGGACGCAACCGACGGGATTGGGGTAGGTGACGGTGAGCAAGAAGGACAAGGGAACGGGGTCGGACGGGAAGAGCGGCGGGCACCCGGCCGTCCGGCACGGGGGCTCCGGCCAGGCCCTCGGCCCGCTGCTGCGCGTGCCGCCCGGCGGACGGGTGGACCTGGCGGCCCTCGGTACGGCGGCGGGACCCGCCGGACCCTCCGACAAGGCGACGGGAGTGGCCGCGACGGCCCGGATGGCCGAACGGCTCGCCTCCCTCCAGGAACGGCTGTACGCGGCGAGCACGGCGGGCGACCGGCGCAGGCTGCTGCTCGTCCTCCAGGGCATGGACACCAGCGGCAAGGGCGGCACGGTCAAGCACGTGATCGGCCTGTTCAACCCGTCCGGCTGCCGCATCAAGGCCTTCAAGGCGCCCACGCCCGAGGAGCTGGACCACCCCTTCCTGTGGCGCGTCGCGAAGGCCCTCCCCCTGCCGGGCGAGATCGGCATCTTCGACCGTTCGCACTACGAGGACGTCCTCGTGGCCCGGGTGCGCGAGCTGGTGCCGCCCGGTCAGCTGGAGGGCCGCTACGCCGAGATCAACCGGTTCGAGCAGGACCTCACCGACGACGGGGTGACCGTCGTCAAGGTCTTCCTGCACCTCGGCTACGAGGAGCAGCGCGAGCGGCTCCTGGCGCGGCTCGACGATCCGGACAAGCACTGGAAGTTCAGTCCGGACGACATCGAGGCGCGCAGCGCCTGGCCCGCGTACCAGCAGGCGTACGAGCTGGCACTGGGGCGCTGCTCGACGCGGGAGGCGCCCTGGTACGTCGTCCCCGCGGACCGCAAGTGGTACCGGAACTGGGCCGTCAGCACGCTCCTGCTGGAGCACCTGGAGGAGATGGCTCCGGCGTACCCGCCGGGTGACTTCGACGTGGAGGAGTGCCGTACCCGTCTGATTGCCACATAGTCATATATTTTGCCTACGTGACCACTTCTGTGCGCAACGCGGCCGTCGTGGCCGTACTCGGTGCCGCCCTCGCGGGATGCGCGGGCGGCGCCGCCCCGTCCCCGGGCGGCGGCCAGGCCCGTATGGGCAGCCCCGCGGCCACCGCCCCCTCGTCCTCCGCCGGCGCCTCTCCCGGCGTCTCCCCCGGCGTCTCTCCCGGTGTCTCCCCGCAGCCCGGCCCGCCCGGCAGGGCCCCGACCATGGCCCCCGGCCCGAACGGCCTGACCCCCGTCTTCGAGCGGGCGCGGCAGCGCAGCGACAAGACCGTCGCCCTGACCTTCGACGCCGACATGACCTCCGACCAGGGGCCGCGCGCCGCCTCGGGGGAACGATTCGACAACCCCGAGCTGATCTCCACCCTGCGCCGGCTCCAGGTGCCCTCGACGGTCTTCATGACCGGCCGCTGGGCGGAGGAGTACCCCGACCAGGCCCAGGCCATCGGCACCGATCCGAACTTCGAGATCGCGAACCACTCGTACAGCCACCACGCCTTCAAGTCGCCCTGCTACGGACTCCCCGCGCTCGACGACGAGGCCGCCCGGGCCGACGTCGACCGGGCCTTCGCGGCGTTCCGCACGGCCGGCGCGGTGAACACGGTGCCGTACTTCCGTTTCCCCGGCGGCTGCTACGACGACCGGGCGCTGCGCTCCCTGAGCGCGGCCAAGGTCACCGCCGTCCAGTGGGACGTGGTCAGCGGGGACGCCTTCGCGCGGGACCCCGA
This sequence comes from Streptomyces sp. NPDC044704, assembly GCF_056433525.1. Classification (NCBI taxonomy): domain Bacteria; kingdom Bacillati; phylum Actinomycetota; class Actinomycetes; order Kitasatosporales; family Streptomycetaceae; genus Streptomyces; species Streptomyces sp. NPDC044704. The sequence goes on from NZ_JBWKGY010000013.1 coordinate 52,619, forward strand.
CGCGGTGGCCGAGCAGGTCCTCGCCGGGGTCAAGCCCGGCTCGGTGGTGGTCATGCACTGCACGCGCAGCGCCGCCCCCGTCACCGAGCAGGCCGTCCAGAAGATCGTCCCGGAGCTCCGCAAGCGCGGGTACCGCTTCGTGAAGGTCTCGGACCTGATCGGGAAGTAGCCGCGGCGCGCCGCCCGGTCAGCCGGAGCAGGCGGTGCGCTGCGCGTCCTGCCACTCGCACACCGGGCACAGCACCACGCCCGGGGTCGCGACCCCGTACTCGGTGGGCTCGCCGCACTCCACGCAGTCGGCGTACGGCGGCCCGGGCACCCGCCCGGCGGGCGCGGCCGGGGCGGGACAGTACGACGCGTTCTCCTGCGGCTGCTCCATGCGTACGAGCCTACTCACCCCGCCGCCCCCCACCGAGGCAGGCCAGCGCGCCCACCGCCCCGGCCAGCAGCAGCGCCCCCGCCAGGGCGCCCAGCGGGAGTTCCGCCCGGCCCGAACGCGCGCCCGTGACCAGCGCGGAGACCGCGGTCCGGGCCGGGGAGGGCGCGAGCACCAGGGCCAGCAGGGATCCGGTGCCCGCGGCGAGGACCCCGAGCCCGCGCCCGCGCACCAGCGGCCTGGCACACAGCGCGCCGACGGCCGCCCCCGTCAGCGCGCACACCGATACCGCGACCACCCCTGCCACGGCCGTCCGGGCGGGGGCCGCGCCCGCGAGGTCGCCGAGCAGGAGAACGGCGGCCACGGCCGCAGCACCGGCTGCGAGCGCTCCGGCGAGAGCGGTCAGCAGGGCGGCGGCGTGCACGCGCGGCGCACCGGCAGCGGCGGCGGCACAGGCCCGTGCGGCCGGGGGCTCGGCGGCCACGCAGATCCGCACGGTCCAGGCCGTCAGCGGGACCAGGCCGGCGGCCGCGTAGCCGAGCGAGTCCAGCGCCGGGTCGCCGGGCCGGATCCCGACGGCGACGAAGGCGGCGTAGACGGCCAGCGGGGCGATCCAGCGCTGGGAGCGCAGCAGGAGCGCGCCCTGATAGCGGATCAGGGCGGTCACGGCAGTTCCTCCACGGTACGGACGTGCCAGGGCGGGGTCGCGGTGAGCAGTTCGCGCAGCACGCGGTCGGAGCGGGCGGCGTCCACCGTAAGTAGGACCCCGCCGCCGGGGGCCGCGGCCGCGGCCAGGCCCGGGGGCGGGGCGCTGCCCGGGGGTCCCACCGCGTGGATCCGTACGCGTGGCCCGGTCCCCGCCGCCGTCACCGGCACCACGGCCCCGGCGCCGACCCGGTACCGGACGGCGGGCAGGGCCGCGAGACGTGCGGGATCGTGGTCGACGAACACCACCGTGCCCGCGGCGGCGGTGCGTTCGGCGACGGCCCGGTCCAGCTCGGCGCGGGCGGGCACGTCCAGCCCGGTCCAGGCCTCGTCCAGGACGAGGAGCTCCGGCCCCGCGAGGAGCGCCTGGGCCACGGCGACCTTCTGGCTGGTCCCCTTGGACAGCTCGGCCATCGGGGTGCGGGCGTGGCCGGAGGCGCCGAAGCGCTCCAGGCCGGCGGCCGCGCGGCGGGCCGCCTCGGCGCCCTGGAGGCCCTGGATCCGGCCCATGTGGGTCAGGTAGGCCGAGGCCGTCAGCGGCAGGGCCACCGGGAAGCGTTCGGGAACGTAGGCGGTGCGGCGGGGGCGGCCGGTGACGCGTCCCTCGGTCGGGGCGTCGATGCCCGCGAGGAGGCGCAGCAGGGTGGACTTGCCGCCGCCGTTGCCGCCTTCGACGCGGACGAGGGCGCCGGGGGGCAGTTCCAGCGTGACCCCGCGCAGGATCCAGGGCCGCCGCCTGCCGTGACGGCGGCCCACTCCGGTCAGGCGCAGCGGGGTCAGTGGGACGTCGTCGATTCGGTGAGTTCGCTGGGGCGGACGATGACGAAGCCCTCGCCGCTCAGCTTCAGCTGGACGGCTTCGCCGGAGCCGCCGCGGATCATGGAGCCGACCGACTGGGAGCGGTGCAGGCCGGTCTCCAGCGCGGCGCTCCAGCCGACGACGGCGTCCGTGTCGACGAACACCGGTGCCTGCGGGGTGACCGGGATGACGATCGGGCTGCCGTCGCAGACGACGGCGAGCTTCCCGGTGCCGGTGAAGAGGCTGTTGAAGAGGCCTCCGCCGGTCATGCCGGCGCCCTTCACCATCTTGATCTCGTAGGAGAGCGTCGGGTCGAAGCACAGGACGTTGCGGCCGTTGACGGTCAGCGCGTCGCCGGGTTCGAAGTCGACTATGAAGCAGTTGCCGCCCTGGTGCGCGAACCAGGCCTCGCCCTGGCCGCGTACGGACATCAGCGCGAGCCCCTCGCCGGTGACGGCCCGCTTGAGCATGCCGCCTATGCCCTGGCCCTTGCGCTCGAACTGGAGGTTCCCCCGGAAGGCGATCATCGCGCCCTGACGGGCGAGCACCTCTCCGTTCACGGTGTACTTGACGGACTTGGCGTTCTGCAGGGTCATGCCCGGCGCGGCGGACTGCTGGGCCAGGTTCTCGGACGCGAAAAGGTCGCTCTTCATGGAGAAGATCCTCGCCCGTCGGACGGACCCGGAACATCCTCCTCAAGTCGGAGGCTGGCATCCTTGGCAGGATGAGCAGCCCGCACACGAACGAGACCGCAGACGTATCCCCGGACGTGCCCGGTGAGGTACCCGCGGTCGGGGCGGACAGCCCCTTCCGTCAGCAGCACGTACGACGCGACGAGGCCCCGCAGTTCGTCCTGCCGCTGGTGGTGCGGATCGAGAAGGCCGAGCCGCCGGCCCGGACGGACGCGCTGGAGACGGCGGCCCGCGCGGTGCTGGTCCTGCTGTCGGACGAGCGGTCGCACGGCGAGGGCGAGTGGGCCGGGGCGGTGCGCGACTGGCAGGACGCCCGGATCCGCAAGGTGGTCCGGCGGGCGCGCGGGGCGGAGTGGCGCAAGGCGGAGGCCCTGCCGGGCGTCACCGTGCACGGCGGCTCCTCGCAGGTGCGGGTGTTCCCGCCGGTGCCGCTGGACGGCTGGCCCAAGGAGCTGGCGAAGCTCCAGGTGTCCGGCACCGACCTGGACGACCCGGGGCCGGTCCCCCCGGCGGGTTCCGGGCTCCCGGTGCTGTGGCTCAACCCGGACCTCGGCATGTCGGCCGGCAAGGCGATGGCCCAGGCCGGGCACGGGGCGCAGCTGGCCTGGTGGGAGCTGACCCCGGCCGAACGGACGGCCTGGCGGGACTCCGGTTTCGCACTGGCCGTACGGACGGCACCGCGCGAGCGGTGGGCCGAGCTCGGCGGGAGCGGGCTGCCGGTGGTGCGGGACGCCGGGTTCACGGAGATCGCGCCGGGCTCCTGCACGGTGGTCGCCGACCATCCGGCGCTGCGGGCACGGCTCGACGGCACCGCGTAGACACCGCCCGAGACGGCCGGGGGAACCTCAAATGTAGCTCTGAACGTCCCCTCCGGCGGGTTGGCCGGGCTCCGTCCGGGCCATGACACCGACACACGGTCCGGGGGATCGGACGAAAGGGGGCGGGGGGACATGAAGCCCATGGCACACCTGGGGGTGGGCATCGGCTGGCGGCCGGAGATCGCGGAGGCGGTCGAACGGCTGCCGGGCCTGGACTGGGTCGAGGTGGTGGCCGAGAACGCCTGTCCGGGCCACCTGCACCCCAGCCTGCTGCGACTGCGCGAGCGCGGCGTCCGCGTCGTCCCGCACGGGGTCTCGCTGGGGCTCGGCGGAGCCGACCGTCCCGACGTCCGCAAGCTGGCCGACCTCGGGGAGCGGGCGGTGGCGCTGGGGGCGCCGCTGGTCACCGAGCACATCGCCTTCGTACGCACCTCCTCGCCCGTCCTGGAGGCGGGGCACCTGCTGCCCGTGCCCCGCACCCGCGACGCCCTGGCCGTGCTGTGCGAGAACGTGCGGATCGCCCAGGACGCGCTGCCCGTGCCGCTGGCGCTGGAGAACATCGCCGCGCTCGTCTCGTGGCCCGGGGAGGAGCTGACGGAGGGGCAGTTCCTGACGGAGCTGGTCGAGCGGACCGGCGTACGGCTCCTCATCGACGTCGCCAACCTGCACACGAACCGGGTGAACCGCGGCGAGGACCCGGCCGCCGTCCTCGACGCGATCCCGCTGGAGGCGCTGGCCTACGTGCACGTCGCCGGGGGCGTGGAGCGCGACGGCGTCTGGCACGACACCCACGCGCACCCCGTGCCGCCGGTGGTGCTCGACGTGCTCGCGCAGCTGCGCGAGCGGGTCGCCCCGCCGGGGGTCCTGCTGGAGCGCGACGACGACTTCCCGCCGGAGGCGGAGCTGGCGGGGGAACTGGAGCGGATCCGCGGCGTGGTGGACCGCGCGGGCACCGGGCGGCCGCGGACACCGGCCGAGCCGGCCGCCACGGAGGAGCCCGCCACCGCGAAGGAGCCGGCCCCCGCGAAGGAGGGCGCCGACGGGGACACCGGGGCCGCGCGCACCCGGGTGGGGCTCGGTCAGGCGGCCCTGCTGTCGGCGCTGGTCGCCGGAACGCCCGTACCCGAGGGCTTCGACCGGCAGCGGATCCGCGTACAGGCCCGGGCCCTGGCCGCCAAGCGCGCCTCGGTGATCGCGAAGATCGCACCGGAACTGCCCGGGATCCTGGGCGGCGCCGACGCGTACCGCACGGCCTTCCTCGCCTACGCCCGGCACCGCCCGATGACGGGCGGATACCGCCGCGACGCCCTGGACTTCGCCGAGCACCTGCTCATCCAGGACCTGCCGGCCGACCCGGCCGCCCGCCGCCGGCTCACCTCCTGGTGGCGGGACCGCTCCGGGGCGCGGCCGCCCCGCCGCATCGTCCGCTGGGCCCGCGCCCTGGTGGGGAGATCCGCGTGAACGTCCTCGCCGCCGCCGTCTGGATCGCCGTCGTCACCTCCACCGTCCTGCTCGTACGCTCCCTGCGCCGCGCCCGGCCCCTGGTGACCGGGCCCGCGCCGCGGCTGCACGACCTGTCCGAGGCCGCCTTCCTGGCGGGCGGCCCCGGCGCCGTCGTCGACGCCGCGCTCGTGTCCCTGCTCGGCGACGGCCGGCTGGTGATCGGCGGACCGGGCATCGTCCACGCCCGGTCCGGGGCGCGGGCCAACGACCCGGCCGAGCGGGCCGTGCTGCTGGCCCTGCGGGCGGCCCCCTCGGGGTGGCTCTACCAGGTGCGCTACGCCGCCATGCTCGACCCGGCCGTGCAGGAGACCGGGGACGCGCTGGCCGCCCGCGGCCTGGTCGCCGAACCCGGTTCGGGGCGCGGCCTGCGGCGCTGGGGCGTGGTCCAGGCCGTGGCGTGCGGGGTACTGGTCCTCCTGTCACCGGTCGTCACCTTCGTCGCCATCGCCCTGGACGCCGGTGGCGGGGTGCCGTTCGCCTTCGCCGTGTTCCCCGTCCTGGTCGGCGGCCTGGTCACGGGCGTCGTGTACGCGAAGCGGGCCGGCCTGCGCATCACCCCCGCCGGGCAGGCCGCGCTCCGGGAGGTCCGGGCACAGCACCTGGGCGACCCCGCCCCGCACGTGCAGACCGCCCTGTTCGGGCTGCGCGGTCTTCAGGACCCGTACCTGCGCTCGCACCTGGTGCCCGCCGCCCGCGAGGCGCGGCTCGCCGCGGCCCAGTCCGGGGCGCGGCCGCACCGGGCGCACTCCTCGTCCGGGCCCTCCGACGCCTGGGTGGTCCCGGTGGTCTGGTGCGCGGCCTCCGACGGCGGCGGGGGCGGCGGCGGATCCGGCTGCGGCTCGGGCGGGGGCTGCGGGTCCTCGGGCGGCGGCTGCGGGGGCGGGGGCGGGGGCGGGTCCAGCTGTTCGTCGGGCGGTTCGAGCTGTTCGTCGGGCGGATCCAGCTGTGGCAGTTCCTCCAGCTCCAGTTGCGGGAGCAGCAGCTCCTGAAGGTCCGGCCCGTCACCGGGACGTCACGGGCTGCTCACGGGAGCGCGCCACCCCTGCCCGGGGGCGTCAACGCCCTGTAGAAATCAAGCATGTTCTGGGTCCTGTTCCTCCTGCTGGCGTGGGCCGGCGTACTGGCGGCCTGCGTCCGGCTCCTGCGCGCCTCGACCGAGGCCGCCGGTCCCGACGGGAGCGTCGTCGTCGACCACCGGCTGAGCCTGTACGAGGCCGCCTACCTGGCCGGCGGCCCCGACCGGGTCGCGGTGGTGACGCTGCTGTCCATGGAGCGCCGGCGGCGGCTGCTGCTCGCCCACACCGGCTGGGCGACCGTCGTCGATCCAGTCGGGCGGGACCCCCACGAGCGGGACCTGCTGGGCGCGTTCGGCCCCGACGGGCAGTCCCCGGTCAGGGCGCTGCGGGCGGCGGCGGCCGGGCACCGGGCCGTACGGGACCTCGCGGACCGGCTGGCCTCGGCCGGGCTCACCGTCTCCGACGCGGTGCGGGGCGCCCTCGCGGACGGCCTCCGGGCGGTCCGCCGGGCCACCGGGCTGGTGCTCGTCCTGGCCGCCGCCTCACTGGCGGCGGCCCCCTCGGGCGCGGGCGCCACGGCGACCGTGCTGTGGTGGTTCTCGCTGCCGCTGCTCCTCACCCTGACCTGCCTGGCCGTCGCCCGCTTCGAAGGGCACCGCCACTCCCCGTGGGCGTCCCCCTCGGGCCGGCGGCTGCTCGTCGAACTGCAGCGCGCGGACGGCCCGGCGGACCCCCTCACCGCGGTGGCCGTGCACGGGGTGCGGGCCGTGACCGATCCCGGCCTGCGGGCGGCCCTCGCCTGACGGCCGGCCCGCCCCCGCCTACGGCAACCGGGGGCGGATCGGGAGGCAACGGGGGCATTGCGCCGGGCGTCCGGCGGTGCGCCTGTACAGGGCGTCCGGCCCGGCATCTCATCGGACCAGCCGATGAGACGAAGGAGCCGCCATGCGGACGACGCCCGGACGCTACGGAGCCGCCGCGGCGGCGCTCTCCCTCGCCCTGTGCCTGCCCGCCCCGGCCTTCGCGGACCCCGCCCCGCCGCCCGGCCCGGCCGGGGCCGGAGCCGGGGCCGGAGCCGCCGGGACCGCCGCCGAGGACGCCGGGGCCGCGCTCGCCGCCCGCCGCGCGGCCCCCGACGCCCCGGACGGGCGCGGCGGGCTCGGCTTCGGCCCCTGCGCCCCGGTCGAGGAACTCCCCAGCCGGGTGCGGTGCGCCGCCCTGCGCGTCCCCCTCGACTACGCGCGCCCCGACGGCCCCCAGATCACCCTCACCGTCAGCCGGGTCCCGGCGACCGGCCGCGGGGGCGTCCCCCGGCAGGGCGCGCTCGTCTACAACCCGGGCGGCCCCGGGGCCTCCGGGATGCACTTCCCCCTGTTCGCGGGGGTCCCGGCCTGGCGGGGCGTCGCCGCCGCCTACGACCTCGTCGGCTACGCCCCGCGCGGGGTCGGCCGTTCCGCCCCGCTGTCCTGCCGGGACCCGGACGCACGGCCGGCCGGCCCGACCCAGGTCCCGGCCGTGCCGTCGGCCGCGTACAAGCGGGAGCGGGTCGCCGCGGCCCGGACGTACGCCCTCGGCTGCGGGCGACGGGCCGGCGGAGCGCTGGCGCACTACACGACCCTGAACAACGTCCGGGACCTGCACGTGCTGCGCGCCGCGCTCGGCGAGGAGCGGCTCACCTTCATGGGGGCCTCGTACGGCACCTACCTGGGGGCGGTGTACGCCACCTTGTACCCGGGGCACGTGCGGCGCATGGTGTTCGACTCGGCGGTGAATCCGGACCCGCGGCGCGTCTGGTACCGCAACAACCTCGACCAGGCCCCCGGCTTCGAGCGCCGTTGGGCCGACTTCCGGACGTGGGCCGCCCGCCACCACGCCGCGTACGGGCTCGGCGCGACCGCGCGGGCCGTGCAGGCGAGTTACGAGCGGGTCCGCGCGGCCGTGGCCCGGACTCCGGCGGGCGGGGTCGTCGGTACGGGCGAACTGCACGCGGCGTACCTCCAGGCCGCCTACTACGACGACGTCTGGCCGGACCGGGCGGCGGCCCTGGCGGCCTTCCTGCGGGGCGATCCGGGGCCGCTGGCCGAACAGGCGGGCCCGCGCCCGGAGTCGGCGGCGGAGGCGGCGAACGCGACGGCCGTGTACACGGCGGTGCTCTGCAACGACGCGCCCTGGCCCGCCGACTGGGAGACCTGGGACCGGGACAACACCGAGCTGGCGGTCCGGGCGCCCTTCGAGACCTGGGCGAACGCCTTCCTGAACCTGCCCTGCGCCTTCTGGCCGGTACCGGAACGGCAGCGGCCGGTGGCGGTCGGGGCGCCGGCGGCGGCGCGGGCCGGGTCCCCGCCGGCCGGGCTCCCCGGGACGCTGATCGTGGCGGCGGAGCGGGACGGGGCGACGCCCCACCGGGGCGCGCTGGAGCTGCAACGGCGGCTCGGGCCGCGGGCGGCGCTGGTCACCGAGGTGGGGGCGGGCGCGCACGGGGTGGCCGGCGGACGCAACGCGTGCGTGGACCGGCGGGTGGAGCGGTACCTGCTGACGGGCGCCACTCCGGGGTGGCGCACCGCGTGTGCGCCGCATCCGGAGCCCGCACCGGTGTCGCTGGACGACCGGGCAGCAAGCGCTCCCAGGGCGCTGCTGCCGCCAGTCGTCTGAACTTCCGGGCGGGGTCTCCGGCTGCGTCGATTCGGGGGCAGTGCCTCCCGATCCCCGGAGGAGGTCGAGTCCTCCGGTCCTTCCCCCCAGGGGAGGTATCAGGCGAGTCCGGCCACCAGATCGGCGACGGACTTGCGGCGCCCGGTGTAGAAGGGCACCTCTTCACGGACGTGCATACGGGCCTCGGAGGCACGCAGGTGACGCATGAGGTCGACGATGCGGTAGAGCTCGTCGGCCTCGAAGGCCAGCATCCACTCGTAGTCGCCCAGGGAGAAGGAGGCGACGGTGTTGGCACGCACGTCCGGGTAGCCGCGGGCCATCTTGCCGTGGTCGGCGAGCATGCGGCGGCGGTCCTCGTCGGGCAGCAGGTACCAGTCGTAGCTGCGCACGAAGGGGTAGACGCTGACGTAGTCGCGGGCGACCTCGTCGGCCAGGAAGGCCGGGATGTGCGACTTGTTGAACTCGGCGGGGCGGTGCAGCGCCATGTTCGACCAGACCGGCTCCAGGGCGCGGCCCAGCTTGGTGCGGCGGAACAGGTTGTACGCGGTCTGCAGCTCGTCCGCGGTCTCGGCGTGCCACCAGATCATGACGTCCGCGTCGGCGCGCAGGCCGGAGACGTCGTAGGTGCCGCGGACCGTGATGTCCTTGGCGTCCAGCTGGTCGAACAGCTCCTGGACCTCGTCGGCGAAGCCGGTGCGGTCCTCCGGGAGGACGTCCTTCAGTTTGAAGACGGACCACAGGGTGTAGCGAATGACCTCGTTGAGGTCCTTCGCCTTCTTCCCCGCGTTGGGAATCTTCTCCGGTGCAGTCATGTGTCCATTGTCCCGTGTGCTGATCAGTGGTCTGCGCCAGGGGTGGCCAACGAGGCGATCACCACATCGGCGGCCTTCCCCGCGCTCGCGACGCAGGCCGGGATGCCGACCCCGTCGTAGAGGGCGCCGCACACGGCCAGGCCGGGCAGGGCGGCGACGGCGGCGCGGATCCGGGCGACGCCGGCGAGGTGGCCGACGGGGTACTGGGGCAGTCCGCGGTCCCAGCGGGTGACCGTGGAGGCCACGGGCCGGGCGCCGAGGCCGACGGCCTCGCCGAGGTCGGCGAGGGAGACGTCGACGAGTTCGGCGTCCTCCCGCTTCAGGTCGTGGTCGTCGCCGTGCCGGCCGACGGAGGTGCGCAGCAGGAAGAGGTCCGGATCGGCCCCGGCCCAGGCCCACTTGTTGCTGGAGAAGGTGGACGCCTTGATGGTGCGGCCGTCGACGGGCGGTACGAGGAATCCGCTGGCCTCGCCCCCGGTGACGGCGGCGGGCAGGTCCGAGCGGCGGAAGGCCATGGTGACCAGCGCCATGGAGGCGTACTCGGCCCCGCGCAGTTCGGCGGCGGCCGCCGGGGCGAGGCCGGACAGCAGGTCGGCGGTGGGGCCGGCCGGGGTGGCCAGTACGACGGCGTCGGCTTCGACGGTCTCGGTGCCGGTCACCACCCGCCAGCCCGTGGCCGTGCGCAGGACCTCGCGGACGGGGGCGGCGGTGCGCAGGTCGGCCCCGGCGGCCCGGCAGGCTTCGGCGACGGCCACGGGCAGGCGTCCGATGCCGCCGTCGATGCCGGCGAAGACGGGGCCGGCGGTCTGCGGCTGACGGGCCGCGCGGGCCTGGACGTCCCGTACGGCCTCGCTCAGCAGGGGGTGCGCGCGGGCGGCGTCGAAGAGCTGGGGCACGGCGGCCCGCATCGAGATGCGGTAGGCGTTGCCGGCGTAGACCCCGCCGAGGAGGGGTTCCACGAGCCGGTCGACGACTTCGTGCCCGAGGCGGGCGGCGACGTACTCGCCGACGGCGACGTCCTCGCCGATTTCGGTGGGGGGCAGCGCGTGCTCGGCCTCGATGCGGGCCAGTCCCTCGGCGGAGAGCACCCCGGAGGCGGCGAGCGGGCCCGGTTCGGCGGGGACGCCCATGACGTGGCCGCGCGGCATGGGGCGCAGGGCGCCGCGGGTCCACAGGTGGGCGGTGGCGGTGGCGGGCGGCTGGAGGGCGTCGGCGAGGCCCACGGCCCGGGCCAGTTCCACGGCCTCGGGGCGGCGGGCGAGCACGGATTCGGCGCCGAGGTCGACGGGGAGGCCGGCGAGTTCACCGGCGTGGAGCTTGCCGCCGAGGCGTGGTCCGGCTTCCAGGAGGGTGACGCGGAGGCCGTCGGAGAGCAGCCGGTGGGCCGCGGCGAGGCCCGCGATCCCGCCCCCGATGACGACGACGTGGGCCGGGGCTCCCGGCCGGTCCGTACGCGTGTCCGCTTCGTGCATGGACACATCGTCTCAGACCGGCCGGTGAGGCCGGACCGTGACCTCATCGGGACCGGCTCGGGACCGCGTGTGCGAAACCGGGAACGGGACGCTGTACGTCGAACCGGCGACACTGGCCGATCCCTCGGGGGGTACTCACCATGCGCACGCTCCACAGACACCGTACGGCGGCGGCCGTCGCCGCCCTGTCCCTGGCCGGGGCCCTCGCGCTGACCGGCTGCGGGGCCGACGGCGCCGCGTCCTCCTCGGACAGGGCCGTGGCCGCGCCGAAGGGGGCCGAGGCCGCCGGCAAGCCGGGGGCCGAGGCGGCCGCTCCCCCGGCGGCGGCGGACGCCAAGGCCCCGCAGGCGCCCGTCGCGGTCCGCCCGCACGTCATCCGCACCGGCTCGCTGGGCATCGAGACGGCCGAACCGCAGAAGGCCCTGGCGGCGACCCGTACGGCGGCGGAGGGCGCGGGCGGCTACGTCGGGAACGAGTCCACCGAGCGCGGCAAGGACGGCCGGATGACCTCGACGGTGACCCTGCGGGTGCCCGGCGAGCGTTTCGACGCGGTGATCGGCGCCCTGGAGGGCAGCGGGAAGCTGCTGCACCGCAAGGTCGAGGCGCGGGACGTCACCGAGAAGGTCGCCGACGTGGACAGCCGGGTCAAGTCCCAGCAGGCCAGCGTGGTCCGGGTGCGGGAGATGATGGACCGGGCCTCGGCGCTGAGCGACGTGGTGATGCTGGAGAGCGAGCTGAGCCGGCGCCAGGCCGACCTGGAGTCGCTGCTGGCGCAGCAGAACGCGCTGAAGGACCAGACCGCGCTCGGCACGATCACCGTGGCGGTGTCGGAGCCCTCCGCCCCGGCGGAGAAGAAGAAGGAGAAGGAGCGGACCGGCTTCGGTGACGCGCTGGCCGGAGGATGGTCGGTGTTCACCACCCTCCTGCGGTACGTGCTCATCGCGCTCGCCGCCGTCCTGCCGTTCGCGGTGACGGCGGCCCTGCTGCTGCTCGCCTTCCGCGCGTACCGCGGGATCCGGCCGGCGAAGCCGCGGACGGGCCCCGCCCCGACCTGGGTCCCGCGCCAGACCCCGGCCGCGCCGGCCGCCCCCGCCGCCCCCGCCGCGCCGGCGGGAAGCCCCGCCTCCACCGGGACGGAGGCGGATGTGGACCGCTGAGCGCGCGGCCGCCCGTAGCGTGTCCCCGTCAGCCCGGCACGGGGTGAACGGCACGGAACGGGGCGGACGATGGCGACGGAACGACTGGTGGTGGTCGGCGGTGACGCGGCGGGCATGTCCGCCGCGTCACAGGCCCGGCGGCTGAAGGGCCCGGCGGAGCTGGAGATCACCGCCTTCGAGCGCGGGCACTTCACCTCGTACTCCGCGTGCGGGATCCCGTACTGGGTCGGCGGCCTGGTCGCCGAGCGGGACGACCTGGTCGCCCGCACCCCCGAGGAGCACCGCGCGCGGGACATCGACCTGCGCATGCGCACGGAGGTCGTGGAGCTGGACCTGGACGGGCGCCGGGTCCGTGCCCGCGATCTGGACTCCGGGACCGAATTGTGGACGGAGTACGACAAGCTGGTCCTGGCGACGGGCGCCCGGCCGGTCCGCCCCCGGCTGCCCGGGATCGGCGCGCACGGCGTGCACGGGGTGCAGTCCCTCGACGACGGCCGGCGTCTCGTGGCCGACCTGGAACGCGCGCCCGGCCGCCGGGCGGTCGTCGTCGGCGCCGGCTACATCGGCGTGGAGATGGCCGAGGCCCTGGTCCGGCGGGGGTTCGGGGTCACCGTCCTGCACCGCGGCGAGCAGCCCATGGCCACCCTCGACCCGGACATGGGCGGCCTGGTGCACACCGCGATGAACGGCATGGGCATCCGTACGGTGTCCCGGGCCGCGGTGACGGGGATCCTGACGGACGGGGAGGGCCGGGCCCGCGCCGTGACCACGGAGGCCGGCGAGGAGTACCCGGCCGACGTGGTGGTGCTCGGCATGGGCGTGGAGCCGCGCACGGCCCTGGCCCGGGAGGCGGGACTGCCGCTGGGCACGTCGGGCGGCATCCTGACGGACTTCTCGATGCGGGTGCGCGGGTACGAGGACGTCTGGGCGGGCGGCGACTGCGTGGAGGTCCTGGACCTGGTGGCGGGCCGCACCCGGCACATTCCGCTGGGCACGCACGCCAACAAGCACGGCCAGGTCATCGGCTCGGGCGTGGGCGGCGGCTACGCCACCTTCCCCGGGGTGGTGGGGACGGCGGTGAGCAAGGTGTGCGACCTGGAGATCGCCCGGACCGGACTGCGCGAGCGGGACGCCCGGGAGGCGGGCCTGCGCTTCGTGACGGCCACCATCACCTCCACCAACACGGCGGGCTACTACCCGGACGCGGCGGAGATGACGGTCAAGATGCTGGCCGAGCGCCGTACGGGCCGCCTGCTGGGCGTCCAGATCGTCGGCGGCGCGGGCGCGGCGAAGCGGGTGGACGCCGCGGCCGTCGCCCTCACCGCGGGCATGACGGTGGAACAGGTCGTCTCCCTGGACCTGGGCTACGCCCCGCCCTTCTCCCCGGTCTGGGACCCCGTCCTGGTGGCGGCCCGCAAGGCCGTCTCGGCGGTCAGGTCGGCCGTCTGACGTCCCGGCCCGACGGGTCCGGATGCGCCGGCGCGCCGCAGGACGGTGTCCTGCGGCGCGCGGGTGCCGCCCCTGGTGGGGGGCGGCGGGGTGTCAGCGGGCCGTCCTGGTGTGGACGTGCTCCACGAGGCGGGTCAGCGCGTCCGGGTCCGTGGTCGGCAGGACGCCGTGGCCGAGGTTGAAGACGTGGCCCTCCAGGCCCGCCGCGGCCGCGAGGACCTCGTCGGTCTTGGCCCGGACGGCCTCGGGGGTGGAGAAGAGCACCGCCGGGTCCAGGTTGCCCTGGAGCGCCTTGCCGGGGCCGACGCGGCGGACGGCCTCGTCCAGCGGGACCCGGTAGTCGACGCCCATGACGTCCGCGCCGGCCTCGCCCATGAGGCCGAGGAGCTCGCCCGTGCCCACGCCGAAGTGGATGCGCGGGACCCCGTACGAGGCGACGGACTCCAGGACCTTCGCCGACGCGGGCATCACCGAGCGGCGGTAGTCCGCCGGGGCCAGGGCGCCCACCCAGGAGTCGAAGAGCTGGACGGCGGAGGCGCCGGCCTCGATCTGGACCTTGAGGAAGGCGGAGGTGATCTCCGCGAGGCGGTCCAGCAGGTCCGCCCACAGCTCCGGGTCCCCGTACATCAGGGCCTTGGTGTGCTCGTGGTTCTTGGACGGTCCGCCCTCGACGAGGTAGCTCGCGAGGGTGAACGGCGCGCCGGCGAAACCGATCAACGGCGTGGAGCCCAGTTCACCCGTGAGCATGCCGATCGCCTCGGTGACGTAGGTGACGTCCTCCGGGGTGAGGTCGCGCAGCTGTGCGAGGTCCTCGCGGCGGCGGATCGGCTGGGCGACGACCGGGCCGATGCCCGGCTTGATGTCCAGGTCGACGCCGATGGCCTTGAGCGGGACGACGATGTCGGAGAAGAAGATCGCCGCGTCCACCTTGTGGCGCCGCACGGGCTGCAGGGTGATCTCCGTGACCAGGTCGGGGCGCATGCAGGACTCCAGCATGGCCGTGCCTTCGCGCACCTTGCGGTACTCCGGGAGCGAGCGCCCCGCCTGCCGCATGAACCACACGGGCGTGTGCGGGACCGGTTCCCGCCGGCACGCCTTCAGGAAGGCGGAATCGTACGTCTGACTCGGCGGGCCCGCGGGGCGGTGGTTGGCACTCACGACCCGAATCTTCGCACGTATGAAGAAGTGCCCGGCCCGGCGCGGGTGTCCCTGCGCCGTACGGGCGCTCGTTCCGCCTAGTCTTCCCGGCATGGCTGCGGCTCAGGGACGATTTTCAGATGGCGCTGACGGTGTGGACAGCGCGAAGGAGAGCTCCGTCCCGCTCCCGTTCCGGCGGGCGGTCGAGGGCTTGAGGAAGGCGCGGCTGCGCCCGGGCATCGAGATCGACCCGACGAAGCCGCCGCAGAGACTGGCGCCGTACGCCTACGCCCTGGAGGCGGCGGTCGTCGACGGCGAGGACGATCTGGCCGACGGCCGGCTGATCCTGCTGCACGACCCCTCCGGGCACGACGCCTGGCACGGGACCTTCCGCCTGGTGACGCTCGTACGGGCGGAACTGGAGCCGGAGATGGCCGCGGACCCGCTCCTCCCGGAGGTGTGCTGGTCCTGGCTGACCGGCGCGCTGGACGCGCGCGGGCTGACGTACGGGGAGCCGAGCGGGACGGTGACCATGGCGAGCTCCCACTACTTCGGGGGGCTCTCGGAGCGGCGGCCCGCGACCCAGATCGAGATCAGGGCCTCCTGGACGCCCCGGGAGGGGGTGGGAGGGGTGCCGGACACCTCGGCCCACCTGTCCGCCTGGTGCGAGCTGCTGTGCCAGATCGCGGGGCTGCCCCCGGTCGGGCCGACGGACACCGTCACGGGCGTGGTGTCCCTGCCACAGCGGCGCGGTCCGCACCACCCGTAGCCGAGGTACCCGGCGGGGCCGTCCGGCCGCACGCGCGCGCCGCGAACGGCCGGCCGGGTCCGTCACGGAGTGTCAGAACAGCGCATCCGTTGCGGGCTTCTGATCACCCACTGATCGATCGTGCGTCCGAATTGCCCGAATTGTTACTCACTAAATCGTGATCATTCCCTAAAGCCGGGCGGGTGACGTGCCGAAGGAGTCAGTGACCATCCGCACGGTTCGCACCGGCTTCCTTCCCCGAGCCGGCCCGTCCCGCCACTCCCCCAGGAGGCCTAGGTGTCCGTTCTTCTCGAGCAGCCCGCAAGCCTGGTCGCCTACCGCCCGAACAAGCCGACGGCTATGGTCGTCGTGGCCGACCCGCGCGTCCGCTCCACCGTGACCCGCCACCTGTGGGCCCTCGGAGTCCGTGACGTGATCGAGGCGTCGTCCATCGCGGAGGCCCGCCCCCGCGTCGGCAGCCCGCGCGACATCTGCGTGGCCGACGTACACCTGCCCGACGGTTCCGGTCTCACCCTGCTCTCCGAGACCCGGGCCGCCGGCTGGCCGAACGGCCTGGCCCTGTCCGCCGCCGACGACATCGGCGCCGTGCGCAACGCCCTCGCGGGCGGAGTGAAGGGCTACGTCGTCACCGGTACGCGCACCAACATCGGGCTCCCCACCAGGCCCGGCGCCGCCCCCATCGGTGCCGCCGCCGCCCGCATGCACCGCCGCCCCCCGGGTGCCCCGAGCCACCCGGGCGGCTACCGAGAGCTCTCCGGCCGCGAGGTCGAGGTCCTGCGCCTCGTCGCGGAGGGCCAGTCCAACAAGGCCATCGGCGTCTCGATGGGCCTGTCCGCCCTCACCGTCAAGTCCCACCTCGCCCGGATCGCCCGCAAGCTGGGCACCGGCGACCGGGCCGGGATGGTCGCCGTCGCCCTGCGGACCGGGATCATCCACTAGGGAGTCTCCCGTGCCGGCCGGAGACCTCCGGGAGAACCGCCGGCGAACCCCGGGAACCGCCCGCCCCTCCCCCTCGCGCCCGTCGACGGAACGTTCCGGCGACGGGCGCGTCACATCCACGGATACCCTTGACCGGTGACCGACGCCCAAGAGACCGCAGCAGACCTGCGCACCACCACCGGGGGCGGCCCCCCGGACGACACGGTTTCGTCCGACGGGCTGCCGACCCCCTTGCTGGAGCCCCGCGAGGGCATTCCCCCGGTCGCGGCCGACGCGGACGCCCTCGCCCGGGTGGTCGCGGCCTTCGCGGCCGGTACCGGGCCCGTGGCGGTCGACGCCGAACGCGCCTCCGGATACCGCTACGGCCAGCGCGCCTACCTGGTGCAGCTGCGCCGCGAAGGCGCCGGCTCCGCGCTGATCGACCCCGTCGGGTGCCCCGACCTCTCCTCGCTGGGCGAGGCCCTGTCCGGCACCGAGTGGATCCTGCACGCCGCCACCCAGGACCTGCCGTGCCTGCGCGAAATAGGCATGACGCCCACCTCCCTGTTCGACACCGAGCTCGCCGGCCGGCTCGCCGGCTTCCCCCGGGTCGGACTCGGCGCGATGGTCGAGAGCGTGCTCGGCTACGTGCTGGAGAAGGGCCACTCCGCCGTCGACTGGTCCACCCGCCCGCTTCCGGAGCCGTGGCTGCGCTACGCCGCCCTGGACGTGGAGCTGCTGGTGGACCTGCGGGACGCGCTGGAGAAGGAGCTGGACCGCCAGGGCAAGCTGGAGTGGGCCCACCAGGAGTTCGACGCCATCGCCTCCGCCCCGCCCGCCCCGCCGCGCAAGGACCCGTGGCGCCGCACCTCCGGGATGCACAAGGTGCGCCGGCGCCGGCAGATGGCCGTCGTACGGGAACTGTGGGAGTCCCGCGACCGGATCGCCCAGCGCCGGGACGTGTCGCCCGGCAAGGTGCTGGGTGACGCGGCGATCGTCGAGGCGGCCCTGGCCCTTCCGGCGAACGTGCACGCGCTCTCGGCCCTGCCCGGGTACGGACAGCGGATGGGCCGGCGTCAGCTGGACCAGTGGATGGCCGCCGTGGACCGGGCGAAGGCACTGCCCGAGAACGAGCTGCCGCAGCCCGGCGCCACTCCGGCGGGTCCGCCGCCGCCGCGTTCCTGGGCGGACAAGGACCCGGCCGCCGCGGCCCGGCTGTCGGCCGCCCGAACGGCCGTCTCGGCGCTCGCCGAGGGGCTGAACCTGCCGCAGGAGAACCTGATCACCCCGGACACGGTGCGCCGGCTGTGCTGGGAGCCGCCGCAGCGGCTGGACGCCGCCTCGGTGGGCGACGCCCTCGCCGGCCACGGCGCCCGCCCCTGGCAGATCGAGCAGGTCACGGCGGCCCTGGTGACGGCCCTCGCGGCCACCGCCTGATCCCGCACGTCCCGTCGCCCACGCGAACCCCCGGCCCCCGGCCGGGGGTTCTCCGTTTTCCGGCGCGGCGCCGCGGTCCCGCCGGCCGCCCCTTCTGTTACGCGGCCATGACACACAAGGCCTTTTGAACACGCTCAACAATCGCTAGTTTCTTGAACATGATCAAAACCGGGTACGCGGCATGGGTGGACGAGTTCGAGGCCGAGCGGGAGCGCCGCGCGGCGCTGGGAGATCCCGACTGGGGGCACGGCGCGCGGCTGCCCGCCGAGATCGTCCGCAGCGTCCAGAAGTTCCAGGTGGGCGAGGACGGCGACGGCTCGGCCCTGACCGGCAAGGCGGAGCGCGCGGGCGACACCACGTACGCGGCGGCGGTGCGGCTGTTCGTCGCCGAGGAGCAGAACCACGCCCGGATGCTGGCGCTGCTGCTGGCCGCCGGCGGCGCGGGGACCCTGGACGGGCACTGGAGCGACGCCGCGTTCGTCCGGCTGCGCCGGCTGATGGGCCTGAAGCTGGAGCTGCTCGTGCTGATGGTCGCCGAGGTGGTGTCCCTGCGGTACTACCGGGCCCTGCGCGACGGCAGTCCCGATCCGCTGGCCTCGGAGGTGGCGCGCCGGCTGCTGGCCGACGAGGAGCGGCACGTCCCCTTCCACTGCCGGCGCCTGAACGAGGGGCTGGCCCCGCTCCCCCGGCCCGTGCGGCGCGCGGTGACCGCCGGGTGGCGGGGGCTGCTCGCGGGGGCGGCCGTCGTGGTGGCCGTCGACCACGGCCCGGCGCTGCGCGCGCTGGGGGTCGGCCGCCGGGCCTTCGTCGCGGACGTGCTGCGTTCCTCGGGGGTCATGGCCTCGGCGATGGCCGACGGGCCGGTTCCGGAGCCGGTGGCGGGACGCCTGGCAGTGTGACCTTCGCCGCTCCTCGGGGAGGGGGTGTGCACATTGGTTACCCACAAGTAGCATGGGCCGGGTGAGCGGGCGCTCAGGACCACGTCCCGGGCCGCCCCCGCGCAGCAGTGCACACCCGCACCTGGAGGAGAGCCAACGTGCCTCGTACCGTCAGGGACGTCGTCTTCGTCGACGGCGTCCGCACCCCGTTCGGCAAGGCGGGCCCGAAGGGCATCTACAACGAGACCCGCGCCGACGATCTCGTCGTCAAGGCGATCCGGGAGCTGCTGCGCCGCAACCCGGACCTGGACCCCGCGAAGATCGACGAGGTCGCCATCGCCGCGACCACGCAGATCGGCGACCAGGGCCTGACGCTGGGCCGCACGGCCGGAATCCTCGCGGGCCTCCCGCAGTCCGTCCCGGGCTACTCCATCGACCGCATGTGCGCCGGCGCGCTGACCGCCGTGACCGCCGTCGCGGGCGGTGTGGCCTTCGGTGCCTACGACGTCGCCCTCGCCGGCGGTGTCGAGCACATGGGCCGTCACCCCATGGGCGAGGGCGTCGACCCGAACCCGCGCTTCGTCTCCGAGAAGCTGGTCGACGAGTCCGCCCTGTTCATGGGCATGACCGCCGAGAACCTGCACGACCGGTACCCGGCGATCACCAAGCTCCGCACCGACGAGTACGCCGTGCGCTCGCAGGAGAAGGCCGCCAAGGCGTACGCCGACGGCAAGATCCAGCAGGACCTGGTCCCGATCTCGGTGCGCAACACCAACGAGGCGGCCGGTGAGACGGGCTGGGGCCTGGTCACCACCGACGAGCCGATGCGCCCGGGCACCACGCTGGAGAACCTGGCCGGCCTGAAGACCCCGTTCCGTACGCACGGCCGGGTCACCGCGGGCAACGCCGCCGGTCTCAACGACGGTGCCACCGCCGCGATCATCGCGTCCGAGGACTTCGCCCGCGAGAACAACCTCCCGGTCAAGATGCGCCTGGTCGCGTACTCCTTCGCCGGTGTCGAGCCGGAGGTCATGGGCTACGGCCCGATCCCCGCCACCGAGAAGGCCCTCGCGCAGGCCGGTCTGTCCATCGAGGACATCGGTCTCTTCGAGATCAACGAAGCCTTCGCCGTGCAGGTGCTCGCCTTCCTGGAGCACTACGGCATCGCCGACGACGACGCCCGCGTGAACCAGTACGGCGGCGCCATCGCGTTCGGCCACCCGCTCGCCTCCTCCGGCGTCCGTCTGATGACGCAGCTGGCCCGCCAGTTCGAGGAGCAGCCGCACGTCCGCTACGGCCTGACCACCATGTGCGTCGGCTTCGGCATGGGCGCCACGGTCATCTGGGAGAACCCGAACTTCAACGCCGAGGGAGACTCCAAGTGAGCACCACCGCTGAGCTCCTGAAGGGCGCGGCCGAGCTGTTCCCGGACGAGGTCGTCACGTCCGCGCACGTCCGTCACCTGGACCTGCCGTTCGGCGCCGGGCGCTTCGCGCTCGTCACGCTGGACAACGGCTTCGACCACACCAAGCCGACCACCTTCGGTCCGCAGTCCCTCGCCAACCTGAACGCGGCGATCGACCAGGTCGAGCAGGAGGCCCTCGCGGGCTCCATCGTCGGCGCGGGCATCACCGGCAAGCCGTTCATCTTCGCGGTCGGCGCCGACCTCAAGGGCGTCGAGCTGCTGAAGCAGCACGACGAGGCGCTCGCCATCGGCAAGGGCGGTCACGACGTCTTCAAGCGCCTCTCGGCGCTGGCCGTCCCGACCTTCGCGTACTACAACGGCGCGGCGATGGGCGGTGGCGTCGAGGTCGGTCTGCACTGCACCTACCGCACCGTCTCCAAGGCCATCCCCGCCTTCTCGCTGCCCGAGGTCTTCCTCGGCCTGGTTCCCGGCTGGGGCGGCTGCGCCCTCCTGCCGAACCTGATCGGCGCGGAGCGCGCGGTCTCGGTGATCATCGAGAACTCGCTCAACCAGAACCGCCAGCTCAAGGGCAAGCAGGTCTTCGAGCTCGGCATCGCCGACGCCTTGTTCGAGGGTGCGGACTTCCTGGAGCAGTCGCTCCTGTGGACCGCGAACGTCCTGAACGGCACCACCGAGGTCGTCCGCGACGAGATCGACCGCGGCGAGGCCTGGGACGCGGCCGTCGCCAAGGGCCGCTTCATCGCGGACTCCAAGGTGCACGGCGCCGCTCCGGCCGCCTACCGCGCGCTGGACATCATCGCCGCGGCCAAGGACGGCGACCTCCAGGCCGGTTTCGACGCCGAGGACACCGCGCTGGCGGACCTCATCATGGGCGGCGAGCTGCGCTCGGGCATCTACGCCTTCAACCTGGTCCAGAAGCGCGCCAAGCGCCCGGCCGGTGCCCCGGACAAGTCGCTGGCCCGTCCGGTCACCAAGGTCGGCGTCGTCGGCGCGGGCCTGATGGCCTCGCAGCTGGCGCTGCTGTTCCTGCGCCGCCTGGAGGTGCCGGTGGTCCTCACCGACATCGACCAGGAGCGCGTGGACAAGGGCGTGGGCTACGTCCACGCCGAGATCCAGAAGCTGCTCGGCAAGGGCCGCATCAACCAGGACAAGGCCAACCGCCTGACCGCCCTGGTGAGCGGTGTCCTGGACAAGGCCGAGGGCTTCGCGGACGCGGACTTCATCATCGAGGCCGTGTTCGAGGAGATGTCCGTCAAGCAGAAGGTGTTCGCGGAGGTCGAGGCGGTCGCCCCGGCGCACGCGATCCTCGCCACCAACACCTCCTCGCTGTCGGTGTCGGAGATGGCCTCCAAGCTCCAGCACCCGGAGCGCGTGGTCGGCTTCCACTTCTTCAACCCGGTCGCGATCCTCCCGCTGCTGGAGATCGTCCGCGGTGAGCAGACCGACGACGCCTCGCTGGCCACGGCCTTCGGTGTCGCCAAGAAGCTGAAGAAGACCGCGGTCCTCACCAAGGACGCCCCGGCGTTCGTCGTGAACCGCATCCTGACGCGCTTCATGGGCGAGATCCAGAACGTCATCGACGAGGGCACCCCGGTGGTCACGGCGGAGAAGGCCATCGAGCCGCTCGGCCTGCCGATGTCCCCGCTGGTGCTGCTGGAGCTCGTGGGACCGGCGATCGGTCTGCACGTCTCCGAGACCCTGAACCGCTCCTTCCCGGACCGCTTCACCGTCTCCCCGAACCTGGCGGCCGTGGTCAAGGCCGGCAAGCGCGGCTTCTACGTCTACGATTCCGGCAAGCCGGAGCTGGACCCCGAGGTCGCCGCTCTCCTGGTCCAGGGCGACGTCGTCCTGACCGAGGAGCAGGTCCGCGACCGCGTCCTGGACGCGGTGGCGCAGGAGATCGGCCTGATGCTGGAGGAGGGTGTCGTGGCCGAGGCCCAGGACATCGACCTCTGCCTCATCACCGGTGCCGGCTGGCCCTTCCACCTGGGCGGCGTGACGCCGTACCTGGACCGTGAGGGCGTCTCGGAGCGGGTGAACGGCAAGAAGTTCCTCGCCCCCGGCGTGGCGAGCGTCCCGGCGTAACGCCCCGGACGCAGGAAGGGCCCGTCCGCACCGTGTGCGGACGGGCCCTTCGCGTTCACTCGGACCGGCCGGGTGTCACTTGCGGCCCGTCCGGCCGTTCTTGACCAGGCGCTGGGCGGCGGGCGAGTCGGGGTTGACGCTCAGCGCCTTCCGGGCGGCCTGACGGCGCAGCTCGTCGCCGGGCTTGCCGAGTTTCGCGGCGGTCTCGGCGATCCGCAGCCACACCAGGGCGCGCCCGCTGCCGGCGGAGATCTCCACGGCGCGCTTCAGGCGCCGCTTGGCCTGGTCGGTCTCCTTGCGGCGGATGTGGGCCTGGGCCATGCCGATGAGCAGGTCGAGGTTCTCGTGTTCGGCGAGGAGGCGGGCGCCGACCTCCAGGACGCCCCGGTCGTCCTTGGCCTCGACGAGCGAGGCGAAGCCGCTGAGCGTGATGTCGGTGAAGGGGACGTCGTCCGCCTCGTTGCGGTCCCGGGCGCCGCGGAAGGTCCAGCCCTTGCCGCGCCGCCACTTCCAGGTGCGCGGGCCGGGCAGGTCCAGGCGGGTCCGGGTGCGCTCGTTGAAGTGCATGGACAGCTCGGGGCGGCCCTCCCACTGGTCGACGGCGGCCTCGACGTACTCCTCGGCCACCGGGCGCAGGAAGGCGTACCGCTTGGGCTGCATGCAGTAGCCGACGGCCTGGACGTACGGGGTGACCTCGGCCCGGATGTGCTCGACGTCCAGCACCCGGTCGGCCGGGGGTCCGGTCGGCGCCTCCAGGTCGGGCAGCAGGGCGTGGGTGAGGGTGGCGGGGATGCGGTTGCTGTTGGCGTACGGGCGCATCCTGCGGATGACCTCCAGCGCGCCGATCTGCGCGACGGGGATGCCGTAGAGCGCGCGGGCGGTGAACAGGCCGGTGGAGAAGCAGCCGATCACCTGGCGGGGGTTCAGGTACGCGAAGACCGTCTCGGCGAGGACGGGCACGTCCAGGACGAGGAAGGGGACCCCCGCTTCCCGGGCGGCGAGGCCGAGGGTGTCGGCGAGGCTGGAGGGGGCGCTGGGGTGCGGTTTGAAGATCACCGAGGTGTAGCCGAGCCGGAGGGCGTGGGTGAACATGCGCAGGTGCAGCTCCTCCTCTTCCTCCTCGGTGAGGATGCCCAGCGGGGAGAGGTACTGGCCGAGGAGGACGGCGGTATCGGGGCCGCGCCGGGCGAGCGCGGGCGGGATGACCCGGTCGAGGATCGGCCTGCACTCGTCGGTGACCTCCGCCATCAGTTTGAGGACGGCTCCGGTGTGGACGGGCTGCGAGGGGGTGCCGTACTCGGTGAGGAGCATGGGCAGCAGGGTGGGGACCAGGTCCAGGTACAGGACCTGCGCGATCCGGCCGTGGATCTGGCGCGGCAGGTCGTTGCGGGTGGGTCCGTAGCTCATCAGGCCGTCGGCGTAGACGGCCAGCGTGGCGTCCGAGAAGATCTTGCAGAGGGTCTGGGCGGGTTTGACCTGGATCGATTCGACGACGAGTTCCAGGGGGCCGGGCCGGATGCCCATCTTCTCGGCCATGACCGTGCGCCAGAGCGGGGCGTCCTCGTCGCGGGGGGCCCACAGCGCGGGGTGGAAGGGGTAGATCAGGTCGTTCCAGTAGACGACGCGGTGGAAGCGCGCGAGGACGGCCGCGGCGCCGGGCATGTGGTGCAGCGGGGTGGCGACCTCGGGGATCTCGACGTTGTTGCAGACGAGCAGGACGCGCTCGCGGTCGTCCTGGCCGAGCTGGCCGGCGTCGATGGCGGCGGCCACCGTCATGGCGCCGTAGAGGGTGGAGGCGGCGAATATCCGGGTCATCGGGCGGCGGCGCCCTGGTGCCGGGACAACAGTGCCCTGAGCTTGTTCACGCGTCCGGAGTCCATTCCCGCGAGAGTTCCTTCGAGGACGTCCTGGGGGAGGTCCCGCAGGATCTGGGCGCCGCGTTCCATGAGGAGCCCCCGCGTGACTTCCTCGTAGGACTCGGCGCGGTCCATGTGAATGACGATGAGGGCGCACAGAGTTCGCATCGCCTTGAACGACAGTTCATATCCGCGGGGGTGTTGCGCCAGCTCCTGGAAAATGAGCCGGAAGGCGGGGAGGAAGTCGAGCTGGCGCTCGTCCGGGGCCTTGGTGAGGGAAGTGGACACGTCACGGCGGTAGAAGATGCCGTGGAGGTCGACGACCCCGAAGGATGCGGTCCGCAGGTGCAGCTTGTAGAACCAGGGCCGGTCCTCGGCGGTCCTCAGCCTCTCGTCGAAGTACAGCGCGCCGGCGTCGAGGAGCCGGCGGCGGTCGTAGACGCCGGCCCAGGACTGCGGGTAGTCCATGAAGGTCGAGGCGTCGACGGGGCCTATGTAGTCCGCGGGATTCAGCGGGAGGGCCCGGGGGGCGAGCGGCGCCATGACGATCTTGCGTTTTCTGCCGTAGACGCGGACGTGGCCGGTGCGCAGGAAGTCGACGCCCGACTGGCTCATCCAGCCGACCAATTGCGCGAGGTATCCGGGCGCGTACCAGTCATCGCCGTCGAGAAAGGTGAAGAACCGTCCGCGGGCGGCCGCGAGGCCGATGTTCCGGGTGGCCGATATTCCCAGATTCTGCTGATTACTCATCAGTACGGCGCCGGGAATGCGCGGCACCATCTCGCGCAGGATCTCTGAGGTCCCGTCAGTGGATCCGTCGTCCACGACGATGAACTCGAAATCCTCCCGGGCATTCAGCACCAAGGACTTGAGCGCCGTCCGGCAGTAGTCGCGGACGTCACACATCGCGACGATTACCGAAAGGGTCACCATCGGAGGCACTCACCATCTCCCCATTTTCGACACACTTCCCCGCGAGGCCACCGGAAGGGCCGCCCGCACGACCCTCCAGTCTACGTTCAAGTAACAGGCCGCCATCATGACAGAACCACTCGGAAGCCCCGTACGGCCACCGCGGTGTGACGTACAACTCCCTTGCCCGCCGAGGCCTATTCGTGACACGTAAGGATCGGATCAGCATGTAAGGTCTAACGGACCGCGCGGCAATCCGCCCTGTGTCCGCGCCCAGCTGCGGCTATCCCGACGGCAGTTGGGCCCGACCGACCGACCAGGAATCACCAGTGCGCATCCACGTGCTCGCAGACTCCGACACCCGCTGGAAATGGGGGGCGGCACTGGCGGTGGGACTGGCTCCGGGCAGCGAGGTCCACGCCCACATGCTCCGCGGCCGCAGCACGCCGACGGCACGCCAGCTCGCGGAGGTCGGCATCACCCCCGCCTCCCTCACGGAAGCCACCCTCGCCGGGTTCGCGGCGGCACCCGAACTCGACGGCGCGGACCTGATCATCCTGGGCACCGTCGGCGGCGCGACGCACGCGGCGCTGCACGCGCTGGCCCGCCGCTTCCGCAACGCCCGGCGCCGGCCGATCCTCATGACCGGATACGTGGGCGTCGTCTACGAGAAAATGGCCGACGGACTGCTCCTGCGCGCGGGCGCCGACATCGTACTCGCCAACAGCCCTTTCGACCGGCGCCGGTTCACCGACATATACGAACCCCTGGGAATTCCCGCCTCCTGCATCGTCCAGACCGCACTCCCCTTTCTCGACCAGCGGCCCTACGACCCGAACCGCACCCACGCCCGGCACCCTTATACGGTGTGTTTCGCCGTCCAGCCCTCGGTACCCGCCGACCGAAACGGCCGCCTCTACCTGCTGCGCCGCGCGATATCCCACGCACGGCTGCGCCCGGGACGCGACGTACTCGTCAAACTCCGCAGCAGACCGGGCGAGGCGACCACCCACGTGGAAGCACACCACTACCAGGTCCTCGCCGAACAGCTCGAAGAACCCCTGCCCCCGAACCTGCATTTCGTGTACGGCAACATGTCGGAAACCCTGGACCGCACCGACCTGCTGGTGACGGTCAGTTCCACGGCCGCACTCGAATCGATGCACCGCGGCATGCCGACCGCGATCCTGAGTGATCTCGGCATACGCGAGATCCACGGGAACCACTATTTCGCCGCCTCCGGCTGCGTCACCGACTGGACGGCCATAGACGAGGGCGCGGCCCCTCTCGCCCACGAATCCTGGACAACTGACCAAGGAATTCGATCCGATGATCCCTACGCGGAACTCCGGGCCCGGATCGATGAATTGTGGGGCATTCCGCTGCCGCCCGTGACCCCCTTCTACACGGCCGGCAGCGCCCCCGAATACGTCGGCACGCTGCTGCGCCGCAGGGGCCTCGACCCCGACGGCTCCCCCGGCGCCGGAGCCGTCACCCGCCGGGCCGGCCCGATGCGGCGCACCTCCCGCCGCGTACTGAAGGTCGCCTACCAGTTCGGCGTCCAGCGGGTCGCCCCGAAGATCCAGCAGTGGGGCGGCGTATGACCGGCCCCGCCCGCGCACCACACCCGGCACCCCCAGGGGAGAACCTCGTGAACGTCACCGCCGTCATACCCGCCCGGGGCGGCTCCAAGGGCATCCCCGGCAAGAACGTCGCGGAGGTCGGCGGAGTGCCCCTGGTCGCCCGGGCCGTCCTGGCCTGCCGCGCCGCCGCGCACGTCACCCGGGTCGTGGTGTCCACCGACGACGCGGCGATCGCCGCCGCGGCCCGCGCCGCCGGCGCCGAGATCGTCGAACGCCCCGCGGAACTGGGCTCCGACCGGGCCTCCAGCGAATCCGCGCTGCTGCACGCCCTGGACCGGCTGGAGGAGCGGCACGCGGAGCCCGTCGGCGTCCTGGTCTTCGTCCAGTGCACCAGCCCCTTCGTCACGGCCGAGGAAGTCGACGAGACCGTTCTGGCCGTCGTACGGGACGGCGCGGACTCCGCCTTCACCGCCGTGCCCTTCCACGGGTTCCTGTGGGGCACCGGGCCCGCCGCCGGGCCCGGGCACCGCGCGCACGGCGTCAACCACGACAGCGCCGTGCGCCAGCGCCGCCAGGACCGTACGCCCGAGTACCTGGAGTCGGGCGCCGTCTACGCCATGCGCGCCGACGGCTTCCGCCGGCACGGCCACCGCTTCTTCGGCCGGACCCAGCTCGTCCCCACGGCCCCCGAACGTGCCATCGAGATCGACGAGCCCGGCGACCTCGCCCGGGCCCGCGCCCTGGCCCCCCTCCTCGACGCGCCACAGCGCGCACCGCACGTACCGGCCCAGCCGGCACCCCCGCAGCACATCGGAAAGGAACTCTGAACAGTGGTACACAGCAGCCGCGTCCGCCGCATCGGAAACAAGGAGGTCGGCACGGGCCGGCCCACCTACGTGATCGGCGAGATCGGGATCAACCACAACGGCGAGCTCGCCAACGCCCTGGCGCTCGTCGACGCGGCCGCCGAGGCGGGCTGTGACGCCGTCAAGTTCCAGAAGCGCACCCCCGAGATATGCACCCCCCGCGACCAGTGGGACATCGAACGGGACACCCCCTGGGGCCGGATGACGTACATCGACTACCGCCACCGGGTGGAGTTCGGCGAGGACGAGTACCGCGCCATCGACGCGCACTGCGCCGAACGCGGCATCGCCTGGTTCGCCTCCCCCTGGGACACCGAGGCCGTCGCCTTCCTGGAGAAGTTCGACGTCCCCGCCCACAAGGTGGCCTCCGCCTCCCTCACCGACGACGAACTGCTCCTCGCCCTGCGCGCGACGGGCAAGACGGTCATCCTGTCCACCGGCATGTCCACGCCCCAGCAGATCCGGCACGCCGTGGAGGTGCTGGGCAGCGAGAACATCGTCCTGCTGCACGCCACCTCCACCTACCCGGCCAAGCCCGAGGAGCTGAACCTGCGGGTCATCAACAGCCTGGAGGCGGCGTACCCGAACGTCCCCGTCGGCTACTCCGGGCACGAGACGGGCCTGCAGACCACCGTCGCCGCCGTCGCCATGGGTGCCTGCGCCGTGGAACGGCACATCACCCTCGACCGTGCGATGTGGGGCTCCGACCAGGCCGCCTCCGTCGAACCGGGCGGCCTCACCCGCCTGGTGCGCGACATCCGGACCATCGAGACGGCCCTCGGCGACGGCGTCAAGCGCGTCTACGACTCCGAAATCGCTCCGATGAAGAAGCTCCGCCGCGTCCAGGGCGTCCTCGCCGCCGAGGGCGTGACGGCCTCGGCATGAGCGGCACCCTCGCCCTGGTGGAGAGCCCGGCTCAACTACTGAACGTCCTGGAGTGGGCCCACGTCCACCCGGGCGAGGCAGCGTCCCTCACCGTCGCCGTGCTCCAGCCGACGGATCCGCGCTCCCGGGCGCAGGTCCGCCGGCTGTGCCGGTTCGCTTCCCAGGCCCAGGTGGCGTGGCGGCGCTACGAGGTCCGCGCCGGCTACCTGGAGCGGGCCCAGGAGCTGCTCCGGCTCGGCCGGGCGGTCGCGGCAGCCGAACGCCTGGTGATCGGGGACCTGTTCTCCCGTACGATCCAGCTGCTGCTGCCGCGGTCCAAGGCCGGCGAGGTGGTCGTCGTGGACGACGGCACGGCCACCACGGAACTCGTCAGCCTGCTGACGTCCGGCCGGCAGCTGACCCGCTGGCACCAGGGCGGGGCGAGACCGTCCGCCAAGGGGGGCCCGGTGAACCGCTGGCTGGCCCGCGAGGGCCTGGCCCGCGCCACCTTCTTCACCTGCATGCCGGTCGAGGCCCCGCCGGGCACCGAGATCCGGGCCAACACGTACGCGTGGAGCCGCGAGACCTTCGGCCCGGTGCGGGTACGGGCCGGGGCCGACCTGGCGGGAAGTTCCCTCGTGGAGACCGGAGTCATCGACGAGGACCGGTACGTCGAGGCCGTCGCCTGGATCGCGGGCAGCCGCGGGGCGGGCCGGTACCTGGCCCACCGCAGGGAGGACCGGCCGAAACTGGACCGGATCGCCGCCGCCACCGGCATGGAGATCGTCCACCCCGAACTGCCCCTGGAACTGACCGCGTTGACCGAGCCCATCGGCCTGTCCGTGCTGACCTTCGCGTCCACCGTCGCCTACACCCTGCCCATCGTGCTGGCCGGTTCGCCGGTGCGGGTGGAGCTGTGCGAGATCGACGACGACTGGATCACCCCGGACACCGCGGAGCGTTCGGTGGACTTCCTGCGGAGGATCTCCGCACAGGCCGTGCTCCGGCACGGCCTGAAGAGCATCCCGCCGCAGGGGCGTGCCCGGCGGTCGTCAGAACCGCTGCCAGCGCCCCAGTGAGAGGGCCGAGCCGTCCTTCTGCCGGTTCACGAGGAGTTCGCCGCGGGCGCTGATCGTGGCGACGACCACCCTCCCGTGGCCGTCGACGGCGAGGGCCGGGGACTCCAGGCCCTCCTCGCCGATCTCGGTCCACCAGAGCCCGGCGGCCTCGTGCTCGGTGGGGTACGCGGCGAGTGCCGTACGGCCGCCGACGGTCCGGTGGGCCAGCACGGTGCAGTCGTGACCGTCGACCACGGCGCGGGCGGCGGCCACGGCCCCGGCGGCGGGCCCGCCGCCGAGGGCCAGTACGCCCGCGCCCTCGCGGTACGCGAACACGCCGCTGCCGTCCGCCGCGTGCCAGAAGTGGGTGACGCGGCCGGGGGCCGTCTCCAGGGTGGCGACCGAGCCGTCCTGGGCGAGGTACGCGATGTCCCCGGCCCGTCCGAGGGGGCTGCCCGGGCCGCTCTGGGCCCACAGCGAGATCCCCTTCTCGCCGGGGGCCGCGAACCAGACCCGGCCCTCGGCGGTGGAGGCGGCGCAGGTCCCTTCGAAGGTCTTGCTGCCGCGCAGGTCGTCCCAGGCCCCCCAGGCGCCCTTCTTGTCCTGGCGGCGTACGTGGATCCCGCGGCCGGCGTTGCGGACGAAGACGTGGGGTGCGCCCAGGGCGTCCACGGCGATGCTCGGCGGTCCGCCCCGGTGGGACATCTCCGGCTTGCGGTAGAGGGTGCCGAGCGATTCCCACGGGCCCAGCGGGCGGCCCGTCTGGTACTGCACCGCGTGGTGGTAGGTGACGGTGACGCCCTCGCCGTCGGGCGGCCGGTGCCGGCGCCGGCCCACGAAGTGGGCGTACCCGTCCGGTCCTTGGCCCACGGTGAGGTCGGTCAGGTCCGGTGCGGGGAACAGGTCGGGGCCGCTCCAGGCGGGGCCGCCGGGTGTCCGCTCGGTCCAGCGCAGCAGTCCGCCCTCGGTGCGCGCGTAGGCGGTGAGCCGTCCGTCCCGGCCGGCGAGGACCCAGCGGCCGGTGAGGGGGCCCAGGGCCACGGAATCCCAGTCACGTGCGGGGGCGGCTGCGGATCCCGGCGCGGGTGCGCGGTGGGCGGCCGATTTGCCTGCCTTGCGCGTGGATCGCGTTGCCATGGACCGCCAGCAACCCTTCCCCTTCACCACTCGAACGGATTCAGGATACCCCGGGGCCCTTCTGGCGCGTTCCTGCGCTTATCTTGTAGCCCGCGAGACTCCCGCACCCCGTTCGGAAGGCCGGTCCCCGGGCATGACTTCAGACAGCACCGCCACGACGACGCCGCAGGAGGGCCGGGCGGCCTCCGGGCGTGCGCCCCGCCCGCCCCGTTCGCGCGGCAGCCGGATCCGGCGGGTGCTGGCCTGGAGCGCGGCCGTGCTGGTCCTCGGCGCGGCCGGCACCGGCTGGTGGGTGTACAGCCACTTGAACGGGAACATCGACAGCGTCGACCTGAACCAGGCGATCGGCGCGGACAACCGTCCGCCGAAGGTGGTCGAGAACGCCCAGAACGTCCTCGTGCTCGGCTCGGACTCGCGGGCCGGGGCCAACGGCGACCTCGACCACGGCGACGTGAGCGGCGCCCGCTCCGACACCGCGATGCTGGTGCACATACCCGAGGGCCGGGCCAGGGCCACCGCGGTGAGCATCCCCCGCGACACCCTGATCTCCCGGCCCGAGTGCAAGGACAAGGACGGAAAAAACGTTCCTTCCGCCCAGCGGGTCATGTTCAACTCGGTCTACTCGCTGGCCGGCCCGGCCTGTGTGGTCAAGACCGTGGAGCAGCTGTCGGGGATCCGCGTGGACCACTTCGTCGAGGTCGACTTCGCGGGCTTCAAGGGGCTGGTGGACGCGCTCGGCGGGGTCACCGTCACCCTCGACCAGCCGATGACGGGCGCGAAGGGCGGTCTCAAGCTGGACGCGGGCACGCACCGGCTGGACGGCGCCGCCTCGCTGAAGTTCGTCCGGACCCGCTACGGCTACGGCGACGGCAGCGACCTCGGACGCATAGGCCTCCAGCAGCAGTTCATGCTCGCCATGCTGTCCGAGATCAAGAAGCAGGACGCCCTCGGCAACCCGGCCCGGCTCTACAAGCTCGCGGACGCCGGCACCAAGTCGCTGACCACCGACTCCGATCTGGCCTCGCTCACCGCGCTGTCCGACTTCGCGCAGAGCATGAAGGGCGTGGACCCGGCCACGATGGAGACCATCATGCTGCCCGTGGCCTACGACAAGGTGGACCGCAACCGGGTGGTCGTGGCCGAGCCACAGGCCTCCCAGCTGTGGGAGGCGCTGCGCACCGACCAGAAGGTCCCCGCCTCGGCGAAGGACTCCCCCGCCAAGGGCGGCGGCCCGGGCGCCAAGTCCCCGGCGCCCAAGCCGTCACCCTCCTCGTCCTCGTAGGGCAGGGCGCGGGCTCCGCCCGCCGGCCCGGCCCGTCGGCCCGTCAGAATTCCGCGTCGCGGCCCGTGCGGCCCAGCCGGCTGTGGCTGCGGCTGTAGAGGAAGTAGACGACGATGCCGATCGCCATCCAGATGCCGAAGCGGATCCAGGTCTCGGCGGGCAGGTTCAGCATCAGCCAGAGCGACGCCGCGATCGACACGATCGGGATGAACGGCACCCACGGGGTCCGGAAGGCCCGGTGCAGGTCGGGGCGGGTCCGACGCAAGATGATCACGCCGAGGGCGACGATCACGAAGGCGAACAGGGTGCCGATGTTCACCAGCTCCGCGAGCTTCTCCAGGCTGGTGAAGCCGGCGAGGACCGCGATGACCACACCGAGCAGGATGGTCGCCCGGTAGGGCGTGCGGTACTTGGGGTGGGTGACGGAGAAGACGCGCGGCAGCAGTCCGTCTCGGCTCATCGCGAAGAACACGCGGGTCTGTCCGAGGAGCAGGATCATGCACACCGTGATCAGCCCGACGGACGCGCCGAGGCTGATGGCGCCGGCGAAGAACGGCTGGTTGACGGATTTGAAGGCCTCGGCGAGCGGTGCCGTCGGTGACATCTCGGTGTATTTCTGCATGCCGGTGACGACCAGTGTGACGGCGACGTAGAGCACCGTGCAGATCACCAGCGAGCCGAGGATGCCGCGCGGCATGTCCCGCTGCGGGTTCCTGGTCTCCTCGGCCGCCGTCGCGACGACGTCGAAGCCGATGAAGGCGAAGAAGATCAGCGAGGCCGCGGTGAAGATGCCCATGACGCCGAAGTTGGTGGGCGCGTAGCCGAAGAGCAGCTGGACCAGTGGTGCGTGGAGGCCGCCTCCCGCTTCCTGCGGCTGCGCCGGCGGGACGAACGGGGAGTAGTTGTCGGCCTTGATGAAGAACAGGCCCGCGATGATGACCAGCATCACCACGGTGACCTTGATGGCGACGACGATCGCGGTGATCCTGGCCGACAGCTTCGTCCCGACGACCAGGACGGCGGTCAGCACCAGGATCAGCAGGAACGCCAGCAGGTCGAAGGTGCCGCCCGCATCGGGTCCGGACAGCGCGGTGGGCAGGTCCCAGCCCAGGTTGGTGTGCATGAGGTGGCGCACGTACCCGGACCAGCCGACCGCCACCACGGCGGTGCCCAGCGCGAACTCCAGCACCAGGTCCCATCCGATGATCCAGGCGGGCAGCTCGCCGATGGAGGCGTACGCGAAGGTGTACGCCGACCCGGCCACGGGCACCGTGGACGCGAACTCCGCGTAGCACAGGGCCGCGAGGGCGCAGACGACGCCCGCCACCACGAAGGAGAGCGCGGTGGCGGGTCCGGCGTTGTTCCGGGCTGCGATACCCGTGAGGACGAAGATGCCCGTGCCGATGATGACACCGACACCGAAGACCGTCAGGTCCCAGGCCGAGAGCGATTTGCGGAGCGCGTGTTCCGGCTCCTCCGTGTCCCGGATCGACTGCTCGACCGATTTGGTGCGGAAAGGATTGTTCAGATCCGTACTCACCGACGCACCTCCGAACAGGTGGCGTACGCAGCACGCGGACGCGAACGGGCCGGGAGGCCCACCCCTTCAGGGTGATCTCCCGGCCCGTGACGTGCAACCCCGCGCGAACTAGTCGACGGTGGCGGCCCGCTCGCTGTCGAAACGCCCGTCCAGCTTGGCGACCAGGCCCGTGACCTGCCGCGCGATGTCCGGGGCGGTCAGGCCGATCTCGGCCATGATCTCCTTGCGGAGGGCGTGGTCGAGGAAGCGCT
Source organism: Streptomyces sp. NPDC044704 (assembly GCF_056433525.1). Taxonomy (NCBI): domain Bacteria; kingdom Bacillati; phylum Actinomycetota; class Actinomycetes; order Kitasatosporales; family Streptomycetaceae; genus Streptomyces; species Streptomyces sp. NPDC044704. The sequence goes on from NZ_JBWKGY010000013.1 coordinate 86,068, forward strand.
GCGGGATGCCGAAGTCCCGCAGCGGGACGTCCACCCCGGCGTCGCGCAGGGCCTGCGAGACGGCGGCGCCGACACCGCCGGTGCGGCCGTTGTCCTCGACGGTGACGACGACCCGGTGCCCGTCGGCGAGCGGGGCCAGGGCCTCGTCCACCGGCTTGACCCAGCGGGGGTCGACGACGGTCGAGGTGATGCCCTGCTTGTCGAGCAGGTCGGCGATCTCCAGGCACATCGGGGCGAGCGCGCCGACCGAGACGATGAGTACGTCCGGACGGGTGACGTCGGCGGCCGGGGTGCGCAGGACGTCCATGCCGCCGATGCGGCCGACGGCCGGTACGGCCGGGCCGACGACGCCCTTGGAGTAGCGCACGACCGTCGGCGCGTCCTTGACCTCGACGGCCTCGCGGAGCTGGGCGCGCAGCTGCTCGGCGTCGCGGGGCGCGGCCAGGCGCAGGCCTGGGACGACCTGGAGGATGGACATGTCCCACATGCCGTTGTGGGAGGCGCCGTCGTCGCCGGTGACTCCGGCCCGGTCCAGGACGAAGGTGACCCCGCACTTGTGCAGGGCGACGTCCATCAGGACCTGGTCGAAGGCGCGGTTCAGGAAGGTCGCGTAGACGGCGAAGACCGGGTGGACGCCGCCGGTGGCGAGGCCGGCGGCCGAGGTGGCGCCGTGCTGCTCGGCGATGCCGACGTCGTAGATCCGGTCCGGGAAGACCTCGGCGAACTTGTTCAGGCCGACCGGGTGGAGCATGGCGGCGGTGATGCCGACGATGTCCGGCCGGTCGTGGCCGAGCTTGACCATCTCGTCGGCGAAGACGGAGGTCCAGCTGGCGGCGGCGGTCTTGACCGGCAGGCCGGTGTCCGGGTGGATCACGCCGACCGCGTGGAAGCGGTCCGCCTCGTGCTCCAGGGCCGGGGTGTAGCCGCGGCCCTTCTGCGTGAGGCAGTGCACGATGACCGGGCCGCTGAAGCGCTTGGCGCGCTGGAGGGCCGACTCCAGGGCCTCGATGTCGTGGCCGTCGATGGGCCCGATGTACTTCAGGCCGAGGTCCTCGAACATGCCCTGCGGGGCGATGAAGTCCTTGAGGCCCTTCTTGGCGCCGTGCAGGGTCTCGTAGAGGGGCTTCCCGACGACCGGGGTGCGCTCCAGGAGGTCCTTGCCGCGGGCCAGGAAGCGCTCGTAGCCGTCCGTGGTGCGCAGGGTCGCCAGGTGGTTCGCGAGGCCGCCGATGGTGGGGCCGTACGAGCGCTCGTTGTCGTTGACCACGATGACGAGCGGGCGGTCCTTGGCGGCGGCGATGTTGTTCAGCGCCTCCCAGGCCATGCCGCCGGTCAGCGCGCCGTCGCCGATGACGGCGGCGACGTGGTGGTCCTCGCGGCCGAGCACCTCGTTGGCCTTGGCGAGGCCGTCGGCCCAGCCCAGCACCGTGGAGGCGTGGGAGTTCTCGATGACGTCGTGGTCGGACTCGGCGCGCGAGGGGTAGCCGGAGAGGCCGCCCTTGGAGCGCAGGTTGCCGAAGTCCTGGCGGCCCGTGAGCAGCTTGTGCACGTAGGCCTGGTGCCCGGTGTCGAAGAGGACCTTGTCCTTCGGGGACTCGAAGACCCGGTGCAGGGCGATCGTCAGTTCGACCACCCCGAGGTTGGGGCCGAGGTGCCCGCCGGTCTTGGAGACGGCGTCGACGAGGAAGGACCTGATCTCGGCGGCGAGCTGGTCGAGCTCCTCCAGGCTGAGCCGGTCCAGATCGCGCGGTCCCTTGATGCGGGTCAGCAGCACCCGTGCCTCCTTGCAGTTGCTTGCTGGTCTGTCGAGTCTAATGTTCCGCTCGCGAGGGCGGTCATCGGGCGGTACCCGTAGGGTCACGCCTTTGTCATACCTGTACACCTCGTCGCGGAATCACACATCCCAAACGGGCGCATACCCGCACACCTGTACGCACACATGTACGCACAGGTGCCCGGCGCCACGCGAAGTGGCACCGGGCACTGTGACGGTTCTTACCGCCTGGGGACGCCCGAGGGCGCGCGGTCAGGCGCGTCCGGCCGTCTTCTGGGTCTTGCGGGTGACCGAGTCGATGACCACGGTGGCGAGCAGGACCGCACCGGTGATCATGTACTGGATCGGCGTCGCGATCCCCTCCAGGGCCAGACCGTACTGGATGGAGGTGATGACCATGACGCCGAGGAGGGCGTTCCAGGTCCGGCCGCGGCCGCCGAAGAGGCTGGTGCCGCCGATGACGGCCGCCGCGATCACGTTCATCAGCAGGTCACCGGCGCCGGCGCTCTGGTTGGCCGCCGCGATCTTGGAGGCCCAGAAGAGCCCGCCGATGGCGGCGAAGGTACCGGCGATGGAGAACACCGCGATGCGGATGCCGGTGACGTTGATGCCCGCGCGCCGGGAGGCCTCGACGCTGCCGCCGAGCGCGAAGACGTTGCGGCCGAAGGAGGTGCGGCGCAGGACGAAGTCCGTGCCGACCAGGACCAGGACGAAGAGCACGACCGCGAGCGGCAGGCCCTTGTACTGGTTGAACACGGCTGCCGGGCCGAAGGTGAACAGCGCCAGCACGCCGGTGCGCAGCAGGATCTCCGTGAGCGGCCGGGAGGGCACGCCCGCGGCCTGACGGCGCTTGTTGTCGGAGAAGGTGGCCAGGAAGTACCCGATCACGGCGACGGCCGCGAGGCCGTAGCCCGCCGCGACGTCCGAGAAGAAGTACGTGGTCAGCTGCCCGACCACGCCCTCGGAGTCGAGGTTGATGGTGCCGTTGCTGCCGAGGATCTGCAGCATGGCGCCGGACCAGAACAGCAGGCCCGACAGGGTGACGGCGAAGGCCGGGGCGCCGATGCGGGCGAAGAAGAAGCCGTGGATGGCGCCGATCAGCGCGCCGCCCGCGACGGCGGCGAGGATCGCGAGCCATTCGTTGACGCCGTGGGTGACGGCGAGGACGGCCACGATCGCGCCCGAGACGCCGCTGACCGAGCCGACCGAGAGGTCGATCTCCCCGAGCAGCAGCACGAAGATGATGCCGACGGCCATCATGCCCGTCGCGACCATGGTGATCGCGATGTTGGTCAGGTTCTCCGGGGAGAGGAAGTTCGAGTTCAGCCCCTGGAAGATGCTCCAGATGATGATCAGGCCGAGGACGACCGGGATGGAGCCCAGGTCACCCGCCTTCATCTTGCGGCCGAACTCGCTCAGGTACCCGGAGAAGCCCTGCTCGCGCACGAGCAGGCGCGGGTCCACGGCGGGGATGGCGTCCGCCGCGGCGGCCGGGTTGACCGGGTCCACGTGCTCCGCCGGGCCCTTGCCCAGGGGATCGGCGGCGGGATTCTGGGTGCTCACTTGCGGGCCTCCCCGGTGCGGGCCGCCCGGCGGGTCACGGCGTTGTCCGTGGCCCCGGTGATGGCGGAGATGATCTCTTCCTGCGAGGTGTCGGCGACGCTGAAGACACCGTTGTTGCGGCCCAGCCGCAGGACCGCCACCTTGTCGGCGACGGCCTTCACATCGGCCATGTTGTGGCTGATGAGGATGACGGCGTGGCCGCGCTCGCGCAGCCGCTCCACCAGGTCGAGGACCTGTGCGGTCTGCTCGACGCCGAGGGCGGCGGTGGGCTCGTCGAGGATGACGAGCTGCGGCTCGCCCAGCATCGAGCGGGCGATCGCCACGGTCTGGCGCTGTCCGCCGGAGAGCGAGGCGATCGGGATCCGGACACTGGGGATCCGGATGGACAGGGTGGTCAGGAGCTCGCGGGCGCGGCGCTCCATCTCCACCTCGTCGAGGATGCCGCGGCGCTTGAGCTCGCGGCCGAGGAAGAGGTTGCCGACGACGTCGATGTTGTCGCACAGCGCGAGGTCCTGGTAGACCGTCGCGATGCCGAGGTTCTGGGCGTCGTGGGGCTTGGTGATCGAGACCGGGCGGCCCTCCCATTCGATGACCCCGTCATCGATGGGGTGCACGCCGGCGATGGTCTTGACCAGCGTGGACTTGCCGGCGCCGTTGTCGCCGACGAGGGCGACCACCTCACCGGAGTGGATCTCGAGTTCTACGTCGGTCAGGGCCTGAACGGCGCCGAACCGCTTCGAGACCCCTCGCAACGCCAGCACGGGCGCAGCGGACACATGAACCATCTCCTTCGCCGCCTGACCGGCGGGGATGTCGTGCAAAAGAGCAGGAGCGGGGCGGATGGGGGACGACACGAGGTCGGGGAACGCGGGGAGCGGGGACTGCGGGGACCGCAGCGAACGCGGGGGACATACGAGAAACGTTTCTGCCCGGCGCTCCGCGGGTGGCGGGGAAGTTGGGCGGGGCGCCGGGCAGGCGCGGGGGCCGCCTCGGCCGGAGCGGAGGCGACGGGGCCTACTTGAGGCCGAGGGTGGCGCAGGCGGCCGCGTACTTCTCGGTGCAGATCTCTTCGACCGTGTAGACGCCGTCCTTGACGACGGTGTCCTTGATGTTCGCCTTGGTCAGCGAGACGACCGGGATCAGCACGGACGGGACGCCCTTGAGGGTCGGGCTGTCGACCTTCTGGTTGATGATCCCGTCGATCTTCTCGCCCTTGGCGAGGGCGACGGCCATCTCCGCGGCGGCCGTGGCCTCCGGGGCGTACGGCTTGTAGACGCTCATGAACTGCTCGCCCGACACGATGCGCTGCACACCGGCGAGTTCGGCGTCCTGGCCGGTCACGGGGGGCAGCGGGGACAGGCCGGCCGCCTTGAGGGCGGTGATGATGCCGCCGGCCATGCCGTCGTTCGCCGAGTAGACGCCGATCACCTTGTCCTTGCCGAGCGCGGAGAGGGCGCCCGCCATGTTGGTGTTCGCGTTCTCGGGCTTCCACTCGACGGTGTCGTACTCCTTGCCGATGTTCACCTTGCCGTCGAGCACGGAGTGCGCGCCCTGCTTGAACAGCTTGGCGTTCGGGTCGGTGACCGAACCGTTCATCATGACGATCTGGCCGTCCTTGGCCTTGTCGCCCAGCGCCTCCAGCAGCGCCTTGCCCTGGACCTTGCCGACCTCTTCGTTGTCGAAGGAGGTGTACGCGTCGATCGGGCCCTCGGCCAGGCGGTCGTAGGCGACGACCGGGATGCCCGCGTCCTTGGCCTTCTTGACCGAGCCCGCGATGGCCTTGGCGTCCACCGCGTCGAGGATCAGGACGTCCACCTTGTTGGTGATCATCGTGTCGACCTGGGAGTTCTGCGTGGTCGCGTCCTGCTTGGCGTTGGCGTAGACCACCTCGGCCTTGCCGCCGGTGAGGTCGGCAACCTTCTTCTCGATCAGCGGCTTGTCGAACTTCTCGTAGCGCGCGGTCTGGTTCTCCGGCAGGAGCAGACCGACCTTGATGGCGTCACCCTTGGCGGCTCCCGAGTCCTTCGGGGCGTCCCCGGCCTCCTTCGCACTGCCACAAGCGGCAAGTGACACGGCCATGGCACCGGCGGCGACGGCTACGGCGGCTCTGCGCATACGCGTGTTCATTACTTGAACCTCCCTGACGAGGCCGCAACGCTGCGGCCGAGGTGGATGTGAGTCAACCCCGGCCGCAAGTTTGCCGTCAAGGAGTGAATCCTTAACGAGATGACAACGGTGCCATCCGTTATCTAACTGAAGACATGACGGCAGGCGCTCGCACTCCCATCCCATTTTCCGCCAAAAGCGTCGAATCGCCCATCTCGCTGAGTACGAGGGCCAGCGCGCCGAGCACCTCCGCGCGGCCCCCCAACGACCCCGTGAGGACGGACAGCTGGCGGGCCGCGCTCGGGATCGCGTACCGCCCGACCGACTCCCGGATCGGCGTCAGGACCAGCTCCCCGGCCTCCGCGAGCGAGCCGCCGAGCACCACGCGGCTCGGGTTGAGGAGGTTGCACAGGCTGGCCACGCCGCTGCCGATGTGGCGGCCCACGTCGGTGACGACCCGGCGGCAGCCGGGGTCCCCCTCCCGGGCCAGCTCCACCACCCGCTCCATCGTCAACTCCGGCCCGTGGCTGCTCTCCAGGAGCGGCAGCACGTAGCGGGCGGCGGCGAAGGTCTCCAGGCAGCCGCGGTTGCCGCAGCGGCAGACGGGGCCCGATTCGTCGAGGGTGATGTGCCCGATCTCCCCGGCGGTGCCGCCCGGACCCCGGTAGATCTGACCGTTGATCACCAGGCCCGCGCCGACACCGCTGGCGACCTTGATGTACGCCAGGTCCTTGACGCCGCGGCCGCTGCCCCAGACCAGCTCGCCCAGCGCGCCGAGGTTCGCGTCGTTGTCGACGTAGACGGGCACGCCCAGGCGCTGCGAGAGCTCCTGGCGCGGGTTGATCCCGGCCCACCCCGGCAGGATCGCGGTCGAGCCCAGGGTCCCGGACTCCACGTCGATGGGGCCGGGCACGCCGAGGCCGACGCCGATGACCTTGTCGCGGCCCACCCCGATGCCCTCGATCAGCCGGCCGACCAGCGCCTCGGCCCGGTCGAAGCCCTCCACCCAGGACGCGTCCACGTCCAGCGGTTCGGACTCCTCCGCCAGCACCTGGTGCGCGAGGTTGCCCACGGCCACCCGCAGGTGGGTGTGTCCGAAGTCCACGCCGATCACGATGCCCGCGTCCCCGCTGAGCGAGACGCTGCGCGCCCGGCGGCCGCCGGCCGAGGTGTCGGTGACCTCGACGGTTCCGGCCTCCTTGAGCTCACGGACGATGTTGGAGACCGTGGCCGCCGACAGTCCGGTGGCGCGGGCGATCTCCGCCTGGGTCAGCGAACCGGCGAGCCGCACGGCCCGCACGACCCGTTCCAGATTCGCGCGATGCAGCGAGGACTGCGATCCGGGAGTCTGCACGACTCATCCACTCCTGCCCATAAGCGACGGCCAGCCGTCGCCCCCCGGCCGGCCGTCGCGGCTACGCGCTCCGAGACCCCGGCGTCTCTCCAACTTGTGAAGCTTAAGTCGAGCCTTTGGGCCTCCACACGTCAAGAGGCTGACGCAGCACGAAACGGACACCGGTGACCAAAAGGATGATCGAGGACCTCCCGGATCGTGTTACGGTCGCTGAGGCGCCGGTCCTCTGCGGCCTTTCCGGCCGGACCGGGCGCCGTGCCATGACAGCGCTACGCGAGGAGGTGTTCGGGATGAGTCCCGATCGAAGTCCTCGCAGCGCTCACGTCCGCTGACCTTTCCGGCCGGCCGACCCTTTTCCCGAGTGCGCACGGCAGCGCCTGACGCTGCTCCGTGCATTTTTTCACCCCTTCCGCATGCCCTGCACCTCGTGGCGCCGGGCTGCGTCATCCATGCCCACCGGCGCGCCCGGGGCCCTCCGTCCCGCCACCGCGCCGACCCATGATCACTCCACGTGACCGTGCGGCTCCGCGCTGCCCGGACGCCGTGGAGGGAGGTAGTCGTCATGACCATGCTCACCCCTCGTACCCCCGCGAAGCTCGCACCGCCGGGCCGGACCCGCCGCGAGCGCAAGGCCGCCGAGCTGGAGGCCGGCACCCGCCTCGTCGGCGAGCGCCTCGCCGCGACCAGCGCCCGCTCGGGCGTCCAGGTCCTCCAGGACCTCGACACCTCGCGCGGCGGACTCACCCACGCCGAGGCCGCGCTCCGCCTGGAGCGGCACGGCGCCAACGTGGTCGCCCGGGAGCGGGCCCCGCACTGGCTCGTCCAGCTCGCGAAGGCGTACGGGAACCCGTTCATCGGGGTCCTGGTCTTCCTGGCCGCCGTGATGTTCTGGCAGGACCCCGCGGACCCGGGCGTCGTCATCCTCTCCGTGATGGTGGGGATCAGCGGACTGCTGCGTTTCTGGCAGGAGTTCCGCTCGGGCCGCGCCGCCGACGCGCTGAAGCAGCTCGTCACCACCACCTGCGCGGTGCAGCGCCGGGCCGGCACCGGCTCCGCCCCGACCACCTTCGAGGTGCCGATGGACCAGGTGGTTCCGGGCGACCTCGTGAAGCTGGCCGCCGGTGACCTGATCCCGGCCGACCTGCGGCTCGTCGCCGCCAAGGACCTGATGGTCTCCCAGGCCGCCCTGTCCGGGGAGTCGCTCCCGGTCGCCAAGGCCGACATCAGGGGCGGCGACGACGCGGGCGCGGCCGCCTGCGCCGACCCGGTCGAGGCCGGCAACCTCTGCCTGACGGGGACCTCGGTCACCTCCGGAACCGCCACCGGCGTCGTCGTCGCGACCGGCGCCGGCACCTACTTCGGCTCCATGGCGGGCTCCCTGGTCGGCGAGCGTCCGCAGACCAACTTCGACACCGGCGTGCGCAAGGTCAGCTTCCTGCTGATCCGCTTCATGCTGGTCATGGTCCCGGTCGTCTTCATGGTCAACGGCCTGACGAAGGGCGACTGGGACGAGGCCTTCCTCTTCGGCATCGCCGTCGCCGTGGGCCTGACGCCCGAGATGCTGCCGATGGTGGTCTCCGCCAACCTGGCCCGCGGCGCGGTGGCCATGTCCCGGCGGAAGGTCGTCGTCAAGCGGCTCAACGCGATCCAGAACCTGGGCGCGATGGACGTGCTCTGCACCGACAAGACCGGCACCCTCACCGAGGACCGGATCGTCCTGGACCGCTACCTCGACGTGCACGGCGAGGAGGACGCCGAGGTCCTGGAGTACGGGTACCTCAACGCGCACTTCCAGACCGGACTGCGGAACCTGATGGACCGGGCGGTCATCGACCGCGTCGACGAGGCCGAGGAGGTTGTCGTCGACGCACGGTTCTCGATGGTCGACGAGATCCCCTTCGACTTCGCCCGGCGCCGGATGACCGTCGTCCTCAACCGCAACAGCGTGGTGGGCGCGGGCGGCCGCACCGAACACGTCATGATCACCAAGGGTGCCGTCGAAGAGGTCCTGGACCTGTGCACCCACATGACGGACCGCGGCGAGACGGTCGAGCTGACCGAGCAGCTGCGGTGGCACGTCACCCGGATCGCCGAGGACAACAACCGGCGGGGCCTGCGCGTCCTCGCCGTCGCCACCCGCACGGTCGCCGAGCCCCGCGACACCTACACCGTCGCGGACGAGGACCGGCTGACCCTGGTCGGCTTCCTCGCCTTCCTCGACCCGCCGAAGGCCTCCGCCGCCGCGGCCCTCCAGGGCCTGGCCGACAAGGGCATCGCGGTCAAGGTCGTCACCGGCGACAACGAGCTCGTCGCGGCCCGCGTCTGCGCCGAGGTCGGCATCGAGGTGGGCCACGTGGTCCCCGGCTCCGAGGTGGACGCCCTCGACGACGCGGCGCTGCGCGCGCTGGCCGCCCGTACGACCGTCTTCGCCAAGGTCAACCCCCTCCAGAAGGCCCGGATCGTCCGGGCCCTCCAGGCCGAGGGGCACACCGTCGGCTTCCTCGGGGACGGGATCAACGACGCGGCCGCCCTGCGGGACGCGGACGTCGGCATCTCCGTCGACACCGCGGTGGACATCGCCAAGGAGTCGGCGGACATCATCCTGCTGGAGAAGGACCTGACCGTCCTGGAACAGGGCGTCGTCCAGGGCCGGACCACCTTCGGCAACACCATCAAGTACATCAAGATGACCGCGTCGTCGAACTTCGGCAACGTCTTCTCGGTGCTGGTGGCGAGCGCGTTCATCCCCTTCCAGCCGATGCTCGCGATCATGCTGCTGGTGCAGAACCTGGTCTACGACATCTCCCAGCTGGCCACGCCCTGGGACCGGATGGACGAGGAGTACCTGCGCAAGCCGCGCAACTGGGACGCCAAGGGCATCTTCCGCTTCATGGTCACCATCGGTCCGATCAGCTCGGTCTTCGACATCGCGATGTTCGTGATCATGTGGAACGTCTTCGCCGCGAACAGTGAGGCGAGCCAGTCCCTCTTCCAGTCCGGCTGGTTCGTCGAGGGCCTCCTCTCGCAGACCCTGATCGTCCACATGATCCGCACCCGCAAGATTCCCTTCGTCCAGTCCCGCGCCTCCTGGCCGGTGATGGTGATGACCGTCCTCGCGGTGCTGACCGGTCTGTGGCTGCCGTTCTCGCCGCTGGCCCCTTCGCTGGGCTTCGTGGCCCTGCCGGCGGGCTACTTCCCGTGGCTGATCGGTGTCCTGCTCGCGTACTGCACGCTGACGCAGCTCGTGAAGACCTGGTACATCCGCCGGTTCAACACCTGGCTGTAGAGGGGAGGGCGGGCCGATGACGCTGCTCAGCGAAGGAGAGATGGCCGGGCACCTGGCCGCCGCGCTCGGCTTCGGGGCGCTGATCGGCCTGGAACGGCAGTGGCGCGCCCGGATGGCGGGACTACGCACGAACGCCCTGGTCGCGGGCGGGGCCGCGCTGTTCGTGCTGCTCTCGCAGTACGGGTTCCTCAGCGCGGTCTCGGAGGTGAACTACGACGGCTCCCGGGTCGCCGCCCAGATCGTCTCCGGGATCGGCTTCCTCGGCGCCGGAGTGATCATGCGGGACGGGCTCAGCGTCCGGGGCCTGAACACGGCCGCCACCCTGTGGTGCTCGGCGGCCGTGGGCTGCCTGGCGGGCGTGGGCCTGTTCGTGCTGGCCGCCTTCGGGACGGCGGGCGTGGTGGGGGCGAACCTCCTGCTGCGCCCGCTGGGCCGGCGGCTCGACCGGGAGCCGCGGGGCGGGGCCGAGGTGGCCTCCGACTACCACTTCGAGGCGGTGTGCCTGGAGGCGGAGGAGGCCCGCGTCCGCCACCGGGTGGTCGACGCGCTCGGCCGGCCCGGCTACCAGCTGCGGGAGATCCGCAGCCAGGACGGGCCGGCCGCCGGTCTGGTCACCGTGTCGGCGCTGCTGACCGCCGAGGGGACGCAGGGCCGGACGCTGGAGGAGGCGGTCAGCAGCCTCTCCCTGGACCCGGCCGTCTCGGCGGTCGGCTGGTCGGTCCTGCCGGACCCGGCTACTTGAGGGTCGCGGAGGTCAGACCGGCCTGGATCTGGCGCTGGAAGGAGAGGTAGACCACCAGCATCGGGATCATCGCGATGGTCACGCCGGCGAACAGCACCGGCAGGTCCGTCTCGTAGCCCATCTGGTACTGGAGCTGGATCAGGCCCTGGGTGAGCATGTACCGCTCGGGGTCCGATCCGCTCTGCGGCTGCATCAGCACGGAGGGCAGGATGTACTGGTTCCACTGGCCCAGGACATTGAATATCCCCACGCTGATCAGGCCGGGCTTGGCCATCGGCAGCATCACCTGGAAGAAGATCCGGGTGTCGGAGGCCCCGTCGATCACCGCCGCCTCGTGCACCGCCGTCGGCAGCGTACGGAAGAAGGAGTGCATGAAGAAGACCGTGAACGGCATCGAGTAGGCGACGTAGACCAGGATCAGGCCCTGGTAGCTGTTGAGCATGTCCAGGCGCTTGACCATGAAGAACAGCGGTACGAGCGCGAGGAACACGGGGAACATGGCCCCGCTGACGAAGAAGTAGTAGATGATCCGGTTCCCCTTGAAGGGGTACCGGGCCAGGACGTAGGCCGCCATGGAGCCCAGCAGCATGGTGAGCGGCACCGAGAACACCATCACGATGAGGGTGTTGGCGAAGTAGTCGCCGATCCCCTTGTCCCAGGCCCGCCCGAAGGCGTCGAAGTTCCAGTTCGAGGGCCAGCTGAGGGCCGAGCCGCCGATCTGCGAGTCGGTCTTGAAGGATCCGAGCGTCAGCCAGATCAGGGGCAGGACGATCAGTATCGCCCAGACGGCCAGGAAGCCGTGGGAGAAGACGTTGAGCGCCATGCCGTCGGAGGCGCGGTTCCCGCCCGCCTTGGGGCGGCCGCTGCCGCCGGACTTCTCGGCCGCGGCCTCGCCGGGGGCCTTGATCACTGTGGTCATCGTGTCGTCTCCCGCTCAGAACTCGATGCGCTCGCGGCGGGTGGCGCGCAGCGTGACAAGGGAAAGGATCAGGGTCAGGATCAGCATGACCACGCCCATGGCGCAGGCGTATCCGCTCTTGCCGAAGTAGAGGAAGTTGCGCATCAGGACCGTGGCCATGACCTCGCTGTGGTGGTCGGGTCCGCCGCCGAACTGGCCCGAGGTCATGGTCGACACGAGGACGAACATGTCCATCGCGGCGATGCCCAGGTAGACCGCCGAGGTCTGTACGGAGTCCCAGAGCAGCGGCAGCGTGACCTTGACGAAGGTCTGGGCGCGGCCGGCGCCGTCCAGCAGGGCGGCCTCGTAGATGTCCTTGGGTACGGACTGCATGGCCGCGGAGAAGAGGACCAGGTAGAAGCCGACGCCGTGCCAGACGACCACGAGCAGCAGGCACCAGAGCACGAGGTCGGGCTCGTTGAGCCATTCGACGGGACGGGCCTGGTCGACGACGCCGATCCGGGTGAGGAAGCCGTTGAGCAGGCCGCCCTCGTCGCTGCGGTAGACGGCGCCGAACAGCACCGCGAGGATGGCGAGGGAGAGGACCTGCGGGAAGAAGTAGACGACCTTGTAGAAGGCCGATCCCCGTACGCCCCGGACGCCGCCGGCCCCGCTGCGCCCTCCCGCGTTCACCATGAAGGCGAAGAAGAGGGCGAGCAGGATGGTGATCGTCGGGACGAACACCAGGAGCAGCAGGTTGTGCCACAGGGCCCCGAGGAAGACCTCGTCCTCCATCAGCGTCGAGTAGTTCTCCAGGCCGACGAAATCGAACGTCGGTGACTGGCCCGACCAGTTGGTGAAGGAATATCCGAACGTCTGGACGTACGGCCAGATGACGAAGGTCAGGTACAGCGCGAGGGGCAGGACGAGGAATCCGGCGATGAAGCCGCCCCGTCCCCTGCTCGTGGCTACTTGGCTCATGGTGTCCGTCCCTGGTGGTTCCGGGTGACCGGTGGACGCGGTGTCAGCTGCGCTTGTTATTCTTGGCGTTCGGGTCCTTGGCCGCCTTGTCTACCGCAGCCTGGGCCCGCTTGATCCATTCCTTGGGCTGGATGCGCTGGGCCATCAGCTCATTGGACGCGTTCTCCAGCTCGGTGCCCATCTCGCTGTACCACTCGGTGTACAGGTAGTTGAAGGTGTTGTCGCCGGCGCCCTTGAGCGCCTCGACGGCGGACTGGGTGCCGGGCCGCAGCTTGACCGTGGGGTCCACGCCGTCCTTGACGACGGTGAGCGAGTTGGCCTGCTGGGCGAAGGTCGTCGACCATTCGCGCGAGAGCATCGAGCGCAGGAACTCCAGGCCGCCGGCCTTGTTGGCGGCCTTCTCCGGGACGATGAAGGGCTCGCCGGCGCCGGCCCGGATGGCCTCGAAGGGGAGCTTGCTGTCGGGCAGCAGGGGCATCGGCAGGAACTTCATGTCGAAGTCCTCCGGGGTCTGCTTCAGCTGCTCGTTCTCCAGCCAGGATCCGGAGGGGATGAAGACGGCCTTGTACTGGTTCCAGGCGGTCTGGGACTCCGTGTGGGTGAGGCCGTTGGTGCCCGGCATCAGGAGGCCCTTCTCGACCACCTCGTAGACCGCCTCGACCGCGGCCAGGGCCGCCGGGTTGCCCTCGAAGGCGTTCGGCTCCAGGTTGTCGATGGCCTTCATGGCCTCCAGACCGCCCTTCTTGGCGATCAGGTCCATGATGACGACGTTGATGTAGTACGGGTACTTGCCCTGGTGGGCGAGGCCGCCGATGCCGGCCTCCTTCGCCTTCGTGCAGACGGCCAGGAACTCGTCCCAGGTCTTCGGCGCCGTCCAGCCCTTGTCCTTGAAGAGCTTGCCGGAGTACCAGAAGCCGAAGACGGTGTACACGTAGTTCAGGGCGACGAACTTGCCGCCCTGCGTGCCCTGTTCGACCGTGCCCTTGATGAGGGTGTCGCGGACCTTCTTGGCGGGGTCGTCGAGCGAGGGGGCGTCGAGCACCTGGGTGAGGTCGGCCAGCTGGCCCCCCTTGAAGAGGACGTCGAGCTTGATCTGCTGGGCGCCGGCGTCGTCGACGACGTCCGGCGGGTTGCCGCCGTTGAAGCGGGGCTGGAGCTTGGCGGTGATCTCCTGGGTGCCGAGGTGGGAGCTGGTGGTGCCCCACTTCTTGTCGAAGGCGGCTTCCCATGCCTTCGCGTAGTCGTCACCGAATCCCCCCTTGAAGACGACCACCTCCAGCTTGCCGCCCTTGGCGACGCCGAAGGGGTTCTCGGGGGAGGTGGCCGCCTTGGACTCGTTGCCCTTGGGGGCCGCCTCGCCGCCGGAGGCGCAGGCGGACAGGAAGCTCATCGTCGGGACGGCGATCAGGCCGAGTGCCGCGGAGCGCTTGATCAGGTCCCGGCGGCCGAGGCCCTCACCGGTGTGGTTCTCGCCGTGGGCGGAGGTGGATCCCATGCTCAAGTCCTCGCCTTCGTCAGGAGTGTGAAGGAGGCGGGAAAACACGGCAGTTCCCGTGCATGCGGGCATCACCGCAGGTCCCCGCCGTCCCCCGGTCCGGGGCCGCTCATTGCGCGGTGGTCCGGACGGGCACAGGTATAGTCCACTTCCGCTCGGCTGAGCAAGATCGTGCACAAGGATCGTCCCCGGCTTTTCCGAGTTGAGACCTCACCGTCACCTGGCCTGCTCCCCCTGGAGCGCCCGGGCCAAACGGAAGGGCCGTATCCCCTTGTCGGGGATACGGCCCTATGGTGCCGATCTCGGACGGATCGCTCCGCCCGGCGCGCCCTTAGCCCCGGATGAGGTTCCGGAGCACGTACTGCATGATGCCGCCGTTGCGGTAGTAGTCCGCCTCACCCGGCGTGTCGATGCGGACGACCGCGTCGAACTCCACACCGGTCTCGGTGGTCACCTTGACGGTGCGCGGGGTGGTGCCGTTGTTCAGCTCCTCCACACCGGTGAAGGAGAAGGTCTCCTGGCCGGTGAGGCCGAGCGAGGAGGCGGTGACGCCCTCGGGGAACTGCAGGGGCAGGACGCCCATGCCGATCAGGTTGGAGCGGTGGATGCGCTCGTAGGACTCGGCGATGACGGCCTTGACGCCGAGCAGCGCGGTGCCCTTGGCGGCCCAGTCGCGGGACGAGCCCGAGCCGTACTCCTTGCCCGCCAGGATGACCAGCGGGATGCCGGCGGCCTGGTAGTTCTGGGAGGCGTCGTAGATGAAGGAGACCGGCGCGCCCTCGACGGTGAAGTCGCGGGTGAAGCCGCCCTCGGTGCCCTCGGCGATCTGGTTCCGCAGGCGGATGTTGGCGAAGGTACCGCGGATCATGACCTCGTGGTTGCCGCGGCGGGAACCGTACGAGTTGAAGTCGCGGCGCTCGACGCCGTGCTCCGTGAGGTACTTGCCGGCCGGGGTGTCGGCCTTGATGGCACCGGCCGGGGAGATGTGGTCGGTGGTGACCGAGTCGCCCAGCTTCGCCAGCACGCGGGCGCCGGCGATGTCGGAGACCGGGGTGGTCTCCATCGTCATGCCCTCGAAGTAGGGGGGCTTGCGCACGTAGGTGGACTGCGGGTCCCACTCGAAGGTGTTGCCGGTCGGGATCGACAGCGCCTGCCACTGGGCGTCGCCCGCGAAGACGTCCTGGTAGGACTTGCTGAACATGTCCTCGCCGATGGCGTTGGCGACGACGTCGTTGACCTCGGCCTCGGAGGGCCAGATGTCCTTGAGGAAGACCGGCTTGCCCTCGGTGTCGGTGCCGATGGCCTCGGTGGTGATGTCCACCTTCATGGAGCCCGCGATGGCGTACGCGACGACCAGCGGCGGGGAGGCCAGGTAGTTCATCTTGACGTCGGGGTTGATGCGGCCCTCGAAGTTGCGGTTGCCCGAGAGGACCGAGGTGACCGCGAGGTCGTGCTCGTTGATCGCCTTCGAGATCTCCTCGTCCAGCGGACCGGAGTTGCCGATGCAGGTGGTGCAGCCGTACCCGACGAGGTTGAAGCCCATCTTGTCGAGGTACGGGGTCAGGCCGGCCTTGTCGAAGTAGTCGGTGACGACCTTCGAGCCCGGGGCCAGGGTGGTCTTGACCCACGGCTTGCGGGTCAGGCCCTTCTCGACGGCCTTCTTGGCCACGAGCGCCGCGGCGACCATGACGTAGGGGTTCGAGGTGTTGGTGCAGGAGGTGATCGCGGCGACGGTGACGGCGCCGTGGTCGATCTCGAACGAGGTGCCGTCGGCCAGGGTGACCTGGGTCGGGCGGCTCGGCACGCCGTTGGCGGAGGCCGGGGCGTCGGAGGCCGGGAAGGACTCCTTGCCCGCCTCGTCGTCGTCCTCGACGTAGTTGCGCACGTCGAGGGCGAACTGCTGCGAGGCGTTCGCGAGGACGATGCGGTCCTGCGGGCGCTTCGGGCCGGCGATGGAGGGGACGACCGTGGAGAGGTCGAGCTCCAGCTTCTCGGAGAAGTCCGGCTCGGCGGCCGGGTCCAGCCACAGGCCCTGGGCCTTGGCGTACGCCTCGACGAGCGCGACCTGCTGGGCGTCGCGGCCGGTCAGGCGCAGGTACTTCAGCGTCTCGTCGTCGATCGGGAAGATCGCGGCGGTCGAGCCGAACTCCGGCGACATGTTGCCGATGGTGGCGCGGTTCGCGAGGGAGGTGGCGGCGACGCCCTCACCGTAGAACTCGACGAACTTGCCGACGACGCCGTGCTTGCGGAGCATCTCGGTGATGGTCAGCACGAGGTCGGTGGCGGTGGTGCCGGTGGGCAGCTCGCCGGTCAGCTTGAAGCCGACGACGCGCGGGATCAGCATGGAGACCGGCTGGCCGAGCATCGCGGCCTCGGCCTCGATGCCGCCGACGCCCCAGCCCAGCACGCCGAGGCCGTTGACCATGGTGGTGTGCGAGTCGGTGCCGACGAGGGTGTCGGGGTACGCCTGGCCGTTACGGACCATGACCGTGCGGGCCAGGTGCTCGATGTTGACCTGGTGGACGATGCCGGTGCCCGGGGGGACGACCTTGAAGTCGTCGAAGGCGGTCTGGCCCCAGCGCAGGAACTGGTAGCGCTCCTTGTTGCGGCCGTACTCCAGCTCGACGTTCTGCGCGAAGGCGTCCTTCGTGCCGAACTTGTCGGCGATGACCGAGTGGTCGATGACCATCTCGGCGGGCGAGAGCGGGTTGATCTTCGCCGGGTCGCCGCCGAGGGCCTTCACGGCCTCGCGCATGGTGGCGAGGTCGACGACGCAGGGGACGCCGGTGAAGTCCTGCATGATCACGCGAGCCGGCGTGAACTGGATCTCCTCGCTGGGCTGGGCCTGCGAGTCCCAGTTCCCGAGCGACCGGATGTGGTCGGCGGTGATGTTCGCGCCGTCCTCGGTACGGAGCAGGTTCTCCAGCAGGACCTTCAGGCTGTAGGGAAGGCGGGCGGAGCCCTCGACCTTGTCCAGCTTGAAGATCTCGTACGACTCGTCGCCCACCTGCAGCGTGCTGCGGGCGTCGAAGCTGTTCGCCGACACGACAGTCTCCTTCATGCATGATTTCGCGCGTATTACCGCAATCCTGCCGCCACGCCCCTTGGCCAATCCGCTAAGGTAAGGCTAAGTTAGGTAACCCTTACCAGCGGGGGCGGCTGCGGTACGCCTTCGGCAGATATCTCGATGTCGAGATAACTCTAGTACATGTCCGGGGGCGGGGACGAGGCACGCACCCCGGCGATCGCCGGGCGTGCCGCCGACCGGGCGCTTCCGCATGCCTGGGCGCCGACCGCATGAGCTGTACAGATGCATCGAAGTCGACATTCCGGTCCGGCTCAGGGGTGACGGCCGTCACGGACGGGGACCGTACGGAAGTACCCCAAACACGGCGCCGCGGGGACGGCCGCCCGCAGCCGTCCACGACTGCCGGCGAGCGGGGGACCCACCGGGGCAGATGGCCGCAAAGGGTGCGGGGCGACGCCGATCGCGCCACGCCGCTGTCGCCGGCGCCGCTGCCGGGATCAACTCCCCGACGCGCTCCGGTACAACTCCCCACCCCAGGCCGGGAGCAGCCGCTCGCCCCGCACGGCCGCGCACCGCGCACACCTGCCACACGGCGGGTACGAAACGGAATCTGACGGTCGGTGACACCCGTCTGCCACACCCAGCGCGAGCGCCATCTCATATCTGAGATACCGTGCACCCATGGCAGACGACTACCTCGTACGCATCGGCAAGCTCATCCGTGACGCCCGGCAGCACCGTGGCTGGACGCAGAGTCAGCTCGCGGACGCCCTCGGCACCAGCCAGAGCGCCGTGAACCGGATCGAGCGCGGCAACCAGAACATCAGCCTTGAGATGATCGCCCGAATCGGTGAAGCTCTCGACAGCGAGATCGTGTCTCTGGGCTACGCCGGTCCGATGCACCTGCGCGTCGTCGGCGGCCGGCGCCTGTCCGGTGCCATCGACGTCAAGACGAGCAAGAACGCCTGTGTGGCCCTGCTGTGCGCCTCGCTCCTCAACAAGGGCCGCACCGTCCTGCGCCGCGTCGCGCGCATCGAGGAGGTCTACCGCCTCTTGGAGGTCCTGAACTCCATCGGCGTGCGCACCCGCTGGATCAACGACGGCGTCGACCTGGAGCTCATCCCGCCGGCCCGTCTCGACATGGACGCCATGGACGCGGACGCCGCCCGCCGGACCCGCAGCATCATCATGTTCCTGGGCCCCCTGCTGCACCGTATGGACCACTTCCGGCTGCCCTACGCCGGCGGCTGCGACCTCGGCACCCGCACCATCGAGCCGCACATGATCGCCCTGCGCCGCTTCGGCCTGGACATCACCGCGACCGAGGGCATCTACCACGCGCAGGTCGAGGCCGGCGTCTCCCCCGACCGCCCGATCGTGCTGACTGAGCGCGGGGACACGGTCACCGAGAACGCGCTGCTGGCCGCGGCCCGCCACGACGGCGTCACCGTCATCCGCAACGCCTCCTCCAACTACATGGTCCAGGACCTCTGCTTCTTCCTGGAGGCGCTCGGCGTCAAGGTCGAGGGCATCGGCACCACCACCCTCACCGTCCACGGCGTCCCCGTCATCGACGTGGACGTGGACTACTCGCCCTCCGAGGACCCGGTCGAGGCGATGAGCCTGCTGGCCGCCGCCGTCGTCACCGAGTCCGAGCTGACGATCCGCCGGGTCCCGATCGAGTTCATGGAGATCGAGCTCGCGGTCCTGGAGGAGATGGGCCTCGACCACGACCGCTCGGCCGAGTACGTCGCCGACAACGGCCGCACCCGCCTGGTCGACCTCACGGTCCGCCCCTCCAAACTCGAAGCGCCGATCGACAAGATCCACCCGATGCCCTTCCCCGGGCTGAACATCGACAACGTCCCGTTCTTCGCCGCCATCGCCGCGGTCGCCCAGGGCCAGACCCTGATCCACGACTGGGTGTACGACAACCGGGCCATCTACCTGACCGACCTCAACCGCCTCGGCGGCCGCCTCCAGCTCCTGGACCCCCACCGCGTCCTGGTCGAGGGCCCCACCCGCTGGCGCGCGGCGGAGATGATGTGCCCGCCGGCACTGCGCCCGGCCGTGGTCGTCCTCCTCGCCATGATGGCGGCCGAGGGCACCTCGGTCCTGCGCAACGTCTACGTCATCAACCGCGGCTACGAGGAACTCGCGGAACGCCTCAACTCGGTGGGCGCCCAGATCGAGATCTTCCGCGACATCTAAAGGACGCGGAACAAGGACCCCGCCCGTTCCGGGCGGGGTCCTTGGCGTAAAACCATCTGGATCATCCGGGCAGAACAGGCATCCTTCACAGAGGCACTGACGGTGTCTCAAAACTGAAGGGGTGGGGGATGGGGCTTCCCGAGCCGGTGGGACGGCAGTCGGACGTGGCGTACCTGCCCGCGGCCGGCCATCACGTGGTTCTCGGTACGGCGGGGACCGGAAAGACCGTGATGGCCATGCTGCGGGCGCTGTACTTGTCGGACCCAGGAGTGGCGGGATCCGGCAGGACCCTGCTCGTGACCTACAACAACGCTCTCGTCTCCTACCTCAAACACTTCGCCGGCGAAACGGACCGGCTCGACATCTGCACCTACGGCAAGTTCGCCCGCGGCTTCCTGCACCACCACGGCGCGATGAAGGGCCAGGCGATCGCCACGTCCTTCACCCGTCGGCGGCTGATCCGGTCCGCGCTCGCGGCTGTGGCCCCGAAATACGCGACGCACAAGTTCTTCGAGAGGGATCCCGGATGGTTCGAGGACGAGATCGCCTGGATCTCCGGCATGGGTCTGCGCACTTGGGAGGCGTACGAGGCCGTTGACCGGCTGGGCCGCCGCACGCCCCTCAGCGTCTCCCTGCGCGAGGTCGTTTGGGAGATCGCGCAGGAGTACCGGCTGCGGCGGGCAGCAGAGGGCCACGCGTACGACTGGCACGACATGGCCGCCGCCGTGCGCGACCACCAGGCCGCGGACGACGGGCCACGGACGTACCGGCACGTCATCATCGACGAAGGCCAGGACCTTTCCCCGGAGGAGATACGGTCGCTCGCGGAGGTCGTCGACCCCGAGGGCTCCGTGACCTTCTTCGGCGACTACGCCCAGCAGATCTACGGGCAGGGGATGTCGTGGCGGGCCTGCGGCCTGAAGGTGGCCCGCGTCGAGATGTTCAAGGACAACTATCGCAACTCGGCCGCCATTGCCCAGTTCGCCATCGCCCTGAGCGAGTTGCCCTTCTTCGGCCGCACCGATGAGCTCGTGCCGCCGGTCGCGCCCCGCTCCAGGGGTTCGCTGCCCACGCTCGTCGCGTGCACCGACCGTGCACAGGAGATATCGGTGATCCGGTCGACCGCCCAGCAGCTGGGCCAGGTGGGGACGGTCGCCGTACTCGGCCGTACCTGGGCCGATGTGGACGAGGTCTGCGCGGGCCTGGCGGCCCGGCGGATCGACAAGGACCAGAGGTTCCGCTGGGACTACGCGCCGGGGGTGTACTACACCACGTACCACTCGGCGAAGGGCCTCGAGTTCGACACGGTCCTGATGCCCTTCTGCTCGGGAGACACCCTGCCCCTCCCCGAAGTGGTCAAGGCCCTGGGCTCGGACGACGCGGACGAGCGGGAGTCGAAGCTCCTCTACGTCGGCATCACGCGCGCCAAGTCGGACCTGGTCATCACCTACAGCGGAACGAAGACCCACCTGCTGCCGGAGGGCGACGGCCTGTACGCGGAGGTGCGGCCGTGAGCCGTACCAGCGGACTCGCCCTGGCCGAAGCGCTACGACGGAGCAAAGCCACCCGGCTCGCCCACTTCACCCCTGCCCGCAGTTTCCCGCACATCCTGCGCGACGGGGCGATCCGCAGCAGCAAGGACCTCGCGGAAACTGCACCCGAGCAGTTCACCCCCACCGATCGCGAGCGGTTCGACCGACAGCCCGACAAAGTCTGCTGCACCTTCCAGTTCCCCAACGGCTACTACCTGGCACAGGCCAGGCAGAAGCCCGACCACCAGAACTACCCGGACTGGATCTGCCTGTTCCTGGACGTGGAGCTGGCCCTGCGCGAAGGCACGCTCTTCGCGCCGTGCAACGCGGCGAAGCAGAGCGGCGCGCGGCTGCGCCCCGGCCCCGAGGCGCTGCTGGAACTCTTCGCCGCGACGAGTGACGACTGGCCGCGCGGAGCGGGCCATCTCCAGGGGGCCGCCACCAACTTGCAGGCGGAGGTGCTGATACCGGGCCCCATCGAACTCAAACACGTCCTGGCCGTCGCCATGCCCAGCCACGAGGCGGTGGCCAACGAGCTGGCACGGCTGCGCATCCTCAAGGCCGAAGTACCGCCTTTGACCTGGCTCGTGGAGCCGGTGCTGTTTGATAGGAACCGACTGAGCAGCCGCGTGCGCAACGGGCCTCCCCTCGCCGAGGCCGTCTGGGTGCCGCCGCAGAGTGATGGGATGACCCGGTGACCGGACAGAAGCCGGCAGACCTGTTGGACCGTACCCGCGGCGTGCTGTTCGGGGCGGCCGTCGGTGACGCCTTGGGCTGGCCACAGGAGCAGCGCAGCGGCATCGTCGGGGGCCAGGCCTCGCGCACCGCGGCACCAGCTCTCGCCTTCCGCCCGTGGCTGCGCTGGGCCGGCAGCCAGTACACCCGCTACCGGGACCCGGTCGCAGCGGGCGAGTACAGCGACGACACCCAGCTGCTGCTCGCGACGGCTCGCGCCTGCCTGCGCGGAGACGACTGGCGGAGCTGGCTCACCGAGGTAGAGCTCCCGGCATGGCCGCTCTACCAGCGCGGCGGCGGTCGGGCCGTGCTCAGCGCGTGCCGCAGCTGGCAGGCCGGTGCCCGCCCTTGGGAGGGTCAACGCACCAAGGCCGGCGCCTACTTCAACGCCGGTGCCAACGGGGTGGCCATGAGGATCGCGCCCCACGCCGTCCACACGCTGACCGACTCCTCTCCGGAGCGGCTGGTCTCGCGCGTGGTGGCCGACGGGGTACTGACCCACGGGCATCCCCGCGCGCTGCTCGGCGCGGCGGTCTACGCCCTGGCCGTCAGACACACGCTCCGTCAGCAGGACGCCGGCGAGTACGGGGACGTCGTGCTCGCCGTGACCGACATGCCGCAGTGGCGCGATCCCGTCCTCGCGCGCGGGGCCCTCCCCGAGGGCTGGTCGACCGCCTTCACGGACGCCACCGGTGGTTCGTTCGACACGGCGTGGGCCGAGACCGCTCGGGAGATGGACGAGTTGCTCGCAACGGCGCGATCGTCTCTGGAGCGGGCCGCCCTCGCCGACGACGTGCAGACCCTCGCGGCACTCGGCTGTTTCGACAAGCAGCGCAACGGCGCGGGTACCGTCTCGGCCGCCGCCGCCTGCTACCTGGCGGCGCGTTCCTCGGTACGTCCGACCATGGGGCTGCTCAGGGCTGCCTTCCTGGACCGTGCCGACACCGACACGCTCGCCTCGATGACCGCCGCGCTGCTCGGCGCCCTGCACGGCACGGACTGGATCGCGCCGCTGATGCGCGAGGTACAGGACGGCGCCTGCCTCTCGCGCACGGCCGCCGCGTTGACCGGACCGCTCCCGGCCGCCGACGCGACCGAGAAGGAGCGCACGGAGGTGCAACAGTCCGAGTGGCTCAGTTCCCTCGTGGAGGACGGGAACACGGAGCGGTTCGTGGACGGCCGCGCCGTGACACAGGTGCGGCACTACAGCCTGGACAGCAAGAGCCAGGACGTCACGCGCTTCGCACTGACCCTGGACGACGGCCAGTCGCTGTACGTGGACCGCGCGGTGAAGCGGGGAGTGTCTCCGGCCCCGGCACGGCAGGAGCCGCCCGCCGCACCCGCCGCGGGGGTGACCCGTATGGCCATCCACGTACGCAACCTCGCGGAGACCCGGAAGTTCTACGGCGAAGTGCTCGGGCTTCCTGTGCAGGACAGGGGGCCCGTGCTCTATGTGACACCTTGGCTGGCCCTGTTGGAGATGTCGGGCCCCCTGGACACTCCGACGGCAGGACCGTTGCAGTTCACCGTGCAGACCTCGGACCCGGCGCGCATCACGGCCATGGTGGACCAGTACAACGTGCCGGTCACCCCCCGGGGCCCCCGCGACATCCCGGGCTCTCTGCGGGTGATCGACCCGGATGGCCACGAGGTCCTGGTGTGGCCGGTGGATGAGCGTCCCGTCGCATAGCCGGCTGCACCCCGTCCCCACCCCGCTCACGTGGGTGGACAGCGAGAAGGTCCAAGCACAGTTCTGCGACATCCAGGACAAAAAACCTCCGCACTCCACCCGGAGGGCCCCGGGCCGTGCAGAATGGCAGCGCCCCCTCCCCGACGCAAACGGGGAGGGGGCGCCGTGCTGTGTGCGTCAGAAGCCCTGACGCTGGTACGGCAGCCCGCGGATCTGGCGGCCGACTTCGGAAGCGGGGTTGTTCAGCGCCTCGTAGACCTTGTGGCCCGAGTCCCGGGCACCTCCGGCCCAGCTGACGGTGCCCCTGTCGTTGACCTTGGCGGCGACACCGCCCCAGTAGTCGGCCTCCCGCTCCCAGCGGACGTCTTCCAGCAGGCCCTGCACGGTCTGCCCCTCGGGGAGCGTCTCCTTGGACCAGGACATCTGACGGTGGACCGTGGCTCCGAGGCCGGCGAGGACGGCGGGCGCGGTGATGGCCGTCTTGGCGTGGAAGAGGTCGGCGTGGTCCCGGATCAGGGCGCTCAGCGCCTCGACCGTCTCGCGCTTGACGGCGTTCGGATCGGTGTCCTTGATGTCGTCCGGGTCGACGTCGCCGGAGGCGGCGTGGATGCCGGGCTTGCCGAGGATGGTGGTCACGACGAGGGTGCGCAGACCGGAGAGGGTCATCCACTCCCGCGCCTTGGAGTTGACCTGGCGCTTGCCGGTGATCACGAAGTCGGCGAGGGGGCGCTCCTCGCCCTCGTGGGTGACCGCGGTGCTGTCGACGAGCATCTGGGTGATGGTCGTGGCGAAGTCCCGCATGTCCATCGACAGCGCGAGGGACTTGTCGACGGGGGCACCCTTGAGGTTGCGGTCGTGGAAGATCTGGCGGGCTTCCAGGACGCTGATGCCGTGATAGACCTCGAAGGCGATCATCGCGCCCTCGAAGTCGAAGTCCTTGAGGCCGTAGGCGCCGGGGTTCTTCTTGATCCGGTGGAGGGCGGTGACCTGGGTTTCGCCGTCGATGGCGATCAGGCCGTTGCGGATCGGCAGGTACGAGGAACCGGTGGCGGGATCGATCGTCAGCGGGCGACGGCACCAGAGGGTGACCGGCGGGATCGACCAGGCGTTCCCGAACTCGCCCTTCAGTCCGGCCGCGATGTAGTCGGCGTAGCTGACGACGTTCTGCCCCTTGGGGCTGCGGGGGGTCCCGATGAGGCGCTGGACCTCCGCCCGCATCCGGGCGTAGTCGTCCGGTTCGCGGCCCGCCTTCACGTCGCGGGCTGCGACCTCTTCGACCTCCATGGGGTCGTTGACCAGGTTCGTCAGGTTCTCGATGTCGAGGCGACCGATGACGAGGGTGTCCCTGATGACCATGAGGTCGATCGGGAGCCCGTTGGTGATGGGCTTCAGGGCAGGAGCCCGGAAAGTGTCAGCAGACAACGCAGTCCCTTCGTCCGACGACCGTCGACTGACGGAACGTCACGCGCTGGATGCTAGCGGACATCGCGACAACTGCTCAACTGCGGCGGGGAGTTCAGCCCTCAAAGGTGTTCCGCAGATACGAATCTGCCATCTGCGGCAGGACGTGGCCGGTTCCCCTCCCGCCCCGCGTGCAGGATCCGGGGAATCCGGATGCCGCAGCCTGCTCGGTGCTGGGTACGATCGGCGGGTTTCGACTCGTGCCAGGAGAGCCGCCCGTGTACCCGCCGCCGCATTCGCACCCGTCCGCGCCCGTACCGGGGCGGTGGCAGCGCCCCGCGCTGATCATCCTGATGCTGGTCTTCGTGCCGCCCCTCGGCATCGTGCTCGCCTGGCGCGGGCTGTGGAGCCGCAGGCGGAAGGTCGTGGCGACCCTGTTGTCCGCGATGTGGTTCGCGCTTCCGGGCCTCGTCGACTCGCCCGGGAAGGCGCCCCTCGCGGACGCCGGGCCCCGGGTGGAGACCGTGTCCGCGGCCCCCGTCCCGGGCCCGACGCCCTCCTCCTCGCCCACGCCCGCGCCGAGCGAGCCGGTGGCCTCGTACGTCGGGCAGGGCCTCAAGGAGGCGAAGGCGGCCGCCCGGGACGCCGGGTACGACGCCGTCTCGCACGACGCCTCGCCGGGCAACGCCGGCCAGTGGGACGACGGGAACTGGCGGGTCTGCTTCCAGGAGCCGGCGGCCAAGCCCCTGCGGAAGCGGCCCACGCTCGACTTCGGCGTGGTGCGCGTCGAGGAGCCGTGCCCCGCGAAGGACGGCGACCCGATCCCGCACCCGAAGATGCCGAAGGTCGTCGGGCTCGCCTTCGCGCGGGCCTCCGAAGTCCTGCGGCCCCTCGGCCTGCGGGCCGTGGAGGCGCGCAGCGCCTACACCGACGTCACCCTGCCCGGCGCCGTGGACGAGTGGACCGTCTGCTTCCAGGACCCGCGTGAGGACCAGGAGGTCACGTACCCGCGGAACAGGACCGCCCACCTCTCCCTCACCGCCCCCGGTACGCCCTGCCCGGGGCGGGAGAACACCGAGCTGCGCCCCGACCCGGATCCGGACCCGGACCCGGACCCCGCACCCGCGCCGCCGCAGCGCGGGGGCTCGTCCTCCGGCGGCAGCAGCGGCGGGGGCAGTGGCGGCGGGGGCGGGCAGGCCGGCGTCCAGTTCGGGCGGTTCTGTTCACCCGTCGGTGCCCGCGCCACCACCGGCGACGGACGGCCCGCGAAGTGCTTCATGGGCAAGGACGGCCGGGCCCGCTGGGGTTACGGCAGCTGATCGGCCGGCATCGGCAGACCGGGCCGCCCCGGCGGGCTCCGGGCACACTGGACGGGGGCGCGCCCCGGCACCCCGGGAAAGGGGAATCGCATGGCGAACGGCTGGCTTCCGCCCGCGGAGTACGTCGAGACCATCGCCCGGGCGACCAGTTACGCCTGCCTGTACTTCACCGATGCCGCCGGGCGGCCGGTGCAGCTGCGGGCGGTGCATTCCTACGAGGAGTGGCAGTGGCCCGGCGGGAACATGGATCCCGGGGAGACGCCGTGGCAGTGCGCGGTGCGGGAGTGTCTGGAAGAGACCGGGATCGTGTTCGGGGGGCCGCCGCGGCTGCTCGGTACGCACTTCATCGGGCACCAGGGCGAGGCCTGGCCGGCGAACCACATCGGGTTCGTCTTCGACGGGGGCACGCTCACGGACGAGCAGATCGCCGGGATCGTCCTGGACCCGGCGGAGCACAGGGAGGTCGGGGTCCGCTCGGTGGCGCAGTGGGAGGCGCTGATGACCCCGGTGAACTTCGCGCGGCTGCGGGAGATCGACGCCGCGCGCAGGGAGGGACGGGTGGCGTACCTGGAGACCCCCTGACGGCGGATTCCGTGCCACTGGAACATGACTCCAAACGCCTGCCCCGGGCGGAGCGGCCCGCATAGGCTTCGGCGGTTGCACCACTGCTGATCCTGGGGGGTCATTCCATGTTCCACCGTAGGGGCGTTGCCATAGCCGGCGCCGTGGGGGCCGTCGTCCTGTCGCTGGCCGGCTGCGAGGACTCCGCGCCGAAGAAGGGCGCGGACGCCAAGCCGAGCGCCGCGCCGTCGGCCAGTGCCGCCGCGTCGGCCTCGCCGAGCGCGTCCGCGCGGCCGGTCATGCCGGCCGTCGTCGGGACGAAGTTCGCGGCGGCCGAGACCGAGGTGAAGAAGGTCGTCACAGCGCCGGTCGAGGCCCGCGCCGCCTACGCCGACGTCAAGCTGCCCGCCGACCGTTCCGCGTGGGACGTCTGCTTCCAGACCCCGGCGGCGGGCAGCGAGGTCACGGCCACCGCCTCCGTCGAACTCTCGCTCGTCGCGCCCGGTACCCCGTGCCCGGACAAGGCCGGAGCCACCCTGCGGCCCTCGAAGGCCCCGGCCACCACCCCGGCACCGGCCCCGACGAAGTCCAAGGCCACCACCGGCGGGACGACCGGAACGGGCGGGACCACCGGCGGTACGAGCGGCTCCACCGGCACCACCGGCGGTACGAGCGGTACCACCGGCGGCACGGCCACCGGCGGCGGGGGCAGCGTCTACTACAAGAACTGCGACGCCGCGAAGGCCGCCGGAGCGGCGCCCATCCGCCGCGGCCAGCCCGGTTACCGGGACGCCCTCGACCGGGACAAGGACGGCATCGCCTGCGACAAGTAGGCGAGCGCGCACAGGGACGCGGGGGGGCGGTTTCCGGCCGCCCCCCCCGCCGTCCCTCGCCGGTCACGGCGGGGGACGGCAGAATCGGGCGCATCGGTACGGCGTCGAGGGGGCGGCCATGGCAGTGGAAACGCGAGCGGGCAGGGAAGTTCCGGAGCTGGAGGGGGTCCCGCTGCTCGGGTCGCTCCTCGACCTGACGTCGGACTCGCTCGGCACCTACCTGCGCGCCCAGCGCCGGCACGGCGACGTCGTACGGGTCACCGCCGGTCCGCCGGGGCTGCGCGCCGAGCTGTACTGCGTGTTCTCCCCGGAAGGCGCGCAGCAGGTCCTCGCCTCGGAGTCGGCCAACTTCCGCAAGGACAACGCGTTCTACCAGGAGGTCCGGGACTCCTTCGGCAACGGTCTGCTGACCAGCCAGGACGAGGACTACGTCCGCCAGCGCCGGATGGTGCAGCCGCTGTTCACCCGCAAGCGGGTGGACGGCTACGCCGGAGCGGTCGCGGCGGAGACCGGGGCCACGCTCGCGGCCTGGGGCGGGGCCGCGGACGGGATCGTCGACGTGCACGACGAGATGACGCGCCTGGCCCTGCGTGCGGTGACCCGGATCCTGTTCGGCACCGACGCGGACTCCACCGTCGACGTCGTCCACCGGTGCTTTCCGGTCATCACGCAGTACGTACTGCGCCGCGGCTACTCCCCCGTGAACGCCCCTCGGTCGTGGCCGACCCCGGGCAACCGGCGGGCAGCGACGGCCATGGAGGAGCTGTACGGCGTCTGCGACCGGATCGTGTCCGAGCGGCGCGGGGCGCCCGCGCCGGACGGCGGCCGGGGCGAGGACCTGCTGACCCTGCTCGCGGCGGCGCGGGACGCGGACGACGGCGGCTTCGACGCGGACGAGCTGCGGGACCAGGTGCTGATCTTCCTGCTGGCCGGGCACGAGACGACCGCGACCTCGCTGGCGTTCACCCTGCACCTGCTCGGCCGCCACCCCGAGGAGCAGGCGCGGGCCCGCGAGGAGATCGTCCGGGTCCTGGGCGACCGTACGCCGGAGGCCGCCGACCTCGACCGGCTCCCGTACCTCACGCAAGTGCTCAAGGAAGCGATGCGGCTGTACCCGGCGGCTCCGGTGATCGGCCGCAAGTCCGTCGCCGCCACGGAGGTCGCCGGGTACGCCGTCCCCGCGGGCGCCGACGTGATCCTGGCTCCGTGGGTGACCCACCGCCACCCGCGCCACTGGCCCGAACCGGAGCGCTTCGACCCCGGCCGGTTCGCGCCGGAGGCGGAGGCCGGGCGGCCGCGGTACGCCTGGTTCCCCTTCGGGGGCGGCCCCCGGGCCTGCATCGGGCAGCACTTCTCGATGCTGGAGTCCGTGATCGCGCTGGCGATGATCCTGCGGGCCTACGAGTTCGAGGCCGTGGACACGGAGGTCCCGGTGAGCGCCGGGATCACCCTGGAGACGAGGGGACCGGCGCGCTGCCGGATCCGCCCCGCCGCCGGGTGACCCCGTGTCCCTCGGCCGCGGCGGTCGTCAGCGGCAGTCGTCAGCGGTAGTCGTCGGGGTGGCCCTGCATCCAGACGTTGATCTTGTCGCGGGTGTCGATCAGGGTCTTCTGGTTCTTCTTCAGGTTCTCGAAGGACCGGTCGCCGCCCAGCTGCTTGTCGAGCTTCGCGATCAGGCTGATCGGCTCGGGGAAGTGGCCCGGCCCCTTGGCGTCGGCCTTCATCGCCCGGTCCATGCGGTGGAGCTCGTCGTAGACCCGGCCCAGGAAGTAGGAGCAGTTCCCGGGCGTGCAGGAGTCGTTCAGCGTGGCCTGGAGGCCGGCGAAGGCGTCCCGTACGAGGGAGACGGGCTCCTCCGAGCCGCGCGGCGACGGGGAGCCGGCGCTGAAGGAGGGCGAGGCGTCCGGTGCGACGGTGCTCCCGCCGGATCCCGCGACCGACGCGGACGGCGTCGGGGACGCTGTCGGGGACTCGGCGGCGGACGGCGAGGCGGACGCGGACGCCGGGGCCGGTGCGGAGGCCTTCGGATCGTCGCCGCCGCCGCAGGAGACGGTGAACGCCGCCAGGGTCAGGGTCATGAGCGTGGCCGCGGCGGTCCGCGCGGTGGTGTGGAACATCGTTTCCCCCAGGGTCTGTGATCAGCAGACCCTATCCATTCGGCTCCTTCTGGACGCTGCTCGGGGTGTGGTTGCCCTGGAGCCGGGCCAGGTCGGAGGGCCGGACCTGGATGACGAACAGGGCGATCGCCGCCCCTACCAGGGTGAACAGGGCGGCCACGACGAAGGCGGAGCTCACGCCGGAGGTGAGCACCTGGGCGCCCCAGGGGTCGGGCAGCTGTCCGGTGCGCGCGAAGGCGGCCTTCTGGGCCGGGTCGGCGGTGCTCAGGAAGGCCGGCACCTGGGTGCGGGCCTCGTTGCGGCTGGCGGTGCCGAAGACGGTGACGAGGATCGACAGGCCGAGCGAGCCGCCCACCTGCTGCATCGCGTTGAGCAGTCCGGAGGCGGCGCCCGACTCCCGGTCGGGGACGTTGGACAGGGCCATCAGGGTGAGGGAGACGAACTGCAGGCCCATGCCGGTCGCGAAGAGCAGCATGGGGCCGAGGATGCTGCCCAGGTACGTGGAGTGGATGTCGGTCTGCGTCAGCCAGGCGAGCCCGGCCGCGCAGCTGAGCGCGCCGGTGACCATGAGGGGCTTGGGCCCGAGCTTGGGCAGCAGCTGGGACGCCGCCCCGGCGGCCAGCGCGATCATGACGCTGATGGGCAGGAAGGCGAGGCCGGCCCGCAGGGGGCTGAAGCCGAGGACGTTCTGCACGAACAGGGTCAGGAAGAAGAACATGCCGAAGATCGCGCAGGCGAGGAAGAGCATGATCCCGTAGGTGCCGGCCCGGTTGCGGTCGGCGAACATGTGCAGCGGCGTGATCGGCTGCGGGGAGCGGCGTTCGTTGAGGACGAACAGGGTCAGCAGGACCACGGCCACGGCGAAGGACACCAGGGTGAAGGGGTCGCGCCAGCCTTCCTGGGACGCGCGGATGAACCCGTAGACGAGCGAGACCATGCCGAGGGTGGACAGCAGGGCTCCGGCGAGGTCGAAGTGCCCGGGGTGGCGCGCCGACTCGCGGATGACCTTCGGGGTGGCGAGGGCGATCAGCAGGGCGATCGGGACGTTCACGAAGAGGACCCAGCGCCAGTCGAGCCATTCGACGAGGACGCCTCCCGCGAGCAGGCCGATGGCGCCGCCGCCCGCCGACACGGCGGCGAACACGCCGAAGGCCCGGTTGCGTTCGGGGCCCTCGCGGAAGGTCGTGGTGATCAGTGCGAGGGCGGTGGGCGAGGCGATGGCGGCGCCGACGCCCTGGACGGCCCGGGCGGCCATCAGCTGGCCCTCGTTCTGGGCGAATCCGCCGAGCAGCGAGGCGATGCCGAAGAGGAGCACGCCGGAGACGAAGACGCGCCGGCGGCCGAGGATGTCTCCGGCCCGGCCGCCGAGGAGGAGCAGCCCGCCGAAGGTCAGCGTGTACGCGTTGACGACCCAGGAAAGGCTCTCGGTGGAGAAACCGAGCGAGCTCTGTATGTGGGGCAGCGCGATGTTCACGATGGTGATGTCGAGGACGACCATGAGCTGGCAGGAGGCGAGCACGAGCAGCGCCGCCCCGTGTCCGCCCCATCGGACCTTGCCGTCGGTCCCGTTGCTGGTCGGCAGTGCGTTCGGGTCCACCTAGTCGACGCTATGCCCGCACCGCGAGGGTCACCACTCGAATGGCCTAGCGCTGCTTCCCTGGTTGCCCGATCTAGGTCATGTGATATTTCACATGACACACTGCGCTCATGGATGACTTCCTCAGGCTCTCCGCCGAAACCGCCCGGTTCACCCACGGCGCACCGCGCGCCTTCTCCTTCGGCGACGGGGGCCGCCTCCTGTGGTTCCTGCGCTCGGCCGGCCCCACCGACGCCCTCGACGCCCTCTGGGTCCTCGACACCGTCACCGGCACCGAGACCCTCCTCGCCGACCCCCGCGCCCTCTCCCCCGAACCGGGCGAACTCCCCGTCGCCGAACGCCGCCTGCGCGAGCGGACCCGGCTCGTCGCCGCCGGCATCGGCTCCTACGCCCTGTCCGGCGACGGCCGCCGCGCCGTGTTCCCGCTGTACGGCCGGCTGTACGCGGTCACCTGCGACGGCGCCACCGGCCCCGAGGAGATCCCGGCCGCCGGACCCGCCCTGGACCCGCGCCCGAACGCCGACGGCACGCGCACCGCGTACGTCGCCGACGACGCCCTGTACGTCCACCCCGGCGGCCGGATCAGCCCGGACGACGGAGCCCGCTGGGGCGTCGCCGAGTTCGCCGCCGCCGAGGAGCTCGGCCGCGGCCGGGGCCACTGGTGGTCCCCCGACGGGGTGCGCCTGCTCGCCGCCCGGGTCGACGAAAGCGCCCTCCAGCGACGCTGGTTCGCCGACCCGGCCCACCCGGAACTCCCCGCCGAGGACTTCGCCTACCCCGAGGCCGGCGGGCCCAACGCCGAGGTCGGACTGTGGGTCCTCGGACCGGGGGCACCCGTACGGCTCGGCTGGGACGCGGAGGCCTTCCCCTACGTGTCCGACGCCTCCTGGGAACCGGACGCGCCGGACGGCACGGCCGGGGAGATCCTGCTGACCGTCCAGGACCGGCCGCAGCGGACCGTACTGCTGCTCGCCGCCGACCCGGACACGGGCCGCACCCGGGAACTGTCGCGCACCACGCACCCGCAGTGGGTCGACCCGCTCCCCGGCACCCCGGCCCGGCTCCCCGACGGGCGGATGCTGACCGCCGCCGACACCCCCGGCGGGGCCGCGCGCGGCCTCGCCGTCGACGGGAAGCCGCTCACCGGCGACGGGATCCAGATCCGCCGCGTGGCCGGGATCCACCAGGGCCTGCTGCTGGTCGAGGCCGGGCAGCGCGACCCCTCGGAGCAGCAGGTGGTGCTGCTGGACCCCGACACCGGGGAGGTGACCCCGCTCGCCGACGGGCCCGGGGTGCACGGCGCGCTCGCCTCCGCCGGGACCCTGCTGCTGACCTCCGCCGACGCCGACGGGATCCGCCGCACCCTGCACACCGCCGACGGCGGCCGCCCCGCCCCCGCCGACCTGTCCGCGCCGCTGCCCCACCGGGTGGTGCCCGTCCTGGAACGGGTCACCGAGCACGGCGTCCCCACCGCGCTGGTGCTCCCCCGCGACCACGTGCCGGGCCGGCGGCTGCCGGTGCTGGTCGACGCGTACGGGGGCCCCGGCTACCAGGACATCAGCGCCGAGCCGCTGCGCTGGCAGGCCAAGCAGTGGTGGGCCGACCAGGGCTTCGCGGTGGTCACCGTCGACAACCGGGGCACCCCGCACGTCTCACCCGCCTTCACCCACGCCGTGTACCGGGGCTTCTCCGACGTCACCCTGGAGGACCAGGCCGCGGCGCTGCTGGCACTCGGCGCACGCCACCCCGACCTGGACCTCGGCCGGGTCGGCGTCCGCGGCTGGTCCTACGGCGGCTACCTGGCGGCGCTCGCGGTGCTGCGCCGCCCGGACCTCTACCGCGCGGCCGCCGCCGGGGCGGCCCCGACGGACTTCCGGCACTACGACACCGCGTACACCGAGCGGTACCTGGGACTGCCCGCCGAGCACCCCGGGGTGTACGAGCGGGACTCCCTGATCGCGGACGCCCCGACGCTGAGCCGCCCCCTGCACCTGACCACGGGCCTGGCCGACGACAACGTCCACCCCTCCCACACCCTGCGCCTGTCCCGCGCCCTCACCGACGCGGGCCGCCCCCACGAGCTGCTCGCCCTGCCGGGCGTCACCCACATGACCCCGGGCGGCACCCGGGAGAAGGTGATGGCCCTCCAGCTGGACTTCTTCCGCCGCGCACTGGCGTAGCCCGCGGGAGAACGCACGTGGAAGGGCCCCGCGGACGCCATCGGCCGCGGGGCCCTTCCCCTTCCCTGGGATCCCCGTCAGTCACCCGGGAAGTGACAGGCCACCTCGCGCGAGGCCGCCGGGCGCAGCAGGGGCCGCTCGGTGCGGCAGACCTCCTGCGCCTTGGGGCAGCGCGGGTGGAAGGTGCAGCCCGGGGGCGGGGCGGCCGGGCTCGGCGGGTCGCCGAGCAGCACGATCCGCTCGCGCCGCCGCTCCGCCGCCGGATCGGGCAGCGGTACGGCGGACAGCAGCGCCCGGGTGTAGGGGTGCTGGGGGCTCTCGTAGAGGGACTTCTTGTCACCGATCTCGACGATCCGGCCGAGGTACATGACGGCGACCCGGTCACTGACCCGTTTGACCACCGAGAGGTCGTGCGCGATGAACACGTAGGCCAGGCCCAGTTCGGCGCGCAGCCGTTCCATCAGGTTGACGATCTGGGCCTGTACGGAGACGTCGAGGGCGGAGACCGGCTCGTCGGCGATCAGCAGCCGGGGGCTGGTGGCCAGCGAGCGGGCAATGCCGATGCGCTGGGCCTGGCCGCCGGAGAACTCGTGCGGGTAGCGGTCGATGTGCTCGGGGATCAGCCCGGCCAGTTCCATCAGTTCGGCCGCCCGACGGCGGGCGTCGGCCGCGCTCCAGCCCTGTACCAGCAGCGGGTCGGAGATGATCCGGGCCACGGTCTGGCGGGGGTTGAGGGAGGAGTGCGGGTCCTGGAAGACCATCTGGACGTGCTTGCGCACGGGCCGCAGGGCGCTCTGGGAGAGCCGGGTGATGTCGCGGCCGTCGAAGGTGACGGTTCCGGAGGTGGGTTCGAGGAGGCGCACCAGCATCCGGCCGGTGGTGGACTTCCCGCAACCGGATTCCCCGACGAGGCCCAGCGTCCGGCCGGCCTCCAGGTCGAAGGAGACCCCGTCGACGGCCCGTACGGGCGCGCCCCGGCGGCCGGTCACGGAGCGTTTGCCGGGGAAGGTCATGGTCAGGTCCCGTACGGACAGCAGCGGGCGGGCCGGGCCGTCGGCTCCGGTGCCGGCCGGGCGGGGGGCGAGGGCCCCGGCGGAGCGCGTGGCGTCGGGGCTCATCGGGAAACCTCCGGAACGGCGGCGAGGCCGCTGTGGTGGCAGGCGCTGAGGCGCGGGGGGCCGCCGTACGGGGCGGGTTCGGGCCGCAGCGTCGTGCAGAGGGTGCGTTCGGCGTCGGTGCCGGCCGCGGCGCGCGGGCAGCGCGGGGCGAAGGCGCAGCCCGGGGCCGGTACCAGCAGGGAGGGCGGGGAGCCGGGGATGGCCCGCAGCGGGGCGTCGTCGGTGTCGTCGAGCCGGGGCAGGGAGTCCAGCAGTCCGCGGGTGTAGGGGTGGGCGGGGTCGGCGAACAGGGCGTCGACGGGGGCCTGTTCGACGGCCCGTCCGCCGTACATGACGAGTACGTCGTGGGCGACGCGGGCGACGACGCCCAGGTCGTGGGTGATCATCACGACGCCCAGGCCGCGTTCCTGCTGGAGCCGGGCGATCAGCTCCAGGATCTGGGCCTGCACGGTGACGTCCAGGGCGGTGGTGGGCTCGTCCGCGATGAGCAGTTCGGGTTCGCAGGCCAGCGCCATGGCGATCATCGCGCGCTGGCGCATGCCGCCGGAGAACTGGTGCGGGTACTCCCCCGCCCTGCGAGCCGGTTCGGGGATGCCGACCTCTCCGAGCATGTCGACGGCCCGTCTGCGGGCGGCCGCGCGGCCGGAGCGGAAGTGCACCCGGAAGTGCTCGGCTATCTGCTCGCCGACCGTGTAGTAGGGGTGCAGGCTGGACAGCGGGTCCTGGAAGATCATGGCCATGCGGCGGCCGCGCAGCTTCGACAGCCGTTTCTCCGACAGGCCCGTCAGCTCCTGTCCGGCCAGGGTGATGGAGCCGCCGACCTCGGCTCCCCGGTGCAGGCCCATGACGGCGAGGGAGGTGACGGACTTGCCCGAGCCGGACTCGCCGACGATGCCGAGGGTGCGCCCGGCCTCGACGGTGAAGCCGAGGGAGTCGACGGCGCGGACGGTGCCGCGCGGGGTGGTGAACGTGACGCTCAGGTCGCGCACTTCGAGGAGCGGAGCGGCGGTCATCAGTACCTCACCCTCGGATCGATGACGGCGTACAGGAGGTCGACGGCGAGGTTGGCGACGACGATGAAGAACGCGGCGAGCAGGGTGACGCCGAGGACGACCGGCTGGTCGGAGCTGACCAGCGCGCCGTAGAAGAGCCGTCCGATGCCGGGGAGTCCGAAGATGGACTCGGTGATCACGGCGCCGGCGAGCAGGCCGCCGAGGTCCATGCCGAAGATGGTGAGGATCGGGGTCATCCCGGAACGCAGTCCGTGTTTGACGACGACGGTCCGTTCGGGCATGCCCTTGGCGCGGGCCGTGCGGATGTACGGCTCGGCCATCGCCTCGATCATCGAACCGCGGCTCTGCCGGGCGTACATGGCGGCGTAGAGGAGGGCGAGCGCGGTCCACGGCAGCAGCAGGTTCGCGGCCCAGCCGAGCGGGTCGTCGGTGAGGGCCTGGTAGGTGGGGTAGGGCAGCAGGCCGGCGACGCGGATGACCCCGTAGATGAGCAGGACGGAGGTGAAGTAGACGGGCAGGGAGGCGGCGGCGACCGCTCCGACCATCAGGGCCTTGTCGGTGGCGGTGTCCTTGCGCAGGGCGGCGGTGACCCCGGCGCCGAGGCCGAGGACGAGCCACAGGACGGCGGCGCCGAGGGCGAGGGAGGCGGAGACGGGGAGCCGGTCCATGAGCAGGTCCCACACCGGCAGGGAGTTCTCGTACGAGTAGCCGAGGCAGGGGAAGTCGCAGGCGACGGCGTACTGGCCGGTGCCGAGGGTGCGGCCGGTGAAGATCCCGGTGAGGAAGTCGGCGAACTGCTTCCACAGGGGCTGGTCGAGGCCCAGGTGGACCCGTACGTCGGCGAGCCGTTCGGCGCTGCAGGTCTTGCCGCAGGCCGCGGCGGCCGGGTCGGAGGGCAGCACGTAGAAGATCAGGAAGGTGACGGCGGCGATGGCGAGGAGCACGCCGGTGAGGGCGAGCAGCCGGCGGGCGAGGTAGAGGATCACGTGCGGCCGCCCCTCGGGTCGAGGATGTCGCGCAGGGCGTCACCGAGCAGGGTGAAGGCGAGCACCGCGAGGAAGAGGAAGACGCTGGGGATGACGAAGTACATGGGGTCGGTCTCGTAGAAGGCGACGGACTCGGCGATCATCTGGCCCCAGGAGGGGGTGGGCGGGCGCACGCCCACGCCGAGGTAGCTCAGCGCCGCCTCGGTGCTGATCATGCCGGGGATGAGCAGGGTGGTGTAGGCGATGACCGGTCCGGCGACGCCGGGGAGGATGTCGCGGGTCAGGATCCGCCAGGAGCTCGCGCCGCCGACGCGGGCGGCGTCGACGTACTCGCGGTGTTTGAGGGAGAGGGTCTGGCCGCGGACGACGCGGGCGACGCCGGGCCAGCCGAAGACGCCGATGACGACGGTCATGAGGACGATCCGGTTGACGTCCTTGGCCACCGACAGCATCGCGATCATGAAGATGAGGGACGGGAAGGACATCGTCAGGTCCATCAGGCGGGACAGGACGGCGTCGGTGCGGCCGCCGAAGTAGCCGGCGGCGATGCCCGCGGCGGTACCGGTGACGACGACGATCGCGGTGGCGGCGAAGGCGATCAGGAGGGAGACCTGGGCGCCGTGGACGACGCGGGCGAACAGGTCCCGGCCGGTGACGGGTTCGACGCCGAGCCAGTGCTCGGGGCTGATCCCGCCGAAGGAGCCCAGCGGCAGTCCGCCGAGGTAGGGGTCGACGGCGGCCTTGTCGAACTCCTCGGGGGACCAGCCGCCGAGGGCGCCCAGCCAGGGCGCGGTGACGGCCATCAGGACGAACAGGAGGACGACGCAGAGGCTGACGCGGACGGCGGGGCGGCGGCGGAGTTCCCGCCGGGCGAGCTGCCAGGGGCTGCTGCCCGGGGGGACGTCCTTGGCCGGTGCGCCGTCCGGGGCCGCCTGGTCGGCGGCGCCCGGTGCGGTGGTGGTCATGGTGTCGAAGGCCTCCGGATCCTCAGCCCTGGCTCTTCGACGGGTCCTTGAGGCCGACGGTCCCGTAGTCGATGGTGCCGGTCCAGACGGGGTGGCCGTAGGCGCCCGCGACGTTCGGGCCGACGAGGAGCGGCTTGCGCTCCAGGATCAGCGGGACGGACGGGGACTTCTTCATGATCTCCGCGTCGAGGTCGATCCAGGCCTGGTTGGCCTGCTTGGCGTCGGCCATGGCGTTGATCTCGTCGATCCGCTTCATGGTGGCCTCGTCGCGGAACTGGCTGTTGTTGCCCTGGTTGCCCTTGTCCTTGATGGTGCGTCCGTCGAAGACGAAGGGGATCCACGTGGACCCGGAGGGGTAGTCGGGGCACCAGCCGGTCAGGGTCATGTCGGGAGTGGTGGACAGGTCGCCGATGACGTCGTAGTAGGCGCCCGGGTCGATGGTGTCGATGACGACCTCGATGCCGGCGCGGGACAGGCCCTGCTGGATGGCCTCGGCCTTGCCCTTGTCGCCGGTGGAGACGGCGAGGGAGACCTTCAGGCCCTCCTTGCCGGCGGCCTTGAGGAGTTCCTTGGCCTTGGCGGGGTCGCCGGCCGCGGGGATCTTCAGGGTGTCGGCCTGCTTGCCGCCGGAGAGGGCCGGGGGCAGGTAGGCGGTGGCGACCTCGTTGAGGGCCGGGCCGCCGCCCGCGGTGACCACGGCCTCCTTGTCGACGGCGTACTGCATGGCCTCGCGGACCTTCGGGTCGTCGAAGGGGGCGCGGGAGTTGTTCAGGTGGAGCATCTCGGTACAGCCCTGGGACTCGGCGAGCAGCCGGGCCTTGACGTCGGGCTTGGGCAGCACCTTGGGGGCGCTCTCGGGCCGCATGTCGGAGTACTGGACGGAGGAGGCGTCGGCGCCCTCCCCGGCGATGACGCGGTCGTCGATCTGGCCGCCCTTGAGGCCCATGACGACCACGAACCGGTCGGGGTAGGCCTTGCGCACGGTGTCGGTCCCGGGGTCCCAGTGCTCGTTGCGGACGAGCACGAGCTTCTTGTCCCGGTCGTACGTGTCGATCTTGTACGGGCCGGAGGAGAACGGGCGGGCGTCGTACTGGGTGCCCTTCTCCTGGGACTGCGGGACCGGCGCGAAGGTGGGGAGGGTGGCGGTCGCGGAGAACTCGGCGACGGGCCGCTTGAGTTCGAAGACGATCGTGCGGTCGTCCGGGGTCTTGACCGAGTCGAGGTGCTTGCCGTCCAGCGGGCCCTTGTAGCCGTCGGTGCCGGCGAGGTACTGGGCGGCGTAGTCGGGGCCGCCGGTGAGGTCGGGGGCGAAGGAGCGCTCGACGTTGTACTTGATGTCCTGGGCCTTGACCGGCGAGCCGTCCTCGTACTTGACGCCCTCCTTGAGGGTGAAGGTCCAGGTGCGGCCGCCGTTGGAGGGGGTGCCGAGGTCGGTGGCGAGGTCGGGGACCAGCTCGCTGCCGGCCTTGCCGGGCTCGGCCTTGAAGGTGACGAGCGTGCGGTAGAGCAGGCGGGTGCCGAAGTCCATGGCCGGCATCACCCAGTTGCGGGCGGGGTCGAGGTGGGCGAAGTCCTGGTTGGACAGGACGGTGAGGGTGCCGCCCTTGACCGGGGTGCCGCCGAGGGTCTTGCCGTCGTTGGCGGCGGCGGGGTTGGCGGCGGCGGGTGCCGAGCCCGCGCCCTTCTTGGGGTCCGAGCAGCCCGAGGCACCGAGTGCGAGAGCGGCCACCACGGCGGTAGCGAGGGCGAGTTGGGTGCGCTTGGTCATGGGTCACTCCAGTGAAGGGCCGCGCTTTAGGATGTGACCGGTAACATAGTAATGTGAAATTGTACTGACAAGGGGTCTGCGGCCCCGTTATCCAGCCGTGTCCAAATCCCGCCCCCGGGAGGGGCGTTGGGGGCCCTGGGGACCCGGGCCAGCCGGAGTTCACCGGACGGCGTGCGGCGAACGAACGCGGACGGCCCTCCCCCCGCCGTGGTGCGGCGGGGGGAGGGCCGGTGGTGGTTCTGCGCCTGGGGTGTGTCGTCTAAGCCGTGAGGCCGGAGCCGAGGCCGCCCGGGGTGCGGCCCACGGGTTCGTCGCGGCCCTGGGCCCAGAGGGAGCGGACGTGGCCGAGGTGGCGCTGCATGCACGCCTCGGCCGCTTCGGCGTCGCCGGTGAGCATCACGTCGAGCAGCTCGATGTGCTCCTCGGCGGAGGAGACCAGCTTGCCCGCCTCGTCGAGGCCCGTCAGCCCGTACAGGCGCGAGCGCTTGCGCAGGTCGCCGACCGTTTCCACCAGGCGGTCGTTGCCCGCGAGGGCGAGGAGGCCGAGGTGGAAGCGGCGGTCGGCCTCCAGGTAGCCGATGAGGTTGTGTTCCCGGGCGCTGGTGACGATCTCCTCGGCGATGGGCCGCAGGGCCTCCAGCTGCTCGGCCGTGGCGATCTTCGTGATCCGGCCGACGGTCGGGACCTCGATCATCGTGCGCAGTTCGGTGTACTGGTCCAGGTCGCGTTCGCTGACCTCGGTGATCCGGAAGCCCTTGTTGCGGACCGGCTCGACGAGGCCCTCGCGGGCGAGGTCGAGCATGGCCTCGCGGACGGGCGTGGCCGAGACACCGAGTTCGGACGCGAGACCGGGAGCCGAGTAGACGCTCCCGGGGCGCAGCTCACC
Organism: Streptomyces sp. NPDC044704; assembly: GCF_056433525.1. Lineage (NCBI taxonomy): Bacteria > Bacillati > Actinomycetota > Actinomycetes > Kitasatosporales > Streptomycetaceae > Streptomyces > Streptomyces sp. NPDC044704. The sequence goes on from NZ_JBWKGY010000013.1 coordinate 126,207, forward strand.
CGCTATCAGGGCTGCTCGGAGGGCATGGCCGACCTGGTCGCGGAGCCGTTCCTGGGCCTTGATGAGACTGTGCTGCTTCAGGTCACCCATTGCATTTCCTCCGAGACCCCCGACACCACCGACGAGCAGAGGGACAGCGTACAATGTCACGTTTCGCCGCTCGCCCCGGCGGCCTCGAACAACGCGACCGCCACGGCAAGATCTTCCCAGGCCATGCCCACGCTCTTGAAGAGCTGTGGACAACCCGGCCGCCCTCCGACGGCTTCGCGGCCCGTGACCAGGCCGGCGAGGGTGCCGCTGATATGACCGGGTCCGATCGCCCCTTCCGCCTCCGGGATCAGCAGGTCACCCGCCTCGCGCAACGCCGCCGCACGCGCCTCCACGTAGACGGCCGCCCGCCGCACGAGCGCGGTGTCGGTCTCGCGGGCGTCCGGCTCGTGCGAGCCGACGGCGACGACCACCGCGCCCGGCGCCACCAGCCGGCCGTCGAAGAGGGGTGTCCGGGCGGTGGTGCAGCACAGGACCAGGTCCGCGCCGGCCACGTCGGCGGCCGTTCCGGTACGGGCCGGGACGCCCAGGCCTGCGGCGTGTGCGGCCAGCTTGGCGCCGCCGGCCGGGTCACGGGCGACGATCACCGCCCCCGCCAGTTCCCGTACGCCGAGGACCGCTTCGAGGTGGCCGTACGCCTGCGGCCCCGAGCCGAAGAGCACCAGCCGCAGCGGGCGCCCGGCCGGGGCGAGGTGGCGCAGGGCCAGCGCGGAGACGGCCGGGGTGCGCAGGGCGGTCAGGGCCGAGCCGTCGAGGAGGGCCAGCGGGCGCAGCGTGGGGCCGTCGAGGAGCAGGTAGCTGCCGGTGATGCGGGGCAGCCCGCGGGCCGGGTTGCCGGGCGCGACCCCGGCAATCTTCACCCCGGCGTACGCCCCGGACGCGGCCGGCATCAGGAGGAGTTCGCCGCCGGGCACGTCGAGGGCGGTGCGCTGCGGGCAGCCCTCCGGATCGAGTCCGGCGAGCAGGGCCTCGGCCAGGGCGTCGGCCGCCCGGGCGGGGGTGAGGAGCCGGGCCGTCTCCTCGGCTCCGAGCTGGAGGAGGCCGGGGGCGGGGAGGCCGGCCTCCGTCGGGCCCTGGGCGGGGTGGCGGGTCACAGGGTGAATCCCGCGCCGAGGGGGTCGTACGGGTCGACGGTGAAGGTGTGCTCGCCGGTGCGGTACGCCGTGCCGGTGACCTCGGTGACGCCGTCCTGGAGGACGCGGCCGGTGAACACCGAGCCGATGACCGACTCGTGCAGCAGGTCCTCCCCCGCGCCGAGCCGCCCGTCCTCCGCGAGGAGCGCGAGGCGGGCCGAGGTGCCGGAGCCGCAGGGCGAGCGGTCGATCTGTCCGTCGGCGAAGACGGTGACGTTGCGCTGGTGCGGCCCGAAGGGGGTGTCGGGCAGTTCCTCGTGGAGGATCACCCCGTACACCCCGGAGAGCAGCGGGCCGCCGGGGTGCCAGGTGGCGGGGTGGGTGGCGAGCGCGGACCTGATCTCCCGGCCGGCCCGGGTCAGTTCGGGCAGGGCGGCGCGGGCGACCTCCAGGCCGAGGTCCCGGGCGCGGACGGAGGCGTAGCAGGCCCCGGCGTGCGCGATGTCCACCTCGGCGACCCCGAACGTGGTGGCGACCGGCACCTTGCGGGCGCCCACCCGGGCGGGGACGTTGCGGAACGTCACCCCGGTGGTGCGGCCCCCGGCCCGGTGCACGGTGGCGGCGACCCGGCCCGACGGCACGTCGATGCGGACCTGGACGTCCCCGTCGTCGGGCGCCGCGACCCGGCCGGTGTCCACGGCCCAGGCGCCGAGGGCCATCGTGCCGTGGCCGCAGGCGGTGGAGTAGCCGTCCTTGTGCCAGAACAGCACCCCGAAGTGGGCCCCGTCGTCGTCCGGGGGCACGACGAACCCGCCGTACATGCCGGCGTGTCCGCGCGGTTCCTGCACGAGCAGGCGCCGTACGTCGTCCAGCGGGCTCCGGCGCGGTGCGGTCCCGGAGCCACCGGGCCCGATGGCGGTGGCACAGCGTTCGGCGACGGTGTCCCCGGGGGCGGCGGCGACGTCCGCGGTGGTGGTGTCGACGATCCGGAAGGGCTCGCCCGCGGCGTGGTAGTCGGTGGTCCGTACGGATGTCACAGCAGGAACCCTCCGGGGAAGGGGTCGGACGGGTCGAGGAAGTACTGGGCGGTCCCGGTGATCCAGGCCCGGCCGGTGACGGCGGGGACGACGGCGGGGAACCCGCCGACGGTGGTCTCCGCGGTCAGGCGGCCGGTGAACTCGGTGCCGATGAACGACTCGTTGACGAAGTCGGTGCCGAGCGGCAGCAGGCCGCGCGCGTGCAGCTGGGCCATGCGCGCACTGGTCCCGGTGCCGCAGGGCGAGCGGTCGAACCAGCCGGGGTGGATGGCCATGGCGTGGCGGGAGCGGCGGGCGTCGGAGCCGGGGGCGGCGAGGTAGACGTGCTTGAGCCCGGAGATCGAGGGGTTCTCGGGGTGGACGGGGCGGTCGGGCGAGGCGTTGACCGCGTCCATGACGGCGAGGCCGGCGGCGAGCAGGTCGTCCTTGCGGTCCCGGTCGAAGGGCAGTCCGAGGGCGTCCAGTTCGACGAAGGCGTAGAAGTTGCCGCCGTAGGCGAGGTCGTAGGTGACCGTGCCGTATCCGGGGACGTCGGCCTTCAGGTCGAGTCCGACGCTGAAGGAGGGGACGTTGGTGAGGGTGACGGCGGTGGCCGCGCCGTCCTCGACGCGGACGTCGACGCTGACCAGGCCGGCCGGGGTGTCGAGGCGGACGGTGGTGACCGGCTCGACGGCCGGGACCATGCCGGTCTCGACGAGGACGGTGGCCACCCCGATGGTCCCGTGCCCGCACATGGGCAGCAGCCCCGACACCTCGATGTAGAGGACGCCGAAGTCGGCGTCCGGACGGGTGGGCGGCTGGAGGATCGCGCCGCTCATCGCCGCGTGGCCGCGCGGCTCGTACATGAGGAGGGTGCGGACGTGGTCCGTGTGCTCCATGAAGTGGAGCCGCTTCTCGGCCATGGTGGCGCCGGGGATCACCCCGACTCCCCCGGTGATGACCCGGGTGGGCATGCCCTCGGTGTGCGAGTCCACCGCGTGGTAGATGTGGCGCGTGCGCATGGGTTCCCCTGAGGGCTCGGACCTGCCCCGCCGGCCGGACGGGCGGGCGGGGTCGGTGGATGCGGGCGGGCGCGGGCCCGGCCTGGCCGGCCGGGCGGCTCCCGGTGGGGTCAGGCGAGGCCTTCGGCGAGGGCCTTCTCGGTGGCGGCCCGGACGGCGGCCTCGACGTCGCCGGTGAGCGGGAAGCGGGGCGGGCGGGTGGCGCCGCCGGGGCGGCCGGCCAGGTCCATGGAGAGCTTGATGGCCTGGACGAACTCGGTCTTGGAGTCCCAGCGCAGCAGCGAGTGCAGGGACTTGTAGAGCGGCAGGGCGGTGGCGAGGTCTCCGGCGACCGCGGCCCGGTACAGGGTGGAGCAGGCGGACGGCAGGGCGTTGGGGTAGCCGGCGATCCAGCCGACGGCCCCGGCCAGGGCGAGTTCGAGGAGTACGTCGTCGGCGCCGATGAGCAGGTCGAGGCCCGGGGCGAGTTCGGCGATCTCGTAGGCGCGGCGGACGTCCCCGCTGAACTCCTTGACGGCGACGACGGACCCGTCGGCGTGCAGCCGGGCGAGGAGGGCCGGGACGAGGTCCACCTTGGTGTCGATGGGGTTGTTGTACGCGACGACGGGCAGCCCCGCGCGGGCGACCTCGGCGTAGTGGGCGCGTACGGCGGCCTCGTCGGCGCGGTAGGCGTTGGGCGGCAGGAGCAGGACGGATCCGGCGCCGGCCTCGGCGGCCTGGTCGGCCCAGCGGCGGGCCTCGGCGCTGCCGTAGGCGGCGACGCCGGGCATGACGCGGGCGCCGTCGCCGGCGGCCTCGACGGCGGTGCGGACGACGCGGGCCCGCTCCTCGTCGGTGAGGGTCTGGTACTCCCCGAGGGAGCCGTTGGGGACCACGCCGTCGCAGCCGTTGGCGATGAGCCAGGCGACGTGTTCGGCGTAGGCGTCGTGGTCGACACTGAGGTCCTCGCGCAGCGGCAGGGTGGTGGCCACCATGATTCCGTGCCAGGGGCGGGTGCGGGTGTCCGTGCGGGGCGCGGGGGTGGGCGCGTGGTTCATGAGACGACTCCCTAGTGTGGTGTGTGACATTTTACTAGTGGGTGTGAGGTGGCCACAAGGGGCCGGACGGGACCGGGTGGTGGCCGGTCAGCGGCCGTCGGCCGCTTCGGGCCCGCCCGCGTCGGCGGCCGGGGGCAGTCCGGCGAGGTGGGCCAGCGGGACCGGACAGGACAGCGGGCGGCGGTCCGGCGCCGGCTCCCCGCCCGCGAGGGCGGCCACGGCCGGACCGCACATCCGGCCCTGGCACCAGCCCATCCCGGCCCGGGTGAGGAGTTTGACCGTACGGGCGTCCCGGGCGCCGAGTTCACCGACCGCCTCCCGGATCCGGCCCGCCGGAACCTCCTCGCAGCGGCACACGCCGGTGCCGTCGCTCAGCCAGTCCGTCCAGCCGGGGCCGGACCGGTGGGCGGCCGCCATGGCCCCGGCGAAGGCGCGCAGCCGGGCGCGGCGGCGGACGAGCGCGGCCGGGGCGGGGCGTCCCGCGATCGCGTGTGCGGCGATCTCCCCTTCGGTCAGCGCCAGTTGGGCGCCGCCGATGCCGCCCGTCTCGCCGGCGGACCAGATGCCGGGGACCGAGGTGCGCTGCTCCCCGTCCAGGTCGAGGGCGACGGTGCCGTCCGGGGCGCGGAGAGTGGCGCAGCCCAGGCCGGTGGCGAGCTCCAGCTGGGGCACGAGTCCGTGGCCGACGGCGAGGGCGTCGCAGGGGATCCGGCGGGAGGTGCCGGGCAGCGGGCGCCAGTCGCGGTCGAGGCGGGTGACGGTGACGGCCTCGACGCGGTCGGTGCCGTGGGCCTCGGTCACGGCGTGCCGGGTGCGCAGCCGGATGCCGTGCCGCAGGAGGGCGCCGCCGTACGTGGCGCCTTCGGCGAGCTTGGCGGGGTTGCGGAGCAGCGCGGGGAGGTGGCCGGCGTACCCGGTGTAGGCGCCGGCCTCGACGACCGCCGGGACGGTGGCTCCGGCGGCGGCGAGGGAACCGGCGACCGCGAGCAGCAGGGGGCCGCTGCCGGCGACGACGATGCGGCGGCCGGGCAGGACGAGGCCACCCTTGAGCATGGCCTGGGCCCCGCCCGCGCCGATGACGCCGGGCAGGGTCCAGCCGGGGAAGGGCAGTTGGCGCTCGTACGCGCCGGTGGCGAGGAGCACGGACCGGGCGCGGACCGCTGCGGCCTCCTCCTCGGGGCCGGCCACCGCGTGCAGCGTCCAGGCCCCGCCGTCCGGGACCACCGTCCAGACGTGGTGGAAGGGGAGGTACGTGATCCGGCCGGCCGACTCGTGGGCGCGCAGGGCGGTTTCGCGGGTGGCGAAGGCCGGCCAGTCGTGGTGCAGGGCCTGGGGGCGGTTGGCGCCGAGGGTGGGGGCGGGGTGGCGGTAGAACTGGCCGCCGGGGCGTTCCGCGGTGTCGAGGACGGTGACCTTCAGGCCGAGGGCCGCCGCGGTGACGGCCGCCGCGAGGCCGGCGGGGCCGGCGCCGACCACGGCGAGGTCGGTGGTGGCGGCGGCCCCGCCGGGGGTGGGGGCCGGCCGCGCGGGGGCCGGCCGCGCGGAGGCCGGCTGCGTGGGGCCCGTGTCAGAGGGCGGCATGGCCGGTTCCTTCCTGGGTGGTGACGGTGTCGCCGGGGCGGGCGGGGACGAGGCAGGCGCGCTGGTTCGGGCGGCCGTTGACGGTGACGAGGCAGTCGTAGCAGCTGCCGATCCCGCAGAACGCGCCGCGGGGTGCGCCGGCGTGGCGGGTGGTCCGCCAGGCGAGGATGCCGGCGGACCAGAGCACGGCGGCGATGCTCTGGCCGGCCTGGGCGGTCAGTTCGCGGCCGTCGAAGCGCAGGACGTACGTCGCCGCCGGGCTGCCGCCTACCAGTGAGCGGGGGGTGCGCATGGGGGGCTCCTCGGGGGTGTCGCCCTGCCGGGCGGGGGGGGCGGCGGCGGGTGCGGGTGGGGGCGGGTGGGGTGGCCGGCTGCGGGGGGGCGGGGGGGGGGGGGGGGGGGGGGGGGGGGGGCGGGGGGGGGGGGGGGGGGGGGGGGGGGGGGGGGGGCGC
>NZ_JBWKGY010000013.1:132443-218538 GCF_056433525.1 Streptomyces sp. NPDC044704
TGGCGCCTTGTCCGGAGCGTCTTGTCGGGCGGGGCAGGGCGCCAACAAATCACGTTTTAGCCCCGGCCGACCCCCCACCCCGTCCCCGCCCCCGGCCTGGCGCGCCTCCGGTCCTCACGGGGCGGGCGCATCCGCGAAGCGGTTCGGGTGGAAGGGGGTGGGGTTCAGTGGGGGGGTGGAGGCGGTGAGGGTGGCTGCGATCAGGAGGCCGGTGGCGGGGGCCAGGCCGATGCCGGCGCCCTCGTGGCCGCAGGCGTGGAGCAGGCCCGGTACCCGGGGGTCGGGGCCGATCGCCGGGAGGTGGTCGGGGAGGTAGGGGCGGAAGCCGTGGTAGGTGCGCAGGACGCGGACTCCGGCCAGGACCGGGAAGAGGGCCGCCGCCTGGGCGGCCAGGCGGCGCAGCGCCTCGGTGGACAGGCCCCGGTCGAAGCCGACGCGTTCGCGGGTCGCGCCGATCAGGACGGGGCCGGCGGGGGTGCCCTCCACCACGGCGGAGGACTGGAGGGCGGCGGAGCCGCTGGCGACGTCGGCGATGTAGTCGGCGGCGTAGACCTTGTGCCGGACCAGGCTGGGAAGGGGTTCGGTGACGAGCACGAAGCCGCGGCGGGGCAGGACGGGCAGGGTGGTTCCGGCGAGGGCGGCGATCTGCCCGGCCCAGGTGCCCGCCGCGTTGACGACCGCCGGGGCGTGCAGGGTGCGCCGGGGGGTGCGGACGCCGCGGACCGTGCCGTCGGTGAGGAGGATCTCGGTGACCTCTTCGCCGAGGTGCAGCGCGGCTCCCGACGCGGCGAGGAGGCGGGCCGCCGCCTGGGCGGGCTGGACCTGGGCGTCCTGCGGGTAGTGGAAGCCGCCCGCGAGGCCCGGGGCCAGGTGGGGTTCCAGTTCGCGCAGGGCGTCCGGCCCGATCTCGGTGGAGAGGACCCCGCTGGCGCGCTGCCCGTCGGCGAAGACGCGTAGGGCCTTCAGGGTGCTCTCGTCGGGGGCGACGACCAGGCCGCCCTTGGCCTCGTACTCCGCCTCCGGCGGGAGGACGGCGGCGAGTTCGCGCCACAGGCCGGTGGACAGGAGCGCGAGGTCGAGTTCGGGGCCGGCCTCCTTGTCGGAGACGAGCAGGTTGCCCTCACCGGCGCCGGTCGTGCCTCCCGCGACGGGGCCGCGGTCGACGACCGCCACGGAGAGTCCGGAGCGTGCCGCGTAGTAGGCGCACGCGGCTCCGACGACACCGGCGCCGATGATGACGACGTCCGGCGAGGAGTGGGTCTGGGACACGGCAGTAATATGTCACATTCTTTTGAGGGTGCCTAGGTACCCCGCCGGCCCCTACGGAGAGGGGCCGGCCGGGTGTGGGTCAGCCGCGGAGCGGGCCCTCGCAGCTGAAGGAGGAGGTTCCCGCCGTCTTGTTGGTCCAGATCTCCACCGGGCCGAAGGAGCAGTTCATGTCGGCCAGGTTGTTGGAGGCCGCGCCGGCCCGGTCGAGGATGAAGTAGTCCACCGTCTCGGACATGTCCTTGAAGTTCTGGTCGTCGCTCCGCCAGTTCTTCAGGTTCGCGGAGATCCGGCCCGTACAGGTGAAGCGGCGCTTGCCGGGGTCGCCGTTCTCCACGCAGTCCGGCGTGTTGTACGTGGCCGTCGCGAAGGCCGACTTCACCGAGGCGAGCGCGGAGTCGCGCAGCTGGTCGTTCGGCGTGAAGGTGGTGTTCGGCACGAACAGCTGGTCGACCTTGGCGATCTGGGCGTCCAGGAAGCGGTTGTAGTCGCGCTGGAGGTAGGTGTCCGCGCCCGTGCGGTGGCGCCAGGCGTCGTACGCCGCGACGTCGTCGTTGCGCAGGTGGGTGTACATCTCGCGCAGGAGCGTGGGCTTCTCGGTCCACAGGAACTCGAAGAACGTGCCGGCGTAGCTGTAGAAGCGGAAGCCGTCGCCGTCGTAGGTGGCGTTCAGCAGCTGCTCGACGGTCATGCGCGGACCGCCGTTCGCGGTGTCGGCCATGACGGACTTGACGAGGGACTTGCGGACGGCGATGCCGTTGTCGCGGGTGGCGCCGTCGAAGAACTCGGCGGTGCCCTCGTCCATGGCGGTGGTGCGGTCGCTCTCGTACCAGGGGCCCTGGCCGAAGAAGCCGGGGACGGCGTAGCGGCCGTTGAGGTAGTGCGTGTACTCGTGGCGGAAGAGCTCTTCCAGGGTGAGGGAGGAGTCCTGCGGGACGCGGCGCTGGTAGGTGTAGAAGGTGGCGCCGTTCTCGATGTAGATGCCGCCGTTGTTGGTGTCGTATCCGGTCAGGATCGGGTGGTAGTTCTCGTAGTCGGCGCGGGAGCCGTAGAGCACGATGTTCAGCGTCGAGTTGGGGTCGCCGGCCAGCGGCTGGTCGGTGCCGAGCACGCGGTGGTACTGGGCCTTGACCTGCTTGCTGGCGTAGTAGAGCTGGTCGACGGTGGCCCGGTCGAGGCCGGTGCGGACCTTGATGGCGCCGTTGTCGTAGGTGTAGGTGTACGGGAAGATCTGCTTCTCGATGTCCTCCTTGCACACCCCGTACGGCTTGCAGGCGTCGTAGTAGTTGAGCCAGGAGACGAGCTTGGCCCACTGCTCGCTGCCGTTGCCGAAGTCCCTCCTGACCTGTTCCAGCATCCCGCCGAGGTCGGCGACTATCTGGTCCCGCAGGCCCGCGATCTCGCCGAAGCGGGCGTACTCGCTGAGCGCGTCGCGCGCCACCCAGGCGTTCGCGGTGCCCTTGAGGTGGGTGTGGGTCGCGAAGGCCTTGAACGCGGCGCGGTACGAGGGGTCGGCCGCGGCCGCGGCGTGGAAGGCGGCGTCCTGGTTGCCCGGGTAGACGCCGAGGTAGTTGACGGAGAGCGCGGCCAGCGCGGCGCCCGCCCAGGCGGCGTCGTGGTGGGTGGCCGGGTGGGCCGGGTCCATGGTTGCCAGGACCTTCTTGATGAGGCCGAGCTGGTGGTGGCGCAGGCCGGGCGCGCTGGCCGCGTAGAGGGCCTCGCGCAGGGTGTTGGCGTTGGTCTTCGTGACGTCGAAGCTGCGGGCGGCGGCGCCGAAGTCGGCGATGGCCTGCCGCATGGCGTTGACCGTCGGGGCGTCGGTGACGTCGATCTCGGTGCGCGAGTAGTCGTGGTAGGCCACGGCGTGCAGGTAGGTGAACATCTCCTCCAGGTGGGAGGAGTTGCGGCCGTCGTGGGCGGCGGACAGGGCCGAGATCCGGCGGGAGACCGCCTGGACGTGGGCGTCGGACATGACGGGCGCCAGGCGGGCGTCCCAGGTCCAGATGAGGCCCCGCAGACAGCCGTCGGCGAGGACGGCCTGGTCGCCGAGGAAGTCGGCGAACTGCTCCGGGGTGAGGTTCGTGATCCCGTCAAGGGTGCAGGGGACGCCCGCGGCCACGCTCCGCGCCGTGGGCGCGGCCTGGGCGGAGGCCGCCGCGCGGCTCTTCTCCGAGCGCTCGGCGGACGCGGCCGAGACCGGCGGGGACGCGGCCGGGACGGCGCCGGGCACCTTCCCGCCGGCCTCGGTCTTGCCGCCCGGGGCGAGGGCGGGTGCCGGTACGGGCGCCTGGGCGTCGGCGAGGCGCTCGACCTCGTCGAAGGGGTTCGGCGTGGCGGCCTCGGCCCCCGGGCCGAAGGCGCCGGGCGCGGAGGCGCCGCTCGCGGCGGCGGGGGTGCCCCGCTCGGACGCCTGGGTCACGGCCTGGCCGGCGGTGGCCAGGAGGGTGACCGCCACGGCGGCGGAGAGGAGGGACGTACGCACAGCTCTGTGCTGGGACACCGGTGACTCCTGGTTGGGAGGGAGGTGGGGGAAGTGGTGCGTGAACTGCCCTGCGTCACGCGGCGTTTGACGGGGATTAACGTGCCGCGGTGTGAGCTGTAACATAGTAATGTGAAATTGCACTGACAAGACCTGTGCGCCCACCAGTTCAGTACTTCTTGAGGGAGCCTCCGTGACCGACCACCCCTCCCGCCTGAACATCGGCAGCCACGACCTGCCGGTATCAGCCGAGTTGTCCCGCTTCATGGCGGCGGACTGGGCCGCCTCGCCGCTGTCCGCCGCGGCGCGCGTCCCCGCCCACGCCGTGACCCCCGCGCGCCGGGCCCGCCTCTCGGCGCTCTTCCCGGGCGAGCGGCTCGTCGTACCGGCGGGCGAGCTGAAGGTCCGCTCCAACGACTGCGACCACCGGTTCCGGCCGCACAGCGCGTACGCCTGGCTGACGGGCCTGACCGGCGAGGACCAGGTGGGCCACGTCCTGGTGCTGGAGCCCTCCGGGCCGAGCGGCCACGAGGCCGTCCTGTACCTGCGGCCGCGCTCGCCCCGGACCGGCGGCAACGAGGAGTTCTACCGAGACCGCCGCTACGGGGAGTTCTGGGTGGGCCGGCGCCCCGACCTCGCGGAGGCGGAACGGCTGACCGGCATCCGCTGCGCGCACCTGGACGCCCTCGGCACCCCGCCGGCCCGCGACGCCTCCACCGACCGGGAGCTGGCCACCGCCCTGTCGGAGCTGCGCCTGGTCAAGGACGCCTGGGAGGTCGGCCAGCTCCAGCTGGCGGTCGACCACACCACCGCCGGGTTCGAGGACGTCGTACGGGCCCTGCCGCGGGCGCTGGCCCATCCGCGCGGGGAGCGCTGGATCGAGGGGGTCTTCGGCCTGCGCGCCCGGGCGGAGGGCAACGGCACCGGCTACGACACGATCGCGGCCTCGGGCGCCCACGCCTGCGTACTGCACTGGATCCGCAACGACGGCCGGCTCGACGGCGGCGACCTGCTGCTGCTGGACGCGGGCGTGGAGACCGACACCCTCTACACCGCCGACATCACCCGCACCCTCCCGCTGTCGGGCCGCTTCTCCCCCGTACAGCGGCAGGTGTACGAACTGGTACTGGCCGCCCAGGACGCCGGCATGGCGGCGCTGCGCCCGGGCGCGAGCTTCCGCGACTTCCACCGCGCGGGGATGCGCGTCATCGCGGAGGGGCTCGCCGAGTGGGGGGTCCTGAAGGACGCGGAGGGCGATCTGCACCGGCGGTACACCCTGTGCAGCAGCGGACACATGCTGGGACTGGACGTCCACGACTGCGCGCAGGCGCGGGCCGACACGTACCTGGACGGCGTCCTGGAGGAGGGTCAGGTCCTCACCGTGGAACCGGGCCTCTACCTCCAGCCCGACGACGAGACCCTCCCGGCGGAGCTGCGCGGCATCGGCGTGCGCATCGAGGACGACCTGGTCGTCACCGCCGACGGCGCCCGCCTGATGTCCGGAGCCCTGCCGCGCACGGTGGCGGGCATCGAGGAGTGGATGGGCCACCTCCTGGAGGGCTAGTGCCGTGACCGGGACAAGTGCCGTGACAGGGACCAGTGCCGTGGCCTGGACTAGGCAGTGCCGTCCCGGCCCGCGTCCCGGTCGCCCAGGCGCGCCACCAGTTCCTCGACGAAGACGTCGAGATGGGGCGGCCGGGGGCCGGGGCGGGTGGCGCAGTACCAGGTGCGGGTGAGGGGCCGGGCGCCGATGCGGACCAGGGCCAGGCCGTGCGAGGCGACGTACGGGGCGGCGACCCAGTTCGGCAGGACCGTGACGCCCTGGCCGCCCGCCACCATCTCGACGACCAGGTCGGTCACGACCGGCATGGTCGTGATCCGGCCCGGCCGGGCCCCCTCCGGGAGGGGCAGGTGCAGCGACGGGATGCGCTGCTGGTCGTAGAAGTCGTAGAGGACCAGGTCCACCCCGTCGAAGTCACGGGCGGTCAGGTGGGCGCGGGAGGCCCACGGATGGCCGGCGGGGACCACCGCCGTCATCTCGTCCTCGAAGAGGCGGACCAGCTCCACCTTGTCCGCCTGCGCGTCGATCTTGGTGACCAGCGCGACGTCGACCTGGTCGGCGAGCAGTGCCGGGACCGGGGCGTCGTCGGGGACGGTCTCGATGCGGACCTCGATGCCGGGCGCGCGCTCGCGGAAGGCGCGCAGGACGGGCGGGAGCCAGGGAAAGGTGGTGCTGCACTGGGCGGTGAAGCGCACCCGCCGGTCGCGTCCGTCGCGGAGCTCCCGCAGGTCGCGGGAGGCTGACTCCAGTTCGCCGAGGACGTGGTGGGCGGCGGCCAGCAGCCGGCGGCCCGCCGCGTTGGGCACCAGGCGGCGGCCCTCGCGGTCGAAGACGCGCATGCCGAGGCGGGACTCCAGCCGGGTGAGCCGCTGGCTGAGGGCGGGCTGGCTGACGTAGAGCCGTTCGGCGGCCGCGGTCAGGGAGCCGGCCTCTGCCGTGGCGTGCAGGAGCTCCAGGTCACGCAGGTCCACATCCATAACCGTGGATTATCACATGCTCCGATTTCCGTCGTGGTGTGATGGGCTGACGGCTCGTAGGTTCGTGGGGTCCCCCGTTGATCCGGCCCGGAAGGCACCCCCCACCATGACCGACACCAGCACCGCCCGCGTCCCCGTCACCACCGCCCTGGTCACCGGCGCCTCCAGCGGGATCGGGCTCGACATCGCCCGCGCCTTCCTGGCCGACGGCGCCGCCGTGGTCCTCGGCGGCCGTGACGCCGGCCGGCTGGAGCGGGTCGCCGCCGGCCTCGGGCACCCCGAGCGCACCGCCTGGGTCGCGGGCGACATCGCGGACCCGCGGACCGGAGAGGCGCTCGTGGCCACCGCCCTGGAGCGGTTCGGCCGGATCGACGTCCTGGTCAACAACGCGGGCACCTTCGCCTCCAAGCCGTTCACCGAGGTGACCGAGGAGGAGCTCGACGGCTTCCTCACCGGCAACCTGAAGGGCACCTACCTCACCACGCAGGCCGTGGTGCGGGCCCTGCGCGCGCAGGGCGAGGGCGGCAGCATCGTCAACATCGGCACCGTGCTGGTCGACCACGGCCTGGCCGGCTTCCCGGCCTCCGCGCCGGTGGTCAGCAAGGCCGGGGTGCACGCGCTGACGACGAGCCTGGCCGCGGAGCTCGCCGCGGACGGCATCCGGGTCAACCTCGTGTCGCCCGGCATCATCCGCACGCCCCTGCACGGAGGTTCCGAGGTGGACGCCTTCGGCGGCCTCGCCCTGCTGAACCGCGTGGGCGAGGTCTCCGAGATCTCCGAGGCCGTGCTCTACCTCGCGGGGGCGGCGTTCGTCACCGGACACGCCCTGCGCGTGGACGGGGGCCACGTCACGGGCCGCCCCTGAGCCCCGCCCCGCGCGGAGGGCGCCGCCTACGACAGGACCGCGATGCCGTCCAGTTCGACCAGGGCCTCGGCGTCCCACAGCCGGACGATTCCGACCACGGCCATCGCCGGGTAGTCACGGCCGGCCAACCGCCGCCACACCCGCCCGAGTTCGCCGGCGTGTTCGCGGTACGCCGCCACGTCCGCCGCGTACACCGTGACGCGGGCGAGGTCCGCCGGGGTGCCGCCCGCCGCCGCGAGGGCGGCCAGGAGGTTGGTCAGGGCCTGCTCGAACTGCTCGGGCAGGGTCTCGCCCACCACCTTCCCGGCGGCGTCCAGCGCGGTCTGCCCCGCCAGGAACACGAGGCGGCCCCCGGTGGCGACGACGGCGTGCGAGAAGCCGGCCGCCGGGGACAGCCGCTCCGGGTTGACGCGTTCCAGGCTCATCGGGCCGCCACCTCCCGGTACAGCTCCTTCGCGATGATCGTGCGCTGCACCTCGCTGGCGCCCTCGTAGATCCTGGGGGCCCGCACTTCCCGGTAGAGGTGCTCCAGCAGATGGCCGCGGCGCAGGGCGGCCGCTCCGTGCAGCTGGACGGCGTGGTCGACGACGTACTGGGCCGTCTCGGTGGCGAGGAGCTTGGCCATCGCCGCCCGGCGGGGGACGTCGGGAGCGCCGCGGTCGTGGGCCCCGGCGGCCGCGTAGACCAGCAGCCGGGCCGCTTCGGTGCGGGTGGCCATCTCGGCGACCCGGTGCGCGACGGCCTGGAGGTCGGCCAGGACCCCGCCGAAGGCGGTCCGGCCCGCCGTGTGCGCGAGGGTGGCGTCCAGGGCGGCGCGGGCCATGCCGACGGCGAACGCGCCGACGCTCGGCCGGAACAGGTTCAGCGTCCGCATGGCGACGCGGAAGCCCTGCCCGGGCTCGCCGAGGACGTCCTCCGGGCCGACGGGCACCCCGTCGAAGGCGAGGGAGCCGATCGGGTGCGGCGACAGCATGTCCAGGGCCTCGCCGCTGAGGCCCCCGCGGTCCGCGGGGACCAGGAAGGCGGTGATGCCCTTGGCGCCGGGCGCCTCACCCGTCCGGGCGAACACGGTGTAGAAGTCCGCCTCGGGGGCGTTGGAGATCCAGCACTTGGCTCCGGTCAGCCGCCAGCCCGGCCCGTCCGGCTCGGCGGCCAGGGCCAGGGCCGCCGCGTCCGAGCCGGCGCCCGGCTCGCTCAGCGCGAAGGCCGCCACGGTCCGCCCCGCCCGTACGCCGGGCAGCCAGCGTTCCCGCTGCGCCGCGCTGCCCGCACCGAGCACGGGGTGCGCGCCGAGGCCCTGGAGGGCCAGGGCGGTCTCCGCCTCGGTGCATCCGTAGGCCAGGGACTCCCGGAGCAGGCACAGCTCCAGCGCGCCGGAGGTGAACACCCGCTCCAGCAGGCCCAGTTCCCCGAGTTCCGCGAGCAGCGGGCGGTTCACGCGGCCCGGTTCGCCCTTCTCGGCGAGCGGCCTCAGCCGTTCCCGCGCCAGGGTGCGCAGCCGGCCGCACCATTCCTCTTCTTCCGCCCCGAGCGCGAATCCGGTCATCCGAATGCCCCAGTTCTATCGCGTCCTGTTGACTGCCGTCACCATCACGATACGCTCGTGTCGCGACCGCACGGCCGGCTCCACCTCAATCCGGACGTTGCAAGGGGGCGAACCCGCCTTGGAGCTCATGCCTTCCGCCCACGCCGACACCTTTGCCCGGGACCATCTCCCGCCCGCCCACGCCTGGCCGAACCTGCTGTTCGAACTCCCCGAACTGGCCTATCCGGACCGGCTGAACTGCGGAGCCGAGCTGCTCGACGCCACCATCGGCCGGTTCGGGCCGGACCGGCCGGCGTTCCGCAGCGGCTCGGGCGAGGTGTGGTCGTACGGGGAACTGCGCGAGCGCGTGGACCGCCTGGCCCACGTCCTCACCGTGGATCTCGGCGTGGTGCCCGGCAACCGGGTCCTGCTGCGCGGGCCCACCGGCCCCTGGCTTGCCGCCTGCTGGCTGGCGGTCATGAAGGCGGGCGCGGTGGCCGTCACCGTACTGGCCCAGCAGCGGGCCCAGGAGCTGGCCACGGTGTGCGCGATGGCCCGGGTGCGGCACGCCCTGTGCCACGTGAGCGCCCTCGACGACCTGGCGAAGGCCGAGGTGCCCGGGCTGCGGATCACCGCGTACGGCGGGGAGGCACCGGACGACCTGCTGCGGCTGGCGCGGGCGCACTCCGCTCCCTACGAGGCCGTCGGGACCTCCGCCGACGACGTGGCGCTGATCGCCTTCACCTCCGGGACCACCGGCCGCCCCAAGGGCTGCATGCACTTCCACCGGGACCTGCTCGCCGTCGCCGACACCTTCTCCGCCGGCGTGCTGCGCCCCCGTCCCGACGACGTGTTCGCGGGCAGTCCCCCGCTCGGGTTCACCTTCGGCCTCGGCGGGCTGGTGGTGTTCCCGCTGCGGGCCGGCGCCTGCGCGCTGCTGCTGGAACAGGCCGCGCCCCGGGCGCTGCTGCCCGCGCTCGCCGAGCACCGGGTGACGGTGCTGTTCACCGCCCCCACCGCCTACCGGTCGATGCTGGACACGCTCGGCCCGTACGACACGGGCGCCTACGACCTGTCCGCGCTGCGCCGCTGCGTCTCGGCGGGCGAGAACCTGCCCGAGGCGACCTGGCGGGCCTGGTACGAGCGCACCGGCCTGCGGATCATCAACGGGATCGGGGCCACCGAGCTGCTGCACATCTTCATCTCGGCGGCTGACGAGGACATCCGCCCCGGCACGACCGGCCGGGTGGTGCCGGGCTGGCAGGCCCGGGTGGTGGACCCGTCGGGGCGGCCGGTGGCGGACAACGAGCCGGGGCTGCTGGCGGTGCGGGGGCCGGTGGGCTGCCGCTACCTGGCCGACCCGCGGCAGGGCGAGTACGTGCGGGACGGCTGGAACCTGACCGGCGACACCTACGTCCGCGATCCGGAGGGCTACTTCCGCTACGTCGCCCGCGCCGACGACATGATCATCTCCGCCGGGTACAACATCGCGGGCCCGGAGGTCGAGGAGGCCCTGCTGCGCCATCCGGACGTGGTGGAGGCGGCGGTCGTCGGCCGGCCCGACGAGCGGCGCGGGCAGGTCGTGGTGGCGTACACCGTCCTGCGGGAGGGGGTGGTGCTGACCGAGGACGACCTGCGGACCTTCATGCGCGGCGAGCTGGCCCCGCACAAGTGCCCGCGCTCGTTCGTGTTCCTCCCGGCGCTGCCGCGCACCGCGACCGGCAAACTCCAACGGTTCCGGCTGCGCGATCTAGAGTGAACCCGTGGCCGAGCAGCACACTCCGCGATCCCTGATCGTCACGTTCTACGGCGCCTACGGGCGGTCCTTCGAGGGCCCCGTACCGGTGTCCGCCCTGGTCCGCCTGCTGGGCGCGGCCGGGGTGGACGCGCCGTCCGTCCGCTCCTCGGTGTCGCGCCTCAAGCGGCGCGGCTTCCTGGAGCCGGCGCGGGCGGCGGACGGCTCGGCCGGGTACGCCCTCTCCGAGGAGGCCCGGCTGCTGCTGGCGGACGGGGACCGGCGGATCTACGGCGAACCCCCGGTCTCGGGGGAATGGCTGGTCGCGGTGTTCTCCGTACCGGAGCAGGAGCGGCACAAGCGGCACCTGCTGCGCTCCCGGCTGGCCCGCCTCGGCTTCGGGGCCGTCGCCCCCGGCGTCTGGATCGCCCCGGCGCACCTGGCCGGGGAGACCGGCCACACCCTGGAGCGGCTGCACCTGACGGCGTACGTGGAGCTGTTCCGCGGCGCCCACCTCGGCTTCGCCCCGACCGCCGAGGCCGTGGCCCGCTGGTGGGACCTGGCAGCGCTGGCCAAGCAGCACGAGGAGTTCCTCGACCTGCACGAACCGGCCCTGCGCTCCCTCCAGAGCGGCCCGGAGCCCACCCCGGAAGCGGCCTACCGGACCTACCTGCCGGCCCTGGACACCTGGCGCCGCCTGCCGTACGCCGACCCGGGGCTGCCCCGCGACCTGCTGCCCGCCGACTGGCCGGGCGACCGCGCGGCCGCGGTCTTCGCCGAACTCCACGCCCGGCTCCGCGACACGGGCGCCCTCTTCGTGCGGGAGTAGCCCCCGCCCCCGGCGGGCGCGGCCTGGCGGAAACTCCGGTGCGCGGCGCGTCCGGGGCACGCCACGATGGGCCATGACATGGACCTTCAGCACTGATCTGGCGGCCTACCTGGCCGCCGCGCGCCCGGCCGTGGCCGCGCAGCCCGTCGTCAACACCCTCCTGCTGACCGTCGCCGACGCCCTGGAACGGCGCGGCCCGCACGCCCACGGTCCCGGGGAGCCCGTCTTCGGCTGGTGGACGGGGGCGGACGGGGCCGTCGCCGGGGCGGTGCTGCGCACGCCGCCGTTCCCGCTGGTCCTCGGCGCTCTGCCCGGGGAGGCCGTGCGGGCCCTGGGCGGCGCGCTGGCCGCCGAGCCGCTCCTCGCCGGGGTCGACGCCTTCAACGTGCGGGCCCGGGACGTGCCCGTGCTGGCCCCGGCCTGGGGGGCGCCGTCCCGGGTCGCGGAGCAGAGCCGGCTGTACCGGCTCGCCGCGCCGACGGCCCCCGACCCGTTCCCGCGGGGGCGGGCCCGGCCCGCGGCCGAGGGGGACCTGCCGCTGCTGCGGGAGTGGAACGAGGCGTTCGCCCGGGAGACCGGCCAGCCGGGCGCCGCCTCCGAGGCGGCCCTGCGCGACCGGATCTCCTACGGGGGGATCCTGCTCTGGGAGGACGGGGGCACCCCGGTGTCGACGGCCGGCTTCTCCCGCCCGATCGGCTCCGTCTCCCGCGTGTACCCGGTGTACACGCCGCCCGGCGCCCGGGGCCGCGGCTACGCCGCCGGGGTGACGCACGCGGTGGGCGCGGCGGCGTACGCGGCCGGGGCCGCGGAGGTGCTGCTGTTCACCGACCTGGACAACCCCACCAGCAACGGCGTCTACCGGCGCATCGGCTACGTCCCGGTCGAGGACCGCGTCCAGCTGGTCCGCGCCTGAGCGCGGCCGGCGCCGGGCGCGGTCAGCCCCGGCCCGTCGGGGGTTTGCGGCTGCCGGCCCGGTACGGGTCGGGCCAGGGGGCGGCCGGGCCGGCGTAGTCCTGGTCGGCGGCCGCGTGCAGGGTCCAGTTCGGGTCGTAGAGGTGCGGGCGGCCCACGGCGCACAGGTCGGCGCGGCCGGCCAGGAGCAGGGAGTTGACGTCGTCCCAGGAGGAGATGGCGCCGACCGCGATGACCGGGACGCCGAGGGCGTTGCGGATCCGGTCGGCGTGGGGGGTCTGGTAGGAGCGCCCGTACTCGGGCTTCTCGTCGGCCACCACCTGGCCCGTCGAGACGTCGACGGCGTCGGCTCCGTGCGCGGCGAAGGCGGCGGCGATCCCCTCGGCCTCCTCGGGCGTGGTGCCGCCGGGGGCCCAGTCGGTCGCCGAGAGGCGGACCGTCATCGGGCGGTCCTCGGGCCAGACCTCGCGGACCGCGTCGAAGACCTCCAGCGGGAACCGCAGCCGCTTCTCCGGGGAGCCCCCGTAGGCGTCGTCGCGGTGGTTGGTGAGCGGGGACAGGAAGCCGGACAGCAGGTAGCCGTGCGCGCAGTGCAGTTCCAGCAGGTCGAAGCCGCAGTCGGCGGCGCGTACGGCGGCGGCCGCGAACTCGGAGCGGATCGCCGTGAGGTCGTCGCGCGTCAGGGCGCGCGGGACGGCGGAGACGCCCGGCCGGTAGGGCAGCGCGGAGGCCGCGACGAGCGGCCAGTTGCCCTGCGGGAGCGGTTCGTCCATGCCCTCCCACATGACGCGCGTCGAGCCCTTGCGGCCGGAGTGGCCGAGCTGCACGCCGAGGGCCGCGCCGGGGGCGGAGGTGTGGACGAAGTCCACGATCCGTTTCCAGGCGGTGGCCTGTTCGGCCGTCCACAGGCCCGCGCAGGCGGGGGTGATGCGGCCTTCGGCGCTGACGCAGACCATCTCGGTCATGACGAGTCCGGCGCCGCCGAGGGCCCGCGCGCCCAGGTGCACCAGGTGGAAGTCCCCCGGCACCCCGTCCCGCGCGGAGTACATGTCCATGGGCGAGACGACGACCCGGTTGCGCAGGGTCAGCCCGCGCAGGGTGAACGGGGTGAACATCGGCGGTGTTCCCGCGCCCCCGGGGGTCTGCGGGTCCGGCTGCGGGCAGCCGAAGTCCCGTTCCACGGCGCGGGTGAAGCGGGGGTCGCGCAGCCGGAGGTTGTCGTGGGTGACGCGGCGGCTGCGGGTGAGGAGGTTGAAGGCGAACTGCCGGGCGGGCTGGGCGACGTAGCCCTCGATGTCCTCGAACCAGCGCATGCTGGCGGCGGCCGCCCGCTGGGTGCTGGCCACGGCGGGGCGGCGGGCCTCCTCGTAGGCCGCGAGGGCCTGCGGGACGGCGGGCTCCGCCGCCAGTGCCTCGGCGAGCGCGAGGGCGTCCTCGACGGCGAGTTTGGTGCCGGAGCCGATGGAGAAGTGGGCGGTGTGCGCGGCGTCTCCGACGAGGGCGACGTTGCCGTGCGACCAGCTGCCGCAGACGACGGTGGGGAATCGGGTCCACGCCGAGCGGTTGCCGCGCAGGGGCCGTCCCCGCAGGGCCTCGCCGAAGGTCTTGGCGCAGCGGGCGGCGGACTCCTCCTCGTCGCAGAGGTCGAACCCGGCGGCCCGCCACACCTCCTCGCGCATCTCGACGATCACGGTGGAGGCGCCGGACCGGATCCGCGGCCCTGCGGGCCCCGGTGCGCGGTGGTCGTCGGGCGTCGGGCGGGAGTACGGGTAGGCGTGCAGCTGCATCACGCCGTGCTCGGTCTCCGCGATCTCGAAGCGGAAGGCGTCGAAGGCGAAGTCGGCGGCGAGCCAGATGTAGCGGCAGCGTCCTTCCGTCACGGTCGGCCGGAAGTGCGCGGCGCCGCTGGTGC
Organism: Streptomyces sp. NPDC044704; assembly: GCF_056433525.1. Lineage (NCBI taxonomy): Bacteria > Bacillati > Actinomycetota > Actinomycetes > Kitasatosporales > Streptomycetaceae > Streptomyces > Streptomyces sp. NPDC044704. The sequence goes on from NZ_JBWKGY010000013.1 coordinate 146,505, forward strand.
GGGTGGCGCTGTGCACCCCGTCGGCGGCGACCACCAGGTCGTGGGTCGCGGCGAGGGCCCAGGCGTCGGGGGCGCCGGTACGGAAGCGGAGCCGCACTCCGAGTCCGGCGCAGCGCTCGTGGAGGATCTCCAGCAGCCGGCGTCGGCCCAGCGCCGCGAAACCGTGGCCGCCGGAGGTGAGGAGCCGGCCGCGGTGCACGACGTCCACGTCGTCCCAGCGGACGAACTCGGCGCCGAGGGCGGCGTGGACGACGGTGTCAGCCCGTTCGATGCCGCCCAGGGTCTCGTCGGAGAGGACGACGCCGAAGCCGAAGGTGTCGTCGGGGGCCCGGCGTTCCCACACCTCGACGCGGTGGCCCTGCCGGGCGAGCAGTGCGGCCGTGTACAGGCCGCCCGGTCCCCCGCCGAGGACGGCCACCCGCAGGGCGCTCGCTGCCATGTGGCTACCTGCCCTTCCACTCCGGCGGGCGCTTCCCGGTGAAGGCCGCGTGGAACTCCGCGTAGTCCTGGCCGTGCATCAGGAGGGCCTGGGTGTTGGCGTCCAGCTCCACCGACGCGGCCAGCGGCATGTCGAGTTCCGCGGTCAGCAGGGCCTTGGTCTGGGCGTGGGCGAGGGCGGGTCCGGCGGCGAGCCGGGCGGCCAGTTCGGCGGCCCGGGCGTCGGCCTTGCCCTCGTCGACGAGTTCGCTGAGGAGCCCGATGCGTTCGGCCTCGGGGGCGCGTACGGGCTCTCCGAGCATCAGGAGCCGGGTGGCGTGGCCGAGGCCGACGACCCGGGGCAGCAGGTAGGCGGCGCCCATGTCGCCGCCGGAGAGTCCGACCCGGGTGAACAGGAACGCGAAGCGGGCGGTGGGGTCGGCGATCCGGAAGTCGGCGGCGAGGGCGAGGACGGCTCCGGCTCCGGCGGCCACCCCGTGCACGGCGGCGATCACCGGGAAGGGGCATTCGCGGACGGCCCGCACGACCTGGCCGGTCATCCGGTTGAAGTCGAGGAGTTCGGCGGTGTCCATGGCGAGGGTGGCGCCGATGATCTCGTCCACGTCTCCGCCGGAGCAGAAGCCGCGTCCCTCTCCGGCCAGGACGAGGGCGCGCACGGAGCGTTCGCGGGACAGTTCGGCGAGCAGATCGCGCAGGTCGGCGTAGGCGCCGAAGGTGAGCGCGTTCAGCTTCTCGGGGCGGTCGAGGGTGACGGTGGCCACGCCGTCCTGCCGGGTCACCCGCAGGTGGCGCCACCGTTCGGTCGCTGGTGTGGAACCGGTGAAGGGGCTCACGGAACCGACGGTATCACCGAGTCGTGACCATCGTCACAGAAACGCGACAGATGGATCGCGGGCATACGGGTGCCGGAGGTCCCGGCCCGTGGTGACGGTGGTCCCTTGCCGTTCGGCCGGGGTGCCCTACGGGTCCGCGGCGGGGGTTCGTATGGTTGAAAGCGGGAGTTCCCCGTTCCGCCACCGGCGGGATCTCCCGCCGCACACCGGGACGACCCCCTGCCCGCCGGGACGGCCCCCGCCCGCACACCCGCCCAGCCGTACGCCCACGGAACGGAGGAACCCCCGTGCCCGATCCCTCCGCCTGGCGGATCGCCCTCCCGCACACGGCCGCCGCCGTGCCCCTCGCCCGGGCCCTGGTGCGGACCGCGCTCACGGAGGCCCGGCCGGCCGCCGACAGCGACACCGCGGAACTGCTGACGGCCGAGCTGGTGGCCAACGCCGTGGAGCACACCGCCGAGGGCGCGGGGATCGAGCTCGTCGTGGAGCTGCTGCCGACCGGCTGTCAGGTCGAGGTCCATGACGGGGACCCGGACCCGCCGGGCGATCTGACGGCCCGCCCGGACGACACGCACCCCGACCCCTGGCAGGAACACGGCCGCGGCCTGCTGCTGATCCGGACGCTGAGCTCCTCCTGCGGCCACCGGCTCACCGAACGCGGCAAGGCCGTGTGGTTCACCCTCGCGGCGCGCGCCGCGGCCGGCGCGGAGGTCCGCATCCCGCACCCCCGCGCATGACTATGCGACCGACCGCGCGACCGGCTTCGCCAGCGTGGCCACCAGGACGGCCTTGATCGTGTGGAGCCGGTTCTCGGCCTGGTCGAAGACGACCGAGTGCGCGGACTCGAACACCTCGTCCGTGACCTCCAGCGAGTCGAGGCCGTACCGCTCGAACACCTCCCGCGCCACCTCCGTACCGAGGTCGTGGTAGGCGGGCAGGCAGTGCAGGAACTTCACGTCCGGGTTGCCCGTCGCGCGCAGCACGTCCATGGTGACGGCGTACGGGGCCAGCGCCTCGATCCGCTCCGCCCAGACCTCCTTGGGCTCGCCCATCGAGACCCAGACGTCCGTGGCCACGAAGTCGGCCTGGGCCACGCCCTCGGCGACGTCCTCGGTGAGGGTGATCCGGGCCCCGCAGGCGGCGGCCAGCTCGCGGGCCCGCGCGACGACGGCCTCGGCCGGCCAGTAGGCCTTCGGCGCGACGATCCGTACGTCCATGCCCAGGAGCGCGCCGGTCACCAGGTAGGAGTTGCCCATGTTGAAGCGGGCGTCGCCGAGGTAGGCGAAGGCGGTCCGCTCCAGGGGCTTGGTGCCGTGCTCGGTCATGGTGAGCACGTCGGCGAGCATCTGGGTGGGGTGCCAGTCGTTCGTGAGGCCGTTGAAGACGGGCACGCCGGCGTGTGCGGCGAGCTCCTCGACGGCGTCCTGGCGGTCGCCCCGGTACTCGATCCCGTCGAACATCCGGCCGAGGACGCGCGCCGTGTCGCGGACGGACTCCTTGTGCCCCATCTGGGATCCGGACGGGTCCAGGTACACGGTGCGGGCGCCCTGGTCGGCGGCGGCCACCTCGAAGGCGCAGCGGGTGCGCGTGGAGGTCTTCTCGAAGATCAGCGCGATGTTCTTCCCCAGGAGGCGGCGCTCCTCGGCCCCGGCCCTCTTGGCGGCCTTGAGTCCGGCGGCCAGCTCGACCAGACCGCGGAACTCGGCGGCGGTGAAGTCGAGCTCCTTCAGGAAACTGCGGCCGAAGAGGTCGGTGGCCATGGGGGACTCTCCAGGGTGACGCTGACAGGGAATGCTGGAAGTCTATACGATCCTCTGTATTGATATACAGCCCCCTGCCGGACCTCAGACGGCGTCCCTTTCGACCGGGCAGCTCATGCACCGCGGCCCGCCCCGCCCGCGGCCCAGCTCGCTGCCGGGGATCTCGATCACCTCGATGCCCTCCCGGCGCAGGTGGGTGTTGGTGGTGACGTTCCGCTCGTACGCGACGACCACCCCCGGCTCCACGGCCAGCACGTTGCACCCGTCGTCCCACTGCTCGCGCTCCGCCGAGTGCACGTCCTGTGTGGCCGTGAGGACCCGGATCTTGCCGAGCCCGAGCGCGTCCGCGATCGCCTTGTGCATGTGCTCCGGCGCGTGGTCGCTCACCCGGAGCTCGCCGGCCCCCTCGCCCGGGCGGATGGTGTAGGAGCGGAGCATGCCGAGGCCCGCGTACTGGGTGAAGGTGTCCGCGTCGACCATCGTCATCACCGTGTCGAGGTGCATGAAGGCCCGCCGCTTGGGCATGTCGAGCGCGACGATGACCGTCGCCGAGCCGGCCGCGAACAGGCCCCGGGCGAGCATCTCCACCGCCTGCGGGGTGGTGCGCTCGCTCATCCCGATCAGCACGGCGCCGTTCCCGATGACGAGCACGTCCCCGCCCTCGATCGTCGAGGGGTAGTCGGACTGCCCCTGCGACCAGTAGTGGAAGGCGCCGGAGCCGGTGAACAGCGGGTGGTGCCTGTAGATCGCCTCGAAGTGCACGGTCTCGCGCTGCCGGGCCGGCCAGCGCATCGCGTTGATGGACACGCCGTCGTAGATCCAGGCGGAGGTGTCGCGGGTGAAGAGGTGGTTGGGCAGCGGCCCGAGGAGGAAGTCGTCGAGGTCCATCGCGTGGAAGCGCACCGAGACCGGTTCGGGATGCCGTTCCAGGAACTCCCGCTTGGTCATGCCGCCGACGAGCGCCTCGGCGAGGTCGGCCGAGGAGAGCCCGTCGAAGGCCGCTCTCAGGTGGCCGGTGGCGAGCGGCCCGTACTCCTTCTCGTCGAAGACCCGGTCCAGGACGAGCTTCCTGGCCTCGACGATGTCGAGGGACTCGCGGAGCAGGTCGCCGAACAGGTGGACGGCCACGCCCCGGTCGCGCAGGACGTCCGCGAACCCGTCGTGCTCCTGGCGGGCCCGACGCACCCACAGGACGTCGTCGAAGAGCAGCGCGTCCTTGTTGCTCGGTGTGAGCCGCTTCAGCTCCAGGTCGGGCCGGTGGAGGATGACGCGGCGGAGCCGCCCGGTCTCGGAGTCGACATGGAATCCCATGCCCTACACGTTCCCAGACCGGGCGGGTTTTCGAACGCGCCGGAGCGGGGCGGTCTCAGCTCAGGCCGAGGAGGGCCGCCGGGGCGCCGATCAGCTCCGGCGTGGTCAGCCCCAGCTTCGGCGTGGTCAGGTTCGGGATCCCGTAGTTGGCGCCGTCCGGCATCGTCAGCGGGGCGCCGACGATCGCACCGGGGCTCCGGGCCTGCAGGGTCGTCGCCGGGGATTCCAGGGAGCCCTCGCCGTCCGTCTCTGGAGTGCCCGCGAGGTTCGGCACCGGCGAGGCGATACGCGTGTCCCCGAGTTCGGTGGCGATGGGCACCACCGGGAGCAGTGGGGTCGGGAGCAGGTCCCCCGTGTGGTGACGGGGCGCCTCGGGGGCGCCGACGACCGGTACGGGGACCCCGGTGGCCACGTGCGGGACGGGCAGGCCCAGCGTGGTCTCCACGGCGTCCAGCGGGACGCCCACCGGAACCGACTGGGCGACGGCCGGGGAGGCCGCACCTGCCGCGGCCATACAGGTCATGAGCGCCGCAAGGCTTCCGCGCGCGGTCATCTTCATAAGTGACGTTCCGTCCTTCCAGGGTCGCGGACATTCCGCTGCCCTGGATGAACGATCCCGCCGGGGGTTTCCCGGGGCTTCACCCCGGAAGTTCCCCCATACGGCCTACTTGGAGGGCGTCGCGTGTACGGGGCCGGAGGCAGTGCCGCGCGGCCCGGTGTGCATCCCCACTCCGCTCGTCCCGGGCTCCTCCGTGCCGGGCAGCAGCCGCATCGCGCGGTCGTAGCCGCCGCCGGCGAGCGAACGGTAGGGGACGGGCCCGTCGGTGAACAGCCCGGCGAGCCGCTCCCCGTACGCCGCCTCGGCCTCCTCGAACCGGTCCGGCGACAGCTCGTCCGCGCTGTACACGGCGAACGGTTCGAGCGGCTCCATGCCGGTGAACCAGAACAGGCCGTGCTGCAACGGGTGGAGGACCTCCTCCAGCGGTCCGTGGATGCCGCGGTCGGAGAACGAGGACTCGCGGGCGCCGAGCGTCACCGACAGCAGGGCCCGCCGGCCGCCGAGCACGGCGCCCTCGCCATACGGCGTGGGGAGCTGCGGCCCGTAGCCGAACCCGCTGGTGAACACCCGGTCGATCCAGCCCTTCATGATCGCGGGAGTCGAGAACCACCACATCGGGAAGTGCAGGATCACCGCGTCCGACCAGCGCACCTTCTCCTGTTCGGCCGCGACGTCCGCCGACAGCCGGCCTTCCCGGGTGGCCTGCTTGGAGGCGGATGTCACGCGCAGCGGAGCGTCCGCCGGGTGGTCGGGGAAGTCGTCGGCGTCGACGGCAGCCTTCCACTTCATCGCGTACAGGTCGGACACCCGCACCTCGTGGCCCGCGGCGCGCAGCTCCTGCGCCGCGAAGGACGCCAACGCGTTGGTGAGCGAAAGGGGTTCGGGGTGGGCGGTGACGATGAGGATCTTCTTGGGCCGGGCAGGCATGGATTCGTTCATGGCTCAACGGTCTCCCGGGCGCGGCCCCGTAGCCAGAACCCCCCGCGACCGACGGACCGTCATTCCTGGTACTGGGAGGGCCAGGCATACTTGAGGACATGGGGGCTGTGGACCGGATGGAACGCGTGAACGGACCGGGCGGTACGGCCGGAGCCGTCATCGCCGCGGCGGCCGCGGCCGGGCCCGCGGCCGGGGCGGCCGACACCGGGCGGGCGCTCGGCGAGTTCCTGCGCGCCCGGCGGGCGCGCGTCGCCCCCGAGCACGTCGGCATCGACGGAGGAGCCCGCAGGCGGGTCCGCGGCCTGCGCCGCGAGGAGCTCGCCCAGCTCGCGGGGATCAGCGTCGACTACTACGTGCGCCTCGAACAGGGCCGGGCCACCCAGCCCTCCCCCGAGGTCCTCGACGCGCTCGCGCGGGCACTCCGCCTCGACCCGGCGGAGCGCGGCCACCTCGCCAACCTGACCTCGGTCCGGCGCGGCCCCGCCCCCACGGCACGGATCGGACCCTCGCTGCGGCGGCTCCTGTCCTCCCTCGACGACCTCCCGGTCTTCGCGAGCAACCACCGCACGGACGTGGTGGCCTGGAACCGGCTGGGCGCGGAGCTGATCGGCGGGGTGGACGACCCGGAGCGCCGGGACCGCAACAACGCCCGCTACCTCTTCCTCGACCCCGCCTCCCGGGAGGTCCACCCCGACTGGGAGGCGCGGGCGGCGGAGGCCGTGGGCCAGCTGCGGGTCGCCTCCGGGCGCTACCCCGAGGACACGGAACTGGCCGGGCTCATCGCCGGACTGTCCTTGCTCAGCCCCGACTTCCGGCGGCTGTGGGCCACCGGCGAGGTCACGATGTGCGCGGCCGGGCGCAAGCGGCTGCGGCATCCGGTCGCCGGCCTGCTCACCCTGGACTTCGAGACCCTGCACGTCCCGGCCGTACCGGGCGAGACGGGCCTGGTCGTCCACGTGTTCAGCGCCGAGGAGGGCACGCCCGAGGCCCTCGCCCTCGCCCGCCTCGCCGCGAGCGCCCCACCCCGCTGACGGCGGGGCCCGTCACGGCCGGGCGGGCCCCGGACCGTGTCCGGGCCCCGCCCGTGTGGCGGGGGTCCCGCCGGCCCTTCGGGCCCTGCGCCCCTTTCACCACGCGCCCTACAACCGGGGGTCGACCGGCTCCGACTCCAGGGCGAGGACGGCGAAGACCGCCTCGTGGACCCGCCACAGCGGCTCCCCGGCCGCCAGCCGGTCCAGTGCCTCCAGCCCCAGCGCGTACTCGCGCAGGGCGAGGGAGCGCTTGTGCCCGAGGAACCGGCCGCGCAGCCGCTCCAGGTGGTCGGGGCGCGTGTACTCCGGACCGTAGATGATCCGCAGGTACTCGCGGCCGCGGACCTTGACGCCGGGCTGGACCAGCCGGCCCTTGCCGTCGCGGGCGTAGGCCTGGAGCGGCTTGACGACCATGCCCTCACCGCCCGCCGCGGTCAGCTCCAGCCACCAGTCGGTGGCCGCCCGCACGGACGCCTCGTCCCCGGTGTCCACGAAGATCCGGCCGGTGCGGCGCAGCAGGCCGGTGCCGGCGTCCTCGTCCGCCAGGGCGAGCCGGTCCAGCCAGGCCAGCTGCTCGTCGTGCGGTACCGCCGCCAGGGAGCGCCCGGCCGCCGCGAGCAGCTGGAACGGCGCGAACCGTACGCCCTCCAGCCCGTCGGTGGTCCAGCAGTAGCGCCGGTACGCCTCGGTGAAGGCGGCCGCGTCGGCCGCCCTGTCCCGCTGGCGCTCCAGCAGCGGCCCCGTCTCGACGCCGCGGGCCGCGGCCGCCTCCAGTGCGGCCACCGCGTCCGGGAACACGGCGCGCGCCGCCGCGCCCACGGCGGCGTACTGGTTGCGCAGCAGGCCGGTGGACTTCAGCGACCAGGGCAGCAGCTCCCCGTCGAGCAGCAGCCAGTCCGTGCCGAGCTCCTCCCAGAGCCCGGCGGCGTCCACCGCCGCGCGCAGCCGGCCGAGGAACTCCTCGGTGACGGCGGGGTCCTGGAAGAAGGGCCGGCCGGTGCGGGTGTAGAGGGAGCCGGTGACCCCGCTCTCCACCCCGAACCGCTCGCGGGCCGCTCCGGCGTCCCGGCACAGCAGGACGGTGGCGCGCGAACCCATGTGCTTCTCCTCGCACACGACCCGCTCGACGCCGTCCGCGCGGTACTGGGTGAACGCCTCGGCCGGGTGCTCCAGGTGGCCCTCCTCCCGGGAGGTCGCGGTCGGCGCCATGGTCGGCGGCAGGTACGGCACCAGTCGCGGGTCCACGGCGAAACGGCTCATGACCTCCAGCGCGGCCGCCGCGTTCTCCTCGCGCACGCCGACGTTGCCCAGGTGCCGGGTCTCCACGATCCGCCGGCCGTGGACGTCGGCGAGGTCGAGCGGCCGGCCGTCGTGCCCGCCCGGCGCCTCCGCCACGAGCGGCTTGACCGGCTCGTACCAGACCTTCTCGGCCGGTACGTCGACCAGTTCGCGCTCCGGCCAGCGCAGCGCCGTCATCCGGCCTCCGAACACGGCTCCCGTGTCCAGGCAGATGGTGTTGTTGATCCAGGTGGTGTCCGGGACGGGGGTGTGGCCGTAGACCACGACGGCCTTGCCGCGGTAGTCCTCGGCCCACGGGTAGCGCACGGGCAGGCCGAACTCGTCGGTCTCGCCGGTGGTCTCGCCGTACAGCGCGTGCGAGCGGACCCGGCCGGAGGTGCGGCCGTGGTACTTCTCGGGCAGCCCGGCGTGACAGACCACCAGCCGGCCGCCGTCGAGGACGTAGTGGCTGACCAGCCCCTGGATGAACGCGCGCACCTCCTTGACGAACTCCTCGGGCTCGCGGCCGAGCTGCTCGACCGTCTCGGCGAGGCCGTGGGTGTGCTGGACCTTGGAGCCCTTCAGGTAACGGCCGAGCTTGTTCTCGTGGTTCCCCGGGACGCACAGGGCGTGGCCGGACTTGACCATGCCCATCACCCGGCGCAGGACGCCCGGGCTGTCCGGGCCCCGGTCGACGAGGTCGCCGACGAAGACGGCGGTGCGGCCCTCGGGGTGGACGCCCTCGCGGTAGCCGAGCTTGGCCAGCAGGGTCTCCAGCTCCGAGGAACAGCCATGGATGTCACCGATGATGTCGAAGGGGCCGGTGAGGTGGGTGAGGTCGTTGAAGCGCTTCTCCAGCACCACCTCGGCGGTCTCGGCCTCCTCCACGGAGCGCAGGACGTGCACCTTGCGGAAGCCCTCGCGCTCCAGGCCGCGCAGCGAGCGCCGCAGTTCGCTGCGGTGCCGCTGGATGACCCGGCGCGGCAGTCCGGCCCGGTCGGGGCGGGCGGCGTTGCGCTCGGCGCAGACCGCCTCGGGCATGTCGAGCACGATGGCGATGGGCAGTACGTCGTGCTCGCGGGCCAGGGCGATCAGCCCCCGGCGCGCCTCGGGCTGGACGCTGGTGGCGTCCACGACGGTGAGGCGCCCGGCGGCGAGGCGCTTGCCGGCGATGTGGTGCAGGACCTCGAAGGCGTCCTTGCTGGCGCTCTGGTCGTTCTCGTCGTCGGCGACGAGCCCCCGGCAGGTGTCGGAGGAGAGCACCTCGGTGGCCTTGAAGTGCTTGCGGGCGAAGGTGGACTTGCCCGATCCGGTGGCCCCGATCAGCACGACGAGGGACAGGTCGGTGACGGGAAGCACGCGCCGGGTGTCGCGCGGGGTCTCGGTGACGCTCATGCCGCCTCGCCCTCCTTCGGGGTCCGGGTGGTGCCGGTGGTCTCGGTGGTGCCGGTGGTCTCGGTGGTGCCGGTGCCGGTCGTGCGCGGGGGATCCTGCGCCCGCGCGGTGTCCTGCACCCTGGTGAAGACGGCCATCTGGGTCGGCGGTCCGACCTCGGGGTCGTCGTCCCCGACGGGCAGGTGGGCGACGCCGTACCCGTACCGCTCGGCGACCTGACCGGCCCAGGTCCGGAACTCCTCGCGGGTCCACTCGAAGCGGTGGTCGCGGTGGCGGACCCGCCCGGCGGGCAGCGACTCCCAGCGGACGTTGTACTCGACGTTCGGGGTGGTCACGAGGACCGTGCGGGGGCGGGCGGCGCCGAAGACGGCGTACTCCAGCGCGGGCAGCCTCGGCAGGTCGAGGTGTTCGATGACCTCGCTGAGCACGGCCGCGTCGTACCCGGCGAGCCGCTTGTCGGTGTAGGCGAGCGAACCCTGGAGCAGCCGGACGCGGGAACTCTGCCGCTCCCCCATCCGCTCCAGCCGCAGCCGCTTCGCGGCCGTGCCCAGCGCCCGCATCGACACGTCGACGCCGACGACCTCGGTGAACGAGGCGTCCTTCAGCAGCGCCTGGAGCAACTGCCCCTGGCCGCAGCCCAGGTCGAGGACCCGCGCCGCCCCGGCGTCGCGCAGCGCGGCCAGGATCGCGTCGCGCCGGCGCACCGCGAGCGGCACCGGGCGGTCCTCGGTGTCCCGGGACTCGTCGACGGCGTTGTCGAGCTCCTCCACCTCGCTGCCGTCGGCCTCGGCCAGGCGGGCCAGCTCCAGGCGCTCCAGGGCGTTCTGGGTGAGCCGCTTGTGGCGGGCCAGGTAGCGGGCGGTGATGAGCGCGTGCTCGGGGTGCCCCGCCAGCCAGCCGTCTCCGGCGCGCAGCAGCTTGTCGACCTCGTCGGGGGCGATCCAGTAGTGCTTGGCGTCGTCGAGCACCGGGAGCAGGACGTACAGCTGGCGCAGGGCGTCGTCGAGCTTCAGCTCGCCCTCCAGCACGAGCCGTACGTAGCGGCTGTCGCCCCATTCGGGGAACCGCTCGTCGAGCGCGACCGGCTCGGTCCGTACGGACTCCCAGCCGAGCGGGCCGAACAGCCGGTGCACCAGTTCCGCGCCGCCCCGGGCGGGCAGCGCCGGGATCTCGACGCGCAGCGGGAGCGGCCGGCCGGGCAGCTCGGGCCGGGCCGCGCACACGCCCTTGAGGGCGGTACGGAACACCGCGCTGAGCGCGACGGCGAGCAGCGAGGAGGCCGCGTACGGGCGGTCGTTGACGTACTGCGCGAGAGCGGCGTCGGGAGCTCCGCCGCGGCCCTTGCCCTGACCGCGCCGCACGAGGGCGACGGGGTCCACCTCCAGCAGCAGCGCGGCCGTGCACCGCTCGGTCGTGGCTTCGGGGTAGAACACGTGGGCCGTGCCGTGGGAGGTGGAGAACCGCTGCGCCTTCCCGGGGTGCTTGTGCAGCAGGAAGCCCAGGTCAGTGGCAGGTTTCCCGGTCGTGCCGGTCGCGCTGATCGTCAGGAACATGCGCTTCAGTATGTGGCGCGGCCCGCCCGGCGCACACTGCTTTTCGTACCGGCCGGGGGGCGGCCGCGGCCGGTCAGCGGGGCGGCCCGGCGCCCAGGGCGGACCGCAGTCCCGCGATGCGGTCCGGGCCGATCCGGCAGCAGCCGCCGATCAGCCGGGCGCCGGCGCGCTGCCAGGCTCCGGTGGGCCAGGGCGCTCCGGCGGGCGGGCTGCGCCAGGTCCGGTGGGCCGCGTCCCAGACGGAGCCGTCGTTCGGGTAGGCCAGCAGCGGCTTGTCCGTCACCGCGGCCGCCGCTTGGAGGGCGGGCAGCACGTCCGCCGGATCGCAGCAGTTGACGCCGACCGCGATCACCTCGGGGGCCTCGGCGGCGAGCGCGAAGGCTTCGGGGAGGGGCTGGCCGGCCCGGGTGCGGCCCGCCGCGACGGTGTAGCTCAGCCAGGCCCGCGCCCCGGTCCCGGCCAGGACGCGCAGCAGGGCCTCGGCCTCGTCGGTGTCCGGGACGGTCTCCAGGGCCAGCAGGTCCGGCGCCGAGGGGCCGGACTCCAGCAGGGTCTCGATCCGGGGGCGGTGGAAGGCGGCCAGTTCGCGCGGGGTGAGCCCGTACCGTCCCCGGTACTCGGAGCCGTCCGCCAGTACCGCCCCGTACGGGCCCACCGAGGCGGCCACCCAGACCTCGTGGTCCGCCGCCCGGGCCGCGGCACCGGCCAGGGCGAGGCCGCGGCGCAGCAGGCCCGCCGCGCGGGGGTGGCCGGGGCCGATCTGGTAGCTCGCGGTGATGAGCACCTCGGCGCCGGCCCGCGCGTACGCCGTGTGGGCGGCCTCCACCTGGTCCGGGCGCTCGGCGAGGACCCGGCCCGTCCAGAGGCCGCCGGACAGGTCGCAGCCCTGGTCGGCGAGCTGGTTGCTCAGCCCGCCGTCCAGGAGCACGGTCCGGCGGGCGAGGGCTTCGGCGAGCGGGCCGGTCGCGCGGGGCACGTGGTCCTCCGTCCGGCTCAGCCGAGCTGGGGCAGCACCTGGGCCGAGATCAGCTCCAGGTGGTCCAGGTCGTCGAGGTCGAGCAGCTGGAGGTAGGCGCGGGAGGAGCCGATGGCGGCGTAGGTGCCGAGCTTCTCGACGACCTCGGCCGGGGAGCCGGCCAGGCCGTTGGCCTTCAGCTCGTCCACCTCGCGGCCGATGGCGGCGGCCCGGCGGGCCACCTCGGCGTCGTCCTTGCCGACGCACACGACGAGGGCGTTGGAGTAGACGAGTTCGTCGGCCTTGCGGCCGGCCGCGGCGGCGGCCTCCCGGACCCGGGCGAACTGCCGGCGGCTGTCCTCGATCGAGGCGAAGGGCATGTTGAACTCGTCCGCGTAGCGGGCGGCGAGGCGCGGGGTGCGCTTCGCGCCGTGGCCGCCGACGAGGACGGGCACCTTGGCCTGCGCGGGCTTGGGCAGCGCGGGCGAGTTCTCCACCTGGTAGTACGTGCCCCGGTAGTCGAAGGCGGCGCCCGGCTCGGTGGCCCACAGGCCGGTGACGATGGCCAGCTGTTCCTCCAGCCGGGACATCCGCTCCGCCGGGAAGGGGATGCCGTACGCCTTGTGCTCCTCCTCGAACCAGCCGGCGCCCAGGCCCAGCTCGATCCGGCCGCCGGACATCTGGTCGACCTGCGCCACCTGGATCGCGAGGACGCCGGGCAGCCGGAAGGTGCCGGCCGTCATCAGCGTGCCGAGCCGGATCCGCTTGGTCTCGCGGGCCAGGCCCGCAAGGGTGATCCAGGCGTCGGTGGGGCCGGGCAGGCCGTCGGCGGAGCCCATCCGCAGGTAGTGGTCCGAACGGAAGAACGCGTCGAAGCCCAGGTCCTCGGTGGCCTTGGCGACGGTCAGGAGGGTCTCGTAGCTGGCGCCCTGCTGGGGTTCGGTGAAAATGCGAAGATCCATGCCCCCCATCCTGCCCGCCCACGACCCCTGCCGGGTGAATCTGCGTCAACCGGACGGGGCGCCCCCTGCCCCGCCAGTGACCAGCACGGATGGGGATCGTTGGCTCGGACGGAGCCGGACCGCCCGGCCCGCGCGCCGGCGGCTCGTCGTCCGGTGCGTCCACCGCCCCCTTCCCGCTGGGAAGGGCCAGGGCCGAGGAGGCCGCCATGTCCCACGAGGCCGTGCCGGAAACCCGCCGACAGACCGGACCGACCGGACAGGCAGCACACGACCACGCACGCCAGGACTCCGCGGTACCCGCCCAGGGCGGCGCGCCGAAGGGACTGCTCCAGCAGATGGAGGAGCTGATGGCGGCGCTGAACGCCGACCTGTCGCAGCTCGACGCCGACCTCCAGCACTCCGCGGACCGCACGGCCCCGGGCACCCCGGGCCACCACACGTACGAGGGCGAGCGGCACTGAGAGCCGGTCCTTCCGACCGTGCCGGGTCCCGTCGCGCGCGGCGGGACCCCACACGAACCCCAGCCCGCGCGAGACCCACGCCCATGCGAGGCCCACGCGCGCGCCAGACCCACGCCCGCCGTGCGGCTCGCCCCGCCGAGCCGGCCCCGGCGTTGGCACCCCGCCGTCAGCAACGCGCCGTCAGGCCACGCCCGAAGCGGATCCCCGTTCCCGGACGGTCATCCGGCGCAGGAGCGCCCGCACCCGGTCGCTCGACTCGTCGGCCGCGTCGATCGACTCTATGGACTGCCAGTACAGGCTCTCGTCGTCCGTCCCGCAGGCCACCCCGACGAGCGCTATGCCCACCTCGCCGAGCAGTGCCTGGAGTCCCAGGAGCGCCTGTCTCACATCCGCTACCCCGGTCAGCTGCGCCGCCCGCGGCGGCTGCTGCGGTGCGGTGCCCTCACCGCGCAGGGCGGCCCGGTCTATCACCCCGCAGCCTCTGCCTCCCGCTTCACCCAGGCCCCGTGCCTCCGCTCTCAGCTCCGGCGGCCCGGTGACCGCCAGCCAGCTCCCCATGCCCTGGGCGAGCGCCTGGGCCTGCCAGGCCTCGCCCACGATGTCCCACGCAGCCCCGCTCTGTGCCAGCGCGTGCCGGCCGGCCGCGATGAGCCGTACCGCATCCATATGCCGTCCCCCGTCCGCACGACATCCCGCCGTTCTTCACTACCCAGAGTGAAGGCAACGAGCCAGTAAAGCCAGGGGTATTCGGAAATCTGTGGACACAAAACGTGGTTGTGGACGACGCCATCACTCCGAAGAGTGACGATGAGTGGTCGGGGTTCCGGTCACCGGAAAGCGGACCTCGTTCCTCTCGATCTTCGCGGCGAGCGCATCCAGCACATCCACCCCCAGGACCTCACAGAATTGCAGGAGATACGCGAGCACGTCGGCCACTTCGTCGGCCACCTTGTGCGCGGTTTCCGGCTCTTCCATCACCACTTCCGACTGTTCCGGTGTCAGCCACTGGAAGATCTCGACCAGTTCGGACGCCTCCACGCTCAGGGCCACGGCCAGGTTCTTCGGCGTGTGGTAAGGACCCCAGCCCCGGGCGTCGGCGAACGCGGCCAGCCGCCGCTGGAGCCGGTACAGCCGCTCCTCCCGGCCGGCCTCCTGCCCGGTGTCCTGCCCGGCCTCCTGTCCGGTGTCCTGCCCGGGGTCCCGCCCGGCGCCCTGTGCGTCGTCCATGGGTGCGGCGTTGGTGGGTACGGCGTTCATGGGGACAGGTGTACCACCGAGACGCCCGGGAGCCCACGGGCGGTTCCCGCGGTGTCCTCGCCCACGGAGCCGACCAGCCGGATGTGGCCGCGCCCGCCGGACAGCAGGGCCAGCCGCAGCAGTTCGGCGCTCTGCCGCCGGTCGAGCCCGCGGTCGAGGCCGTCGGCGAGCACGGTCAGCGCCTGCCGGGCGGAGAGGAGTTCGGCGGCCGGATCCACGGCCAGCACCCCGGGGCCGGTGAGCAGGACCAGGGCCAGGGCGAGGAAGCGGAGTTCGCCCGCGCCGAGCCGGCCGAGTTCGGTGGCGGGCCGGCCGGGGCCGCGGTCCAGCAGGCCCGTGACGAGTCCCGCTCCCGCCCCGGCGAACACGCCGAAGGCCCCGTCGCCCCCGCCGGCGTCGTCGGCGCCGTCGCAGACCCGTACGTCGAGCGCGGCCACCGGGCCCGCGCACCCGGTCCGGGCCGCCCCGGCGAGCAGGGCGTGCCGGGTGCCGCACTCGTGGCGGGTCCGGCGCAGGACGTCGGCCAGGTTGGCGCAGTCGCGGCGGAGCCGTCCCTCGCCGGGGGTGACGGGTCCGCGCATCCGCTCGGGGCGGGGGTCGCAGGGGAACACCGAGCGCAGCGCGACCACCACCTGTTCGGCGGCGGCCAGGACGCGGCGCTGCCCGGCGGTGGACCCGGCCACGCGCAGGGGCAGCAGGGCGGTGCCGAGCCGGTCGTCGGGCAGCGGGGCGCGGGTCACGCCGACGGCCCCGCCGGTCAGCCAGCCGGCCTGGACGGAGCGCCGCCGGGGGTCGCGCAGGGCGGTGCTGAGGAGGATCTCGCCGTTCTGGGAGAGGCGTTCGCCGACCACGCGCAGCTCGGGCTCGGCCTGCACGGCGAGGTCGAGGCGGACGGGGCCGGCCGGGCCGTCGACGGTGCAGCCGATCCGGAATCCGCGCCGCCCGTCGGCGTCGGGGAGGGCCCGTTCGGGGACGCGGGCGGCGGGGTCGGGGAACACGTCGTCGAGGGGGCGTCCGCAGCCGAGTCCGGCCAGGGCCTCGTAGGCGGCCAGGGCCTGGGACTTGCCGCTGCCGCTCGGTCCGGCGAAGAGGGTGACGGGCCCGAGCGGGAAGACCGCGGCCCGGTGCGCCGCGAAGGCGGAGAGCCGTAACTCGGTGACGGTCGGGCGCAGGTGGGCCCGGGCCGCGGGCTCCGAGGCGGCCGGGCGTGCGGGGGCCGTGGGACCGCCGGCCGTCGCGGGCGCGGAGACGCGGGTCGCGGAGGAGCCGGCCGCGGGGATGCCGGTCGTGGGGATGGTGGGGGTGTCGGTCGCGGCGGCCGGGGGCCGTCGCGCGTCCAGGGTGACGTCCATGGCCGGACCGTACGGGCCGCCGGACCACCCGTGGACCCGGCGAACCGTTCCGCCGCCGCGACCTTCCTACGATCGGGGGACGGCCGCGGCCGCGATGCCCTCGACCTCGGTGCCGACCGGGGCCAGCAGGAAGACGTTCCGGTCGACCCGGTGCATTCCGCTGCCCAGCCCGAAGACCACACCGCTGCTGAAGTCGAGGATCCGCTTGGCCACTTCGCCGTCCGCGCCCGTGAGGTCCAGCAGGACGGGGATCTGGGCGATCAGGTACTCCGCCACCTCGCGGGCGTCGGCGAAGATCTGGACCCGGATCACCACGAAGCGCCGCTGTTCCGCCGCGACCGCCCCGGGAGCCTTCGGGATGGTGCGGTGGTCCACCCGGGAGGGCCATTCGTTGCGACTGCGCAGGGGTACCACCTGCGCGAGTCCCTCCCACTGTTCGTCCGTGACGTCGTACCTGCTCACCGGGCCGCCTCGGCCGTGCGCTTCATGTGCATCCGTCCATCCTCTCGCGTTTCACCCGTTCAGCCCAACACCGACACGAAGCACGTAGGGTCGCCGACATGACCAATGGCGACGAGGTCCGTACGGTACGCGACATCTCGGGCGCCGGCGCCGTGCGTCGGCCGGCTCCCCGCCCCGGCACCCGGGTCCCGCTCGCCCGGTCCCGGCAGCGGGCCGACGCGGTCCGCAACCGGGCCCAGATCCTGGCGGCCGCCGAGCAGTTGTTCACGGAACGCGAGCCCCGCTCCGTGACGATGGACCAGATCGCCAAGGCCGCCGGGGTGGGCCGGGCCACCCTCTACCGCCGCTTCCCGGATCCCGCGTCCGTCGCCGCCGCGCTCCTCGACGAGCACGAGCGGATCCTCCAGGGCCGTCTCGCCTACGGTCCGCCCCCGCTGGGGCCCGGGGCGCCTCCGGCGCAGCGGCTGACGGCCTTCTACACCGCCGCGGTCCAGCATCTGGAGCGACACCTTCCGCTGGCCCTGGGGACCCGGCCGGGGCCGGCCCGGTTCGCGGGGGCGACGTACGGGCAGTGGCGCGCCCACGTGCGGGGGCTGCTCGCGGCGGCGGGGGCGGCGGACCCCGATGCCAGCGTGGACGTGCTGCTGAGTCCGCTGGCTCCGGAGGTCTACCAGTTCCAGCGGCACACCCTCGGCTTCGCGCCCGAACGGATCGCCGAGGCACTCGGGCGGCTGGCATGCGGGGTACTCCCGGACAACCGAATAGGTTAGGTTAGGCATACCTAACTCGCTCCGAGAGGGAGAGATCCGCATGCGCCTGCCCGGTGCCTCCGACGCCAAGCCCGCCGCCCGGCCCACCGAAGCCGAGCGGGTCCGGTCCATCCTGGCCGCCGCCCACTCGATGACGGTGGTCGTCGACGGCGTGCGCAGCGAGGTGCGCCAGCTCGACGGCGGCGACGTCCTCGGCCGGCTCCACCTGCACCCGGCCGCGCCGGCCGCCGGCCACCCGGTCTCCCCCGAGGACGACGAACGCCCCGCGATCCGCCTGGAGTTCACCGACATCGCGCCCACCCCCGTCCGCGACCGGGTACGCGCCCGCGTCACCGTACTGGGACGCCTGCTCACCCCGTACGCGGGCGAGGAGTCCGCGAGCGGGGACAGCACCTGCGTGGAGTACGGACAGGCGGTCCTGGAGACCGCGGAGGGAACCTCGTACATCGGGCTGGAGGAGCTGGACGAGGCCTGGCCCGATCCGCTCGCCCCGTACGAGGCGGGCATGCTCACGCACCTCCTCGACGACCACCCCGAGCTCGTCACCCTGCTGCTGCGGCTCGTCCGGCCCCTGCCCTCGGGCGCCGTCGTGCGCGCCCTGCCGCTCGCCCTCGACCGGTACGGCATCACCCTGCGGCTGGAGGAGCGGCGCGGCCACCGCGACGTGCGGCTGCCCTTCCCCTCGCCGCTGGACGACGTGGAGCAGTCCGGCGCCCAGATCCAGGCCCTGCTCAGCGCCGCCCGGCGGCGCTCCCACCGCAACACCCTGCCCGCCTGAAGGGCGTTCGTCCGGCGGCGGGGACAAGGGGAAGCCCGGTCGGGCGCGGACCCGGAGGCGGAACGGGGTGCGGGCGGAGAAGCGGAATAGCCTCCGTGGCCCCCGGGTTGGGATGACCATGAAGGCAATCACTTACCACGCGTACGGAACTCCCACCCGGTTAGAACTGGTTGACGCCCCCGAACCCAAGGTCGGCCCCAGCGAGGTGCTCATCCGCGTCAAGGCCGCCGGCGTCAACCCCGTCGACTGGAAGCTCGCCGCGGGATTCCTCGGGCAGGTGCTCGAAGTCCGCCACCCCGTCATCCCCGGCTGGGACGTGGCCGGCGTCGTCGAGGCCGTCGGCCCCGACACCGACGACTACGCCGTCGGCGACGAGGTCTACGGCTACGTCCGCAAGGAATGGGTGCAGCTCGGCACCTACGCCGAGTACGTCGCCGCCCCCGTCCGCACCCTCGCCCGCAAGCCCCGCGAGCTGACCTTCGAACAGGCCGCGGGCCTCCCGCTCGCCGGGCTCACCTCCTACCAGGCCATCACCCGCGCGGGGGTCTCGGCCGGCCAGACCGTCGTCATCCACTCCGCCGCGGGCGGCACCGGATCGCTGGGCGTGCAGATCGCGGTCGCCCTCGGCGCCCGGGTCATCGGCACGGCGGGCGCCCACAACCACGACTACCTGCGCACCCTCGGCGCCGAACCGGTGCTGTACGGGGACGGGGTCGCCGACCGGATCCGCGCACTGGCCCCCGAGGGCGTCGACGCCGGGCTCGACTTCTACGGCGAGGGCGGCGTCGAACTGCTCCAGTCCGTGGTCCGCGAAGGCGCCCCGGTGATCTCCATCGCCGACAACGACGCCGGCTCCAAGGGCGCCAAGCACATCTGGGCGCGCGCCGACACGGCCGACCTCACCGCCCTCGCGGAACTCGCCGACTCGGGCCGGCTCACCGTGAACGTGGAACACGTCCTGCCGCTCGCGGAGGCCGCCGCGGCCTGGGAACTGAGCGCCAAGGGCCGTACCCGCGGCAAGATCGTCCTCACCGTCTGAGCCGCACCGCCCGAGCCGGGGCCCGCGGACGGTCCGCCGGAGGGCAGCACTCCGGCGGACCGCGCGCCCTGCCTCAGGAGGTGATCGGCCTCCCCGGGCCGCCCAGCGACGGCCCGACGGCCCGCAGCGAGCCGGGGGTGCGGCCGTGCCCCCAGCCGATCTCGCGGCGGTAGCTGCCGAGCAGTCCGCTGCGCGCCAGCGCCGGCTCGTCCCGTACGGCCGGGTCGTCGGGCAGCGGCCGGGTCAGCGGGGACACGAACAGGGCGTCGGCCGGGCAGTTGGCCTCGCACAGGAAGCAGGTCTGGCAGTCCTCGTGCCGGGCCAGGAACGGGATCCCGTCCGGGCCCCGCTCGAAGACGTCCGTGGGGCAGACCTCGACGCACTTGTCGCAGGCGATGCAGCGCTCGGCGGAGACCAGCTCGATCACACCGCCACCCCCGTCCCGTACGCGGCCGCCGGCCCGGCCCACACCCGGTCGAGCCCGCCGGAGAGGATCCGGTGGTGCTGGGCCGGGTCCTGCTCCGGGTGGTCGAGGCGGCGGGCCATGCCCCGGGACTCGGTGCGGGCCAGCGCGGAGGCGTACATCCACCGCGCGTGCGCCGTCATGGCCGCCGCCTGCCGGGCCTTGACCAGGTCGGCCCCCTCGCCGTGGAGGCGCGCGCGCAGCTGCGCCCAGCCGTCGTCCAGGGCCCGCAGCGCCCCGGCGAGACCCTCCCCGTGCCGGAGGTAGTTCTTGTCGTACGGGAGCACCTCCCGCTGTACGAGTTCCACGGCTTCGCGGTGGTCGAGGGGCGCGGCGGCGGACCCCGTCGGGCGGAGCCCCGCTCCCCCGGCCCCGCCGACCCGCCGGGCGGCGGCGCTGCCGGAGCCGAGGGTCCGCGCGTGCCGGGCGGCGCCCCGCCCGGCCCAGCTGCCGGAGGAGATCGCCCACGCGGCGTTGTGGCTGCCGCCCCCGGTGAAGCCCCCGCAGATCTCCTCGCGGGTGGCCGCGTCCCCGGCGGCGTACAGCCCGGGGACCCCGGTGGCGCAGTCGTCGCCGGTGATCCGGATGCCGCCGGTGCCGCGTACGGTGCCCTCGGCCAGCAGGGTCACGGCGAACCGGTCGGTGAAGGGGTCGATGCCGAGCCGGTCGAAGGTGAGGAAGAAGTTGGGCTGGGCCCGGCGCATCGCCGCCCTGGCGGCCTCGTCGGCGCGGTCGAGCCGGGCGAAAACCCGTGCTCCGGTGAGGAGTTCGCGGGCGATGACCGAGCGGCCGCCCTGGCTGGCGGCTCCCTCCAGGAGGTTGCCGTCCTCCCCGTAGAAGGTGGCGAAGGAGTAGAAGGCGGTCTTGGTGACGGAGGTGCCCTCGGGGGCGATGCCGTAGGCGTTGGAGAACTCCATGCCGGAGAGCTCCGCCCCGGCCTCGGCGGCGAAGAGCGCACCGTCGCCGGTGTTGGTGTTGGTGCCGAGCGCTCCGCTGAGGAAGGCGCAGCCGCCGGTCGCGAGGACCACGGCGCCGGCCCGGACCCGGTAGTGCTCGCGGGCCTGGCGGCGGTAGCCGGCGGCTCCGGCGACGGCTCCGGCGGAGTCGGTGAGCAGCTCGGTGACCGGACTGTGGTCGAGGATCCGGACCCCGGCGCGGCGGATCCGGATGCGCATCCGCCGCATGTACTCGGGGCCTTGGAGGCCGCCCCGCAGGGGCTGTCCGTCGGGGCCGGTGGGGAAGGGGTAGCGGCCCTCGGCGGCCAGTTCGTTCATCCGCGCGTAGGTCTCGTCGAGGACCCGGGCCATCCAGCGCCGGTCGGCGAGGTAGCCGCCGAGGCCCTCCCGGGAGGCCATGGCGGCCTCCCGGGCGGCGGGTTCGGGCGGGACGTACCAGACGCCGGTGCCGCCGGCGGCGGTGGCGCCGCTGGTTCCGCAGTAGCCCTTGTCGGCGAGGACGACGCGGGCTCCTTCCTCCGCGGCCTTCAGGGCGGCCCAGGTGGCGGCCGGTCCGCCGCCGACGACGAGGACGTCGGCCGGGACATCGTTCATGCCGTTCCCTTCGCGTAGCGGTTGGCGGGCCGGGGCAGGCCGTAGTTCTCGCGCAGGGTGGCGCCGGTGTACTCGGTGCGGAAGAGGCCGCGCCGCTGGAGGATCGGCACGACGTGGTCGACGAAGTCCGTGAGCCCGGTGGGCAGGACGGGCGCCATGATGTTGAAGCCGTCGGCGGCGCCCTGCGTGAACCACTCCTCCAGCTGGTCGGCGATCTGCTCGGGGGTGCCGGCGAACACGCGGTGGCCGCGGCCGGCGCCGAGGCGGGCGATCAGTTCGCGGAGGCTGAGGCCGTCGCGGCGGGCGAGTTCGGCGACGAGCGTGAAGCGGCTCTTGTTGCCGTTGATGTCGCGTTCCTCGGGCAGCTCGGGCAGCGGTCCGTCGAGATCGGCTCCGGTGAGGTCGACGCCGAGCATCCCGGAGAGCTGGGCGAGACCGTACTCGGGCACCTGGAGGTCGGTGAGCTGCTGCTCCAGTGCCTTCGCCTCGGCCTCGGTGGAGCCGATGACGGGGGCGATGCCGGGGAGCACGAGGAGGTCGCCCTCGGTGCGGCCGTAGCGGGCCAGGCGGGACTTGAGGTCCTTGTAGAAGGTCTGGCCGTCGGCGAGGGTCTGCTGGGCGGTGAAGACGGCTTCCGCGTACTGGGCGGCGAACTCCTTGCCGTCCTCGGAGGAACCGGCCTGGACGAGCAGGGGGTGGCCCTGGGGCGAGCGCGGCACGTTGAGGGGGCCGGCGACCTGGAAGTGCTGCCCGCGGTGGGCGGCGGGGTGGAGCCGGTCGGTGTCGGCGTAGACGCCGTGTTCCTTGTCGAGGACGATCGCGTCGTCCTCCCAGCTGTCCCAGAGCTTGGTGGCGACGTCGAGGAACTCGCGGGCCCGCTCGTAGCGCACGGCGTGTTCGAGGTGCTCGTCCCGGTTGAAGTTGCGGGCCTCGTCGACGGTGCCGGAGGTGACGATGTTCCAGCCGGCGCGGCCGTTGCTGATGTGGTCGAGGGAGGCGAACTTGCGGGCCGTGTGGAAGGGCTCGTTGAAGGTGGTGGAGACGGTCGCGATGAGGCCGATGTGCTCGGTGACGGCGGCGATCGCGGAGAGCAGCGTCAGCGGCTCGAAGCCGCCGAGGGCGTTGTAGCGGGCCTTGCCCCACAGGGCGAGGCCGTCGGCGAAGAAGATGGAGTCGAGGCGGCCGCGCTCGGCGGTGCGGGCCAGTTCCTGGAAGTAGCGCAGGTCGGTGACGCGCTCGGGGCTGCTGTCCGGGTGGCGCCAGGCGGCGTCGTGGTGGCCGGCGTTCATCAGGAAGGCGTTGAGGTGGAGCGTGCGGGGTGCGGACATGTCTGTTCCCTGTGTTCGGTGGTGGCGGGGGCCCGCGGGACCCGGTGGCGGAGCCGGGGCCAGGGCCGGGGCCGGACCCCGGGGTGCGGGGAGCCCGGCCCCGGGCCTGGGGTGCGGGGGTCAGGCCGGGACGCGCCAGGTGCTGAGGCGGCGTTCGATCGTGACCAGGACCTGGTTGAAGGCCACGCCGATGGCGGAGATGGTGACGATCCCCGCGTACATCTGCGGGATGGCGAAGTTGAACTGCGAGGCGTTGATCAGGTAGCCGAGGCCCGCCTTGGCGCCGATCATCTCGGCGGCCACGAGGACGAGGATGGACACGGCTCCGGCGAGGCGGATCCCGGTGAAGATGGCCGGCACGGACGACGGCAGGATCACCTTCTGGAACAGCCTCGGTGTGGACAGGTCCATCGAACGGGCCAGTCTGACCAGCGTGGGATCGGCGTTGCCGACGGCGCTGATGGTGTTCAGCAGGATCGGCCACACGCAGGCGTAGACGACGATGGACACCTTCGAGGTCTCGCCGATGCCGAGCAGCAGGACGAACACCGGCAGCAGGGCGAGCGCCGCCGTGTTGCGGAACAGCTCCAGCAGCGGGCCGAGGAACGCCGCGACGGGCCGGTACCAGCCGATCAGCAGCCCGAGCGGCACGGCCACGGCCACCGCGATGGCGAAGCCGCCGAAGGAGCGGGTGAGGCTGGCCCGTACGTGCTCGCCGAGCTGGCCGTCCCCGAGGAGCTCCCACCAGGCGACGGCGACCTCGCTGACCGGCGGCAGGAACGTCGCGTCGACCAGGCCGAGCCGGGGCGCGGTCTCCCACACCGCGACGAGGGCGAGGACCGCCGCCGACCGCAGCAGGGCGGCCCGCAGCCGGCGCAGGGCGGTCGCCGCCGCGGACGGTTTCCGGACGGCCCCGGTGTCCTTGCCCGCCGGACGGACCGGAGCCGCCGCGGGATGTCGCGGACGCGGGGGCGCGGGCGCCGTGGTCACGGCCCGGTCCGTCGCGGCCTGGGCAGCGGCGGGGGCGGGGGTTTCGGTTCCCGTGGTCATACCGTGGCCTCTTCCTTCTCCAATTGCTGGGCGCGGGCCACTTCGTCGTGGAGGAGGGTCCAGATCTCGTGGCGGTAGCGGGCGAACTCGGGGCTGGAGCGCAGGTCCTCTCCGGTGGCGCCGGTGGCGCGGTCGCCGAAGGAGACCGGCACGACCTCCTTGACCCGGCCGGGGCGGGAGGTGATGACGGCGACCTTCTGTCCGAGGTAGACCGCCTCCTCGATGCCGTGGGTGATGAAGACGACCGTCTTGCCGGTGCTCTGCCAGATGCGGCGCAGCTCGTCCTGGAGGGACTCGCGGGTCTGTGCGTCGAGTGCGGCGAAGGGCTCGTCCATCAGCAGGACGTCCGGGTCGTAGGCCAGCGAGCGGGCGATGGCGACGCGCTGGCGCATGCCGCCCGACAGTTCGTGCGGGTGCCGGTCCTCGAAGCCGGTGAGACCGACCAGGTCCAGGAACTCCCGCGCCCTGGCGGCCCGTTGGCGGCGCGGTACGCCGGTGGCCTCCAGGCCGAACTCGACGTTGCCGAGGGCGGTGCGCCACGGCAGCAGCGCGTACTGCTGGAAGACGATGCCCCGGTCCAGGCCGGGCCCGGTGACCGGCTTGCCGTCCAGCAGGATCCGTCCGGAGGTGGGCCGGGTGAGGCCGCCGAGGAGGTCCAGGAGGGTGGACTTGCCGCAGCCGCTGGGGCCCACGACGACCACGAACTCGCCGGCCTCGATCTCCAGGTCGATGCCGTCGAGGGCGGTGAACTCCTCCTTGCGCTTCTTGTCCTTCGTCGGGAAGGTCTTGGTGACCGACTCGAACACGATCTTCGCCATGGCCGTCAGCCCTTCCCGAAACCGTTGAACTCGTTGGTGTAGAGGTCGCCGGCCTTGAGCTGGCCCGCCTTGATCTCGCCGCGCTCGCCGAGCCAGTCCAGCCAGAGCTGGAACTCCTTGTCGGATATCCGGCCGCCCGTCTCGGCGACCCCGAAGGACCGCCAGTACTGGAGCGTCGCCGTGTCCTCGTTGCGGCCGCGCTTCTTGACGATCTCCGTCATCCGGGCGACGACCTCTTCGCGCGGGGTGGTGCGGGACCATTCGATGGCCTTGGCGACTCCGGTCGCGAAGGCCCGTACGGTGTCCGGGTTCTGCTTGATGAACCGCTCGGTCATCACGTAGGTGCCGGCGCTGAAGGGGCCGAGCAGTTCGACGTCGGTGAACAGCGGGCGGATGCCTCCGGTCGCCAGGGCCTTGTCGCGCAGGACGCCGGTGAGCACCCCGACCTCGATCTGCTTCTGCCGCAGGGACTGCTCGGTGTTGACGGGCGGCACGACCAGGGCCTCCACCTTGGCCGCGTCCGCCTTGGAGAGGCCGCCGCGGCTGAGGTAGATGTCGAGGAGGGCCTGGTAGTGGGCCCCCAGGGTGTTCATGCCGACCTTCTTCCCGATCAGGTCCCGGGCGGAGCGGATCGGGCTGTCCTCCAGGACGAAGTAGCCGCCGTAGGAGTACTGGTCGGAGCCGTAGGAGGAGACGACGGCCTTGATGGGGGCCTTGCCCGCGGCCAGTTTGATGACCGCCCCGTTGAAGGCGCTGCCGAAGTGGGTCTGGCCGGTGGCCGCGGACTGGATGTCCTGCGGGCCGCTGATGGTGTTGCCGACCCATTCGAGGCTGACGTCGCCCAGGTACCCGAGGTCCGCGGCGAGTTCGGGGAGGGTGACCGAGCCGACGGCTCCCTGGTACTTGAGGGTGGTGACCTGCTTGCCGGACCCGGACCCGCCGTTGGCGGTGGCCGTGCCGCAGCTCACCGCGGCCGCCGAGATGCCGAGCAGGGTGAGGAACTGGCGCCGGGAGGTGGTCGTCGAGGTGAAGGCTGCGGGCATGGCGGGTCCTTGTCGGTTCGTACGGGGTGCGGGGGTACGGGCTTACGGGGCGGCGGTGAGGGCGGCGGCGGGGGTCCGGACGGCGCGGAGGGCGTCGGCGAACTCGTCGACGGCCTGGAAGAGGTCGAGTTCCGCCTCGGGGAGCAGCCGGTCGGGGCCGTTGCCGCGCTCGACGGAGGAGTCGAGGACGAAGCGGCCCGCGGTGACGTGCCGGGCGCCGAGGGCGGCGAGGACCGGACGCAGGGCGTAGTCGATGGTCAGGACGTGGGCCAGGCTGCCGCCGGTGGCGAGCGGCAGGACGGTCTTGCCGGCCAGGCCGTCCTGCGGGAGCAGGTCGAGGAAGGCCTTGAGCAGGCCGGTGTACGAGGCCTTGTAGACCGGGGTGGCGATCACCAGGCCGTCGGCCTCGGCGACGGCTTCCAGGGCGCGGCGTATCTCCGGCTCGCCGCGGCGGGCGGAGAGGAGGTCGGCGGCGGGGAGGGTGCTCACGGCGAGGTGCGAGGTCTCGAACCCGGCGTGGGAGAGGCGGCGCAGGACGTGGTCGGCGACGACCGCGGTGCGGGACTGGGCGGAGGGACTGCCGGTGAGGGCGAGCAGCTTGGGCACGGAGGCTCCTTGGCGGCGGCGTTCGGGGTCTTCGGGTTCGGGGACGGTGCCCGGTGATCAGGCGGTGGCGGCCGTCGAGGCGCCGGAGGGGATGCCGAAGGCGGGGTCGGGGACGGTCTCCGGGCTGATCAGGCGGGAGGGGGCGCCGTCGGGGCCGACCGGGACGTCGCCGTCGACGGTGACGCGGCGCAGCGTGCGCTCGTGGTCGTCGGAGTCGTCGACGCCGTAGTGCTGGGTGGCGCGGTTGTCCCAGATGGCGACGTCCCCGTCCCGCCACTGCCAGCGGACGGTGTTCTCGGGGCTTTCGACGTGGGCCTGGAAGAGGTCCAGCAGGATGCGGGAGTCGCGGCCGGTGAGGCCCTGGATGCGCTGGACGAAGTTGCCGAGGAGCAGGGTGCGTTCGCCGGTCTCGGGGTGGACGCGGACCACGGGGTGCTCGGTGAGGAACTCGGTGGAGGTGAACACCTCGCGGTACTGGGCGAGGGCCTCGGGGAGCGCGTCCGGCCTGAGGGCGGCGTAGTCGTAGGCGTTGGAGTGGAGGGCGCGCAGGCCGTCCGCGAGGGCGCGCAGCGGCTCGGGGAGGTGGGAGTAGGCGGTGGCGGTGTTGGCCCAGAGGGTGTTGCCGCCGTACGGGGGGATGGTGACGGCGCGCAGGATGGAGAAGGCCGGGTAGGCGGGGACGAAGGTGACGTCGGTGTGCCACTGGTTGGCGCGGGCGCCGTGGTGGGAGTCGATGCCGAGGGCGTAGCGGCCGTCGGCGGAGGGGACGGTGGGGTGCGCGACGGGGGTGCCGAGGAGCTGGGCGAAGGCCTCGTGGCCGGCCTCGTCGAGGTGGTCCTGGCCGCGGAAGAAGACGACCTTGTGGGCGAGGAGCGCGGAGCGGATCTCGGCGACGGTCTCGGGGGCGAGGTCGCCGCCGAGCCGGACGCCGCCGATCTCGGCACCGATGCGGCCGCCGATCTTGGTGACGGTGGTACGGAGTGCGGTGGTCATGAGAACTCCCTGGTCAGAGCAGCGGAGAATTATTTCCGCAGCGGAAGAAATGGCGGTACGGGAACACAGCGCGCCGGGCGGCGGCGCACGCGGAGCAGGAGGACGACGGGGCGGGGCGGAGGCCGGCGGAGACGGGGTGCGGGGGCCCGGGCGGACTCCCGGCGGCACCGGCGGGGCGGACGGGCCCCTGCGCGGCGACGGAACCGGACGGCTCCCACGGGTAGCGCGGGGCGCCGGATCCCGCCCGGTCCGGATCACGGGGACCGGATCACGGGGACCGGATCACGCGGCGCCGGTCACGGGGACCGGACCACCACCCCGGACCGGATCCCGCCGGGACCGGTCGGGCCGACCCGGACGGTCGGCCCGGCAGGGCCTGGCGGTAGCGGACCGGCGGGCACCGGACCGGCCGGGCGGACCGTAGCGGCGTACCGGCGGGGGCTCGGGGCCTGCGCTCAGGCGCGGCGGCGGGCCGGACAGCGGCCCGGACACCCGTCCGGCGCGGTACAGGGGCCGGAGGTGCGGAGCCGCGGGGCGGGGCGTTCGTTCGCGGACATGTCCCGGAGCCTGTCAGCGCCCCCGCCCGGGGTCAACCCCCGCCCCCGGGCGCCGGATCCGGCCCGCGCCCCACCCTCACCACCCGCCCTGACCTGGCTTTTCCCGGACCCCGCGCAACCCTTGCGACACCCCGCGGCGGCCGAAAACGGTGGCCGGATTTCACGGTCCCGCAATGCGGCCGCCACGGACCGGCCGGTACCCGGTCCGGCATGATCGGGGATACGCACCGCTGCGCCCGAGGAGGCCCCGTGACAGACAGGACCGGCGACCGGCGCGGGGCCGCCAACGCCGCCACCGTGCTGCGGACCGTGCTGGAGCACGGGCCCGTGGCGCGCAGCGGGATCTCGGAACTGTGCGGGCTGAGCCCCGCCGCGGTGTCCCGGCAGACCACCGGGCTGCTGCGCGGCGGCCTGCTGCGCGAGCTCCCCGAACCCGCCGGGCCCACCGCCTCGGGCCGGCCGCGGATCCCGCTGGACCTGCACACCGGTGCCGTCGGCGGTCCGGTCGCGGCCGGCCTGCACATCGGGGTGCCCGCCTCCACGTTCAGCCTCGTCGACCTGCGCGGGGAGGTGCTCGCCCGGCGCGCCTTCCCCTACCCGGATCCCGCCGATCCCCGGCTGCCGGGCCGCATCGCGCGGGAACTCGCCGCGTTCCTGGAGCGGTTCGACACCGGCCGCCCCCTGCTCGGCGTAGGCGCCGCGCTCGGCGGCTGGGTCCGGCCCGACACCGGGACCGTCGTACGGCATCCGGCGCTCGGGTGGCGGCAGATGCCGCTGGCCGCGGACCTGTCCCGGGCGCTCGGCCTGCCGGTGCGGGTGGACAACCACGCCCGGGCCGTCGCGCGCGCCGAGATCCTCTACGGCCCCCCGGAAGCCCGCCGCAGCCTGGTCCACCTCTTCATCGGCAACGTGGTGGACGCCGCCTTCGGGATCGAGGGGACCGTCCACCAGGGCCCCGGGTCGGCCGCGGGCGACGTGGCCCACCTGCCGGTGCCCGAGTCCCGGGCGGCCTGCGCGTGCGGACGTACCGGCTGCCTCCAGGCGACCGCCTCCGACACCGCGCTCGGCGCCGAGGCCGTGCGGCGCGGGATCGTCCCCGATCCGTCCGTCCCGCTGCTCGTCGACGCCGCCGCCGCGGGCGATCCCCGCGCGGACCGGCTGCTGCGCGAGCGCGCCCGGGCCGTGGGGCGGGCGGCCGCACTGCTCCTCGACGTGTTCAACCCCGCGGTCATGGTGGTCACCGAACTGTCCAGCGTCCTGCACGAGGGGTACCTCGACGAGATCCGGGCGGCGGCGACCGGCCAGTCCCACGTGTGCGACGAGCCCGGACGGATCATCGCCCCGCGCGCCGGACCCGCCGTACTCCCCCAGGCCGCCGCGACCGTACTGCTGGGTCCGCTGTTCCAGGACCCGGGCCGCCACACCTGCGCCTGACGTCCCCTCGGCGAACGCCTCCCGGGCGTGGCCGGAACCCGCCGGTGCCCGGCCCGGGCCGCCCTCCGCGCCGCACCGACCCCGGTCTGACCTGGGAGTGCGAGATCACATCCGGCGGTTATGGTCTCGCATGAGCGGCCCCCCTAGCATTCGAGCCATGACGGTCCTGCCTGACGACGGGCTCTCCCTGGCCGCCGAGTTTCCTGACGCGACGCATGAGCAGTGGCAGCGCCTGGTGGAAGGCGTACTGCGAAAGTCGGGCAAGGAAGTCTCCGGCGAGGCAGCGGAAGCAGCGCTGTCCACGAAACTCGAGGACGGGCTCATCACCCGCCCGCTGTACACGGCACGCCCGGACGACGGGGACGGTGACGGCACCGGTTTCCCCGGTTTCGCGCCCTTCGTCCGCGGCGGCACCCCCGAGGGCACCACGGCCTCCGGCTGGGACGTGCGCCAGCGGATCGCGGGCGGCGACCCCGTACGGGTGAACGAGGCGGCCCTCGCGGACCTGGAGAACGGCACCACCTCCCTGTGGCTGACCGTCGGCCCGGGCGGCCTGCCCGCCGAGGAACTGGGCCGGGCCCTGGACGGGGTCTACCTCGACCTCGCCCCGGTCGCCCTGGACGCGGGAGCCGCGTACCCGGCCGCCGTCAGCGCGCTGCTCGCCCTGTTCGCGGAGCGCGGGGTGTCCCCGCAGGACGCCCGCGCCTCGCTCGGCATCGACCCGCTGGGCCACGAGGCCCGCACCGGCGAGCCCCTCGACCTGCCCGCGGCCGCCGCGCTGGCCCGGGACACGGCAGCCGCCTGGCCCGGGGTCCGCGCCCTGACCGTCGACGCCCTCCCCTTCCACGAGGCGGGGGGCAGCGCCGCCGAGGAACTCGGCCTGTCGCTGTCCACCGGGGTCGCCTACCTGCGGGCCCTGACCGGGGCCGGACTCGCCACCGACGCCGCGTTCGGACAGATCGAGTTCCGCTACGCCGCGACCGCCGACCAGTTCCTGACCATCGCCAAGCTGCGCGCCGCCCGCCGCCTGTGGGCCCGCGTCGCCGAAGCCTGCGGCAGCCCGCAGGCCGGAGCGCAGCGGCAGCACGCGGTCACCTCGCCGGTGATGATGACCCGCCGCGACCCGTGGGTGAACATGCTGCGCACCACCGTGGCCTGCATGGCGGCCGGCGTGGGCGGCGCGGACTCCGTCACCGTGCTCCCCTTCGACAGCGAGCTGGGCCTGCCGGACGCCTTCGCCCGGCGCATCGCCCGCAACACCTCCACCGTGCTGGTGGAGGAGTCCCACCTCGCCCGGGTCATCGACCCGGCCGGCGGTTCGTACTACGTCGAGCGGCTGACCGACGAACTCGCGCACGCCGCCTGGGAGTTCTTCCGGACCGTCGAGAAGGCGGGCGGCCAGGAGGCCGCGCTGCGCTCGGGGCTGGTGGCCGAGCGCCTCGCCGCCACCTGGGCGGCCCGTTCGAAGAAGCTCGCGACCCGCCGCGAACCGATCACCGGCGTCAGCGAGTTCCCGCTGCTGTCGGAGAAGCCCGTCGTACGCGAACCCCTGCCGCCGGCTGCGGCCGGCGGTCTGCCCCGGGTCCGGCGCGACGAGGCGTACGAGGCGCTGCGCGCCCGCAGCGACGCCCACCTGGCCGCGACCGGGTCCCGCCCGCGGATCTTCCTCGCCGCGCTCGGCCCCGCGGCCGCGCACACCGCGCGGGCCACCTTCGCCTCCAACCTGTTCCAGGCCGGCGGCATCGAACCCGTCCACGACCCGGTCTCCGTGGATCCGGATACGGCCGCCGCGGCCTATGCGGCGAGCGGCGCCGACGGCATGGCGGTGCTCTGCTCCAGCGACGCGCTGTACGAGGAGCAGGCGGACGCGGTCGCCGCGGCCCTGCGCTCGGCGGGCGCGACGACGGTGTTCCTCGCGGGCAGGCCCGGTACCGCCGAACAGGCCGTGGACGAGTACGTCTTCGCCGGCTGTGACGCGGTCGCCGTGCTGTCCTCCGTACTCGACCGGATGGGAGTCTCGTCTTGAGCATCCCCGATTTCTCCGAACTCGCGCTCGGCGGCGGGCCGTCCGCCCCGGTCACCGAGGACCAGTGGCGCGCCGCGGTGAAGGAGTCCACCGGGAACGCCACGGGCGACCTGCTGTGGGAGACGCCCGAGGGCATCGGCGTGAAGCCGCTGTACACCGGGCGGGACCTGGAGGGCCTGGACTTCCTGGCGACGTACCCGGGCGTGGCCCCGTACCTGCGCGGGCCCTATCCGACGATGTACGTCAACCAGCCCTGGACGATCCGTCAGTACGCCGGTTTCTCCACCGCCGAGGAGTCCAACGCCTTCTACCGGCGCAACCTGGCCTCGGGCCAGAAGGGCCTGTCGGTCGCGTTCGACCTGCCCACGCACCGCGGGTACGACAGCGACCACCCGCGCGTCACGGGCGACGTGGGCATGGCGGGCGTGGCGATCGACTCGATCTACGACATGCGGCAGCTGTTCGACGGGATCCCGCTGGACAAGATGTCGGTGTCGATGACGATGAACGGCGCGGTGCTGCCGGTCCTCGCCCTGTACATCGTGGCGGCGGAGGAGCAGGGCGTCTCCCCCGACAAACTCGCCGGGACCATCCAGAACGACATCCTCAAGGAGTTCATGGTCCGCAACACCTACATCTACCCGCCCAAGCCCTCGATGCGGATCATCTCGGACATCTTCGCGTTCACCTCGCAGAAGATGCCCCGCTACAACTCGATCTCCATCTCCGGCTACCACATCCAGGAAGCCGGCGCCACGGCCGACCTGGAACTCGCGTACACCCTCGCCGACGGCGTGGAGTACCTGCGGGCGGGTCAAGCCGTCGGGCTGGACGTGGACGCGTTCGCGCCGCGCCTGTCGTTCTTCTGGGCGATCGGCATGAACTTCTTCATGGAGGTCGCGAAGCTCCGCGCGGCCCGCCTGCTGTGGGCGCGCCTGGTCAAGCAGTTCGACCCGAAGAACGCCAAGTCCCTGTCACTGCGCACCCATTCGCAGACCTCGGGCTGGTCGCTGACCGCGCAGGACGTGTTCAACAACGTCACCCGCACCTGCATCGAGGCGATGGCGGCGACCCAGGGGCACACCCAGTCGCTGCACACCAACGCCCTCGACGAGGCCCTCGCGCTGCCCACCGACTTCTCCGCCCGCATCGCGCGCAACACCCAGCTGCTGCTCCAGCAGGAGTCGGGCACCTGCCGCTCCATCGACCCCTGGGGCGGCAGCGCCTACGTCGAGAAGCTGACCTACGACCTCGCGCGGCGGGCCTGGCAGCACATCGAGGAGGTCGAGGCCGCGGGCGGCATGGCGCAGGCCATCGACGCGGGCATCCCGAAGCTGCGGGTGGAGGAGGCCGCGGCCCGGACGCAGGCCCGCATCGACTCCGGCCGCCAGCCGGTGATCGGCGTGAACAAGTACCGGGTGGCCACCGACGAGGAGATCGACGTCCTCAAGGTCGACAACTCCTCGGTCCGCGCCCAGCAGATCGCCAAGCTGCGCCGGCTGCGCGAGGAGCGCGACGAGGCCGTCACGCAGGACACCCTGCGGGCCCTGACCCACGCGGCCGGCAGCGGCGAGGGCAACCTGCTGGCCCTGGCCGTGGACGCGGCGCGCGCGAAGGCCACGGTCGGTGAGATCTCCGACGCCCTGGAGAAGGTGTACGGGCGCCACGCGAGCCAGATCCGTACGATCTCGGGTGTGTACCGCATGGAAGCAGGCGAGTCCCCGTCCGTGGAGCGCACCCGCGCCCTCGTCGACCGGTTCGAGGAGGCGGAGGGGCGGCGTCCGCGCATCCTGGTCGCCAAGATGGGCCAGGACGGCCACGACCGCGGCCAGAAGGTCATCGCGACGGCCTTCGCCGACCTGGGCTTCGACGTGGACGTCGGCCCGCTGTTCCAGACCCCGGCGGAGGTGGCCCGCCAGGCCGTCGAGGCGGACGTCCACGTCGTGGGCGTCTCGTCGCTGGCGGCCGGCCACCTGACCCTCGTACCGGCGCTGCGCGAGCAGCTCGCCGAGGAGGGACGCGAGGACATCATGATCGTCGTCGGCGGGGTCATCCCGCCCGCGGACGTCCCGACCCTGCTGGAGATGGGCGCGACGGCGGTGTTCCCGCCGGGCACCGTGATCCCCGACGCGGCCCACGACCTGGTGACGCGGCTGGCCGCGGAACTGGGCCACGAGCTGTAGGCGGCCGCGCGGATGCCCCCGAAGATCGACATCGACGTGTACGTGAAGGGCGTGCTCGACGGGAAGCGCGCGCACATCGCGCGCGCCATCACCCTCGTCGAGTCCACCCGGGCGGACCACCGCGCCCTGGCCCAGAGCCTGTTGACCCGGCTGCTGCCGCACGCGGGGCACGCCCGGCGGATCGGCATCAGCGGGGTGCCGGGGGTGGGCAAGTCCACGTTCATCGACGCGTTCGGCACGATGCTCACCGGGCTGGGCCACCGCGTGGCCGTCCTCGCGGTGGACCCGTCCTCGACCCGGACGGGCGGCTCCATCCTCGGCGACAAGACCCGCATGGAGCGCCTCGCCGTCGACCCGGCCGCCTTCGTGCGGCCCTCCCCCTCGGCGGGCACGCTGGGCGGGGTCGCCAAGGCCACCCGCGAGTCGATGATCGTGATGGAGGCGGCCGGCTACGACGTGGTCCTGGTCGAGACGGTCGGTGTGGGCCAGTCCGAGACCACCGTCGCGGGGATGGTCGACTCCTTCCTCCTGCTGTCCCTGGCGCGCACCGGCGACCAGTTGCAGGGCATCAAGAAGGGCGTCCTGGAGCTGGCGGACGTCCTCGCCGTGAACAAGGCCGACGGCCCCCACGAACGGGACGCGAAGGCTGCCGCCCGCGAACTGGCGGGCGCGCTGCGCCTGATGCACCCCGCCGACTCCGCCTGGACCCCGCCCGTACTGACGTGCAGCGCGCGGGAGTCGGCCGGCCTGGACGAGGTGTGGAACCGCCTGGAACAGCACCGGACGCTACTGGAGGCGGGCGGCCGGCTGGCGGCCAAGCGGGCCGCGCAGCAGGTGGAGTGGACCTGGTCGATGGTCCGCGACGAACTGCTGGAGCGGCTCCGCGCGGACCCGGCCGTACGGGAACTGGCGCCGGGCCTCGAAGCCGAGGTCCGGGCGGGTACGGTGACGGCCACCTCGGCGGCGGACCGCATCCTCGGCGCCTTCGGCGGAGCCTGACCGGAGCCCCGGGGCCTGCGGGCCCCGGGCCTTCCCGGGCGGGTCAGGCCGAGGCCAGCGCCGGGTCCTCGGCGGCCAGGGTGCGGCGCAGGATCCGGGTCTGCTCGGCCTGGTCGGATCCGGCGAGCAGGGCGGAGAGCACGGCGATCCGGGCCTGTCCGGCCCGCAGCGTCCCGGTCGGGACGGCTCCGGCCGCGACGAGGTCGACGGCGCCGCCGTGCGTGTAGATCTCGGTGACGGGGCCGGCCGCGACGCGGGTGGTCAGCGCGACGAGCACGCCGCGGGCGACGGCCCCGGCCACCGCGTCCACGATCTCGGGGGTGGCGTTCCCGGCGCCGGTGCCCACCAGGACGATGCCCCGGGCGCCCGCCTCGACGGAGGTGTTCAGCAGCAGGGCGTCACCGTCGGCGTGGTGCATGACCATGTCCACGCGCGGCGGCAGCTCCGGCATCGCGGGCAGCGCGAGCGGGGCCGGACGCTGCGGGCTGCGGAGCATGGTGACCTTGCCGAAACCTATCTTCCCGAGGAGTTCCTTCGAGGGGTCGGCGAAGGCGTCCAGGTCGACGGCCTGCGTCTTGACGGTGCCGCGGGCCGCGTGCACCCGGCCCGCGAAGGAGATCAGGACACCGAGGCCGCGCGTGGTGGCCGCGGTGAGCAGGGCGTCGTAGAGGTTGCCGGGACCGTCACCGTCGGCGGAACCCATGGGCAGCTGCGAGCCGGTGAAGACGACGCTGCGGGCGTCGTGGTGGTGGAGGTCGACGAGGAACGCCGACTCCTCCAGGGTGTCGGTGCCGTGCGTGACGACGACGCCGTCCACGCCGGGGTCGGCGAGTACCTCGTGGACGGTGCGCAGCAGGGTGAGCTGATGGGCGGTGGTGAGCCGGGGGCTGTTCACGCGGAACAGGTCCACGACCTCGACCGTGATGCCCTCGGGCAGCGGCGCCGTGGCCATCACCTCGCGGCCGTCGGCCTCCGCGGCGAAACCGGAACCCATCCACCGGCTGGCGATCGTTCCGCCGGTGCTGATGACGACGATGCGTCCCATGGCCACCCTTCCCTCACGAGGTCTCGTACAGACATTCCATTCATGGCAATGATAGTGAGATCTACGCGCAATGAGATTGCCTCTTCACCCGCGCCCGCAACATTGGGTGGGTGATAATTGCGCCATGGACGCCATCGACCGAGAAATCTTGCGCGAGCTACAGAAGGACGGCCGGCTCAGCAACCAGGAACTCGCCCAGCGGGTGGGACTGACCCCCTCCCCCTGCATGCGCCGGGTCCGCCAGCTGGAGGAGGACGGGGTGATCCAGGGCTACCGGGCCGTGATCGACCCCGAGGCGGTGGGCCGCAGCTTCGAGGTCCTGGTGTCCGTCGAGGTCCGCCGCGACCGGGCGGCCGTCGAGGCCTTCGAGGCCGCGCTCCACGACATCCCGGACGTCATCGAGGCCTACCGCCTCTTCGGCAGCCCCGGCTGCCTCCTGCGCATCGCGGTCGCGGACCTGCGCGCGTACGAACGCCTGTGGATCGAACAGCTCACGGCCCTCTCGGGCGTGACGGAGGTCAACTCCCAGATCATCATGAAGCGCATCAAGGAACCCACGGGCCTCCCGGTAGACCACTGACCCCGGCCGGCGCCGCACGGCTCCGTGGCCATCCAGCCGCCAGCAACGAAAACGGGAGCCAACCGGGCGGCAGCCCGGCAACTCGCCGAGCTGCCGGACCTCCAGGGAGGCTTCCCAGGCCCAGGCCCAGGCTTCTGGGAACGCCCTCGGCATACGGCATCGCAAACTAGCCCCGCGCTTCACCTGTTGCGCTGGGGGAACAGCTCAAGCGAGTGAAGAAACCCCAGATCAGGCGTCCTTCGCCACCCGCTCCAGGATCGCCACGCACTCCACGTGGTGCGTCATCGGGAAGAGGTCGAAGACGCGGAGGGTGCGGACCTTGTAGCCGTGGTCCTTGAAGTAGCCGAGGTCGCGGGCCAGGGCGGCCGGGTCGCAGGCCACGTAGGCGATGCGGCGGGCGGAGAGGCCCGCGATGTGGCGGACGGTCTGCTTGCCGGCGCCGGCGCGCGGGGGGTCGAGGACGACCAGGTCGCACTCGGTGATGCCGGTCTTCGGGAGGATCTGCTCGACCTTGCCCTGTTCGATCCGGACCCGGGGGAAGTCCGCCAGGTTGTGCCGGGCGTCCTCGACGGCGCGCTTCGTCGACTCGATGCCGAGTACGGCGCCGGTCTCGCCGAGGCGCTCCGCGAGGGCGCCCGCGAAGATGCCGACGCCGCAGTAGAGGTCGAGGGCCATCTCGCCCTTGCGCGGCATCAGGCCCTGCATGACGGCCTTGATCAGGGTGTCGGCGGCCTGGGGGTGGACCTGCCAGAAGCCGCCCATGCCGACGCGGTAGGTACGGCCGTCCGCGCGCTCGCGCACGAAGGGGCGGCCGTGGACGCGGTGGACGCCGCCGTCCTTCTCCTCGACACGCAGGACCGAGACGGGCTGGTCCAGTTCGACGAGCGGGAGCCGGCCGCCCGGGCGCGGGGTGAGGACGACCTGGCGGTCGGAGGAGCCGGAGGCGGCGATGGCCTCCACCGACGCCATCTGGGGCCAGTCCTGCTTCTCGATGCCGAGTTCCGAGACGCCCGGCGCCGCGATCATGCAGTGGTCGATCAGCTCGATGTCGTGCGAGCGGTGCTTGCGCAGGCCGGCGTTGCCGTCCTCGTCGATGGCGAACTGCACCCGGGTGCGCCACTGCGGCACCTGTCCGGCGGGCAGCTTGTCGCCCTCGGCCGGCATGACGGTGCCGTCCCAGCCGGCTTCCTCCGGGGTGAGGCCGGCGAGCCGCAGCAGCTGCTCGGCGACGACCTCGCCCTTGAGCCGGCGCTGGGCGCCCGGCTTGGCGTGCTGCCAGTCGCAGCCGCCGCACTTGCCGGGGCCGGCGTACGGGCAGGGCGCCGGAACCCGGTCCTTGGAGGCGTCCAGGACGGTGACGGCGTCGGCGCGCAGGAAGCGGGAGTCCTCGTCGCCCTCCGTCACGCGCGCGAC
This sequence comes from Streptomyces sp. NPDC044704, assembly GCF_056433525.1. Lineage (NCBI taxonomy): Bacteria > Bacillati > Actinomycetota > Actinomycetes > Kitasatosporales > Streptomycetaceae > Streptomyces > Streptomyces sp. NPDC044704. The sequence continues at coordinate 183,726 of NZ_JBWKGY010000013.1, forward strand.
GACCTTCTCGCCGGGCAGGGTGTGACGGACGAACAGGACCCGGCCCCCTTCGGTACGGGCGATGCAGTGGCCTCCGTGCGCGACGGGACCGACCTCGACCTCGTACTCCTCCCCGACCAGTGACTGCTTCTCGTTCTGCTCGGTCATGGTGGGGAGGCTCCAGGAGATCAAAGGAAAACGGCCGGACGACCGACCCACCAGTTTACGTGGATCTCGTCCGGCCGTTCACCACCCGCGGCGGGCCCCGCCGCTACTTGCCCGCCGGGTCCTTCCGGGGCGGGCGCGGGGTGTCGACCGGTCCGCGGCGCACGGCGCCCGGGGCGTTCCAGTCCTGCCGCTTCTTGGCCCGCCGCTTCGCGAGCTCCGAGGACTCCAGCTGGTAGGGCACGGAGGTGACCATCACGCCGGGCGTGAAGAGCAGCCGGCCCTTGAGCCGCAGCGCGCTCTGGTTGTGGAGGAGGTGCTCGTACCAGCGGCCGACGACGTACTCGGGGATGTAGACGCTGACGGCGTCGCGCGGGTTCTCGCTGCGCAGGCCCTTCACGTACTCGACGACCGGCCGGGTGATCTCGCGGTAGGGCGAGTCGAGGATCTTGAGCGGGACGTTGATGCCGCGCCGCTCCCACTCGGCCTTCAGGGCCTTGGTCTCGGCCGGGTCGACGCTGATGCTGAGCGCTTCCAGGGTGTCCGAGCGGGTCAGCTTGGCGAAGGCGAGGGCGCGCAGCGTGGGCTTGTGGACCTTGGAGACCAGGACGATCGAGTGGACCCGCGAGGGGCGCACGCTGTCGTCGCTGGGGCCTTCGGCGGCGGCGATCTCCGCGGACACCCGGTCGTAGTGCTTGCGGATCGCGGTCATCGTTCCGTAGAAGATCACCATGCCCAGCAGGGCGACCCAGGCGCCGTGGGTGAACTTCGTGGCGAGGACGACGACCAGCACCATGCCGGTGAAGAAGGCACCGAAGGTGTTGATGGCCCGCGAGCGGTGCATCCGCCGGCGGGCGGCGGGGTCGCGCTCGGTGCGCAGGTGGCGGTTCCAGTGCCGGACCATGCCGATCTGGCTCAGCGTGAAGGAGACGAACACGCCGACGATGTAGAGCTGGATCAGCTTGGTGGAGTCGGCGTCGTAGAGCCACACCAGCAGCATGGCGGCGCCGGCGAGGAGCACGATGCCGTTGGAGAAGGCGAGCCGGTCGCCGCGGGTGTGGAGCTGGCGCGGCAGGTAGCGGTCCTGGGCGAGGATCGAGCCGAGCAGCGGGAAGCCGTTGTAGGCGGTGTTGGCGGCCAGGAAGAGGACGAGCGCGGTGGCCGCCGCGAGCACGATGAACAGGAAGCTGCCTTCGCCGAAGACCGCCTCTCCGACCTGGGAGATCACCGGGTGCTGGACGTACTCGGAGCCGACCGGGACGCCGTCCTGGAGGAGGTCGGCGGCCGGGTTCTCCGCCATCCGCACGTTGGTGGCCATGGCCAGGCCGATGATGCCGCAGAACATGGTGACGGCCAGCGCGCCCATGAGGGCGAGGGTGGTGGCCGCGTTCTTGCTCTTGGGCTTGCGGAAGGCGGGGACGCCGTTGCTGATGGCCTCGACGCCGGTGAGGGCGGCGCAGCCGGAGGAGAAGGCGCGCAGCAGCAGGAAGACGAGGGCGAATCCGGCCAGTCCCTGGTGCTCGGGTTTGATCTCCAGGTCGGCGGTGGGGGCCTTCATCGTGTCGTCGAGGACGATGCCCCGGAAGGCGCCGTAGGCGATCATGACGAAGACGGCGCCGACGAAGATGTAGGTGGGAATCGCGAAGAGGTTCCCGGATTCCTTCACTCCGCGCAGATTCATCAGCGTGAGCAGCAGAATCATGACCATCGCCGAGAGCACCTTGTGCTCGATGACGAAATCGACGGCCGAGCCGAGGTTCTCGACTCCGGAGGAGATCGACACGGCCACGGTGAGGACGTAGTCGACGAGCAGGGCGCTCGCCACCGTGAGGCCGGCCTTGGGGCCGAGGTTGGTGTTGGCAACCTCGTAGTCGCCGCCGCCGCTGGGATACGCGTGGACGTTCTGCCGGTAGGAGGCGACCACGGTGAACATCAGCACGACGACCGCGACCGCGATCCAGGGGCTGAAGTGGTACGCCGACACGCCCGCGATCGACAGGACCAGCAGCACCTCGCCCGGGGCATATGCCACGGAGGAGAGCGGGTCGGATGCGAACACGGGCAGGGCGATCCGCTTGGGGAGGAGCGTTTCCCCGAGGCGGTCGCTGCGCAGCGCCCGGCCGATCAGGATCCGTTTGGGCACGTCGGTCAGTTTGGACACGCAGAGGATCGTAAGCGTTCGAAATCGGGCTGACGAACCCCCCGCCCCTTCTCGGGGCAATGAAGTGCCGCCTGGACCCCAAATGGTCACACTGGTGACCGCCCGTGTGTAGCTTGGGCCATGGTCTGAGACCCTGTTTAGCCAGAGCATGCAATGAGGCTGGAAACCAGCGAGCCGCTGTCAGCCGGAAGGACGGCCGTGCACATCGTCATTATGGGCTGCGGAAGAGTGGGCTCTGCCCTCGCGCAGACCCTGGAACAGCAGGGGCATACGGTCGCCGTCGTCGACCAGGACCCCACCGCATTCCGCCGGCTCGGAGCATCGTTCGGCGGCCGCCGCGTCACCGGGGTGGGCTTCGACCAGGACACGCTGCGAGAGGCCGGGATCGAGGACGCGGGGGCCTTCGCGGCGGTCAGCAGCGGTGACAATTCCAACATCATCGCAGCGCGCGTGGCACGGGAGATGTTCGGCGTCGAGAACGTCGCCGCCCGCATCTACGACCCCAAGCGCGCCGAGGTGTACCAGCGGCTCGGCATCCCCACCGTGGCGACCGTACGGTGGACCGCCGACCAGATGCTCCGCCGGCTGCTGCCGTCGGGCGCCGAGCCCCTGTGGCGCGACCCGAGCGGCGGTGTGCAGCTCGCGGAGGTGCACGCCTCCGAGGCGTGGATCGGTCACAAGGTCAGCCGGCTCCAGGAGGAGACCGGGGTCCGTGTCGCGTTCCTCACCCGCCTGGGCGAGGCGATGCTGCCGACTTCGCAGACCGTCCTCCAGGAGGGCGACCTCGTCCACGTGATGATGCGCACGGACGAGATCGACAAGGTAGAGGCGGCCTTCGCCGAGGGGCCTGAGGAGGCACACGCATGAGGGTCGCGATCGCCGGAGCCGGCGCCGTGGGCCGCTCCATCGCGGGCGAGCTGCTGGAGAACGGCCACGAGGTCCTCCTCGTGGACAAGGCGCCGACCGCCATCTCGGTGGAGCGGGTGCCGCAGGCGGAGTGGCTGCTGGCCGACGCCTGCGAGATCACCTCGCTCGACGAGGCGGCCCTCCAGCGCTGCAACGTGGTCATCGCCGCCACCGGGGACGACAAGGTCAACCTGGTCGTCTCCCTGCTCGCCAAGACCGAGTACGGGGTCCCCCGGGTCGTGGCGCGCGTGAACAACCCGAAGAACGAGTGGCTCTTCAACGAGTCCTGGGGCGTCGACGTCGCCGTCTCCACGCCCCGCCTGATGTCCGCCCTGGTCGAGGAGGCCGTCAGCGTCGGCGACCTGGTGCGGCTGCTGCGCTTCAGCCACGGCGACGCCAACCTGGTCGAGCTGACCCTTCCGCCCGACTCCTCGGTCGCGGGCACCCAGATCAGCGAGATCGCCTGGCCCGAGGACACCTCGCTGGTCACGATCATCCGCGGCAACCGGGTGCTCACCCCGCACGGCGAGGAGACCCTGGAGCCCGGTGACGAGCTGCTGTTCGTGGCCGCCCAGGCCCGCGAGGAGCAGCTGGAGGACCTCCTCCAGGCCCGGAAGTAGGCCCGGAAGCAGGCCCGCGTGCGCTAGCGGTACGGGCCTGCCCGTACGCCGTCACGCACGCCGAAGGGGCGGAGCGGCTTCGCAGCTGCTCCGCCCCTTCGGCGTGCGTGACGGTCGGGCGCGGGTCAGACCCCGCGCTCCCGGGCGGCGGCGGCCTTGGCGGCCTTCTCCGCGGCCTCTTCGGCCTCGTACTCGGCGATCACGTCGATCGGCGGCGGCGCCTTCGCGAGGAAGAGCCAGGTGAAGTACACGGCCAGCACCATCGGCGGGAGCTTCAGGGCGATCAGCACCCAGCCGAGCTGGGTGGCGTCGCCCCACCAGTACAGCGGGAAGAGGATCGCGTACTTGGCGAGGAAGATCAGGCCCCAGGCGAGGCTGGCCTTCGTGTACGCCTTCTTCCGTCCGGGATTGCGGGTGCGCCAGGACAGGTTCTCCTTGAACACCGGCCCCAGGACCACGCCGAGCAGCGGGAAGCCGACCAGCGCGGAGACCGTGAAGGCCACGCCCAGGCCGGCGCCGTAGATCATGCCGGGCAGGTAGAAGCCCTTGGCGCTGCCGGTGAAGAGCGCGAAGGCCACGCCGACGCCGACGCCGAAGACGCCGCTGAAGGCGTGCTTGACGGTGTCCTTGCGCAGCAGCCGCACGACCACCAGGAGGACGGCCACCGCGCCCGCCGCGATGGCGGACAGCTTCACGTCCTTGTTGATCGTGTAGATCATCACGAAGAGCAGGCCGGGGAGCATCGTCTCCACGGTGCCCCGGATGCCGCCGAAGGCGTCGAAGAGCGCCGCCTGGGTCACGGCGCTCTGGTCGGCCGCCGACGGGCCTTCCGGCGCGGCCGGCGGGGTGGGTTTGTCGAGTGACGTCACCGTCAGTGCTCCTGTCCGAGCGGTCGGAGTTCGTACTTCGGGTTGAAGAGCACCCGGCGCCCATGACTCATCGAGATCCGCCCGGAGGCGATCATGCGCCGCCCGGGCTCGATTCCCACGATCGAGCGACGCCCGAGCCACACCACGTCGAGTGCCGCCGAGCCGTCGAACAGTTCCGCCTCCAGGGCCGGTACGCCCGCTCGCGGCCGCAGGGTGACGGTACGCAGGGTTCCCGTCACCTTGACTATCTGGCGGTCGTGGCAGTCGCAGATCCGCAGGCACCCCGCGGCTTCTGCGTCCTCCTGCAGTTCCGCCGAATGCAGCTCCTCCTGGGAGGTGGAAAGCCGCTCTATCATCCGGCGGAACCGGCCCGCCGGCCTGGCCGGTTTCGCGGGCTTCTCGGGACGCGGTTCAGCACTCATACAGGAAGCGTACCGGCGCCCCCGCTACCTCTCGAAGCGGTATCCCATGCCCGGTTCGGTGATGAAGTGCCGCGGGTGCGAGGGGTCCGCCTCCAGCTTGCGGCGCAGCTGGGCCATGTAGACGCGCAGGTAGTTGGTCTCCGTGCCGTAGGAGGGCCCCCACACCTCCTGGAGGAGCTGCTTCTGGCTGACGAGCTTGCCGCCGTTGCGCACCAGCACCTCCAGCAGGTGCCACTCGGTGGGGGTGAGGCGTACGTCGCGCCCCGCGCGCACCGCCTTCTTCGCGGCCAGGTCCACGGTGAACCCCTCCGTCTCCACGACGACCTCGCCCTCCCCGGCGCCGGGGGTGGGCTCGGCCCGGCGGACGGCGGCGCGCAGCCGGGCGAGCAGTTCGTCCATGCCGAAGGGTTTGGTGACGTAGTCGTCGGCGCCCGCGTCCAGGGCCTCGACCTTCTCGTCGGAGGTGTGGCGGGCGGAGAGGACGAGGATCGGGACGCGGGTCCAGCCGCGCAGCCCCTTGATCACCTCGATGCCGTCCATGTCGGGCAGGCCCAGGTCGAGGACGACCACGTCGGGGTGGCGGGCGGCCGCGAGTTCCAGGGCGCCCGCTCCGTCGGCGGCCGCGTCGACCTCGTACTTGCGCGCCTTGAGGTTGATCACGAGGGCCCGGACGATCTGCGGTTCGTCGTCCACCACGAGCACCCGGGTCATCGGGGTCCTGCTTTCTGTCGTTCGGGGTGTGCTGCCGTGTCCACGCGGAGGGGTCCGGCTCCGGTTCCGGTCTCCGCCTGCGGAGTGTCCGGCGGCGGGCGGTCCCGGCCGGCGGCGCGGAGGGTGAGCACCATGGTCAGTCCGCCCCCGGGGGTGTCCTCGGCGGCGAGGCTGCCGTCCATGGCCTCGGCGAAGCCGCGGGCCACCGCGAGCCCGAGGCCCACTCCGGCGCCGCGGGGGGCGTCGCCGTAGCGCTGGAAGGGGGCGAAGATGCGGTCCTTGGCCTCGTCCGGGACCCCGGGGCCGCGGTCCACGACCCGCACCTCGACGCGGTCGCCGAGGAAGCTGGCCGCGACCAGCACGGCCTGCCCGGGCGGGCTGTACTTGACGGCGTTCTCGACCACGTTGGCCACGGCGCGCTCCAGCAGCCCCGGGTCCACGGCCACCATGGGCAGGGTTTCGGGCACGTCGAGCAGCACGCTGTCCTCCGGTACGCCGCCCAGCGCCATCGGGACCACCTCGTCGAGGTCGATCTCCCGGATCAGCGGGGTCACGGTCCCGGTCTGGAGCCGGGACATGTCGAGCAGGTTCCCCACCAGGTGGTCGAGCCGGTCGGCGCCGTCCTCGATCCCCTCCAGCAGTTCGGCGCGGTCCTCCTCGGACCAGTCCACGTCATCGGAGCGCAGCGAGCTGACGGACGCCTTGATGGAGGCGAGCGGCGTACGCAGGTCATGGCTGACGGCGGCCAGCAGGGCGGTCCGGATCCGGTTGCCCTCGGCCAGTCGGCGGGCCTCCTCGGCCTCCCCGACCAGCCGCTGGCGGTCCAGTACGACGGCGGCCTGGGCGGCGAAGGCGCCGAGGACCCGGCGGTCCTCCGCGGGCAGTACCCGCCCGGACAGGGCCAGCGCCATGTGGTCGCCGATCGGCATGTCCACGTCGGCGTCCTCGGGGCGGGCCGCCGGGCTGGGGCCGACGCTCCCGGCCCGGGTCCAGGGCTCGACGTCGCCCTGCCGCTCCAGCAGGGCCACGGACTCCATCGCGAAGGTCTCCCGTACGCGCTCCAGCAGCGCGTCCAGGGCGGTCTCCCCCCGCAGCACGCTCCCGGCCAGGAAGGAGAGGATCTCGGACTCGGCGCGCAGCCGCGCGGCCTGGTGGGTGCGCCGGGCGGCGAGGTCGACCACGGAGGCGACCGACACGGCGACCCCGAAGAAGACCGCGATGGCCATGATGTTCCGGGGGTCGGAGACGGTGAGCCGGTGCAGCGGGGGAGCGAAGAACCAGTTCAGCAGCAGGGACCCGATGGCGGCGGAGGCGAGGGCGGGCCAGAGTCCGCCGAGCAGCGCGGCCGTCACCGTCAGCGCCAGGAAGAGCAGCATGTCGTTGGCGAGGCCGGGATCGGCGTCGATGTGGGTCAGCAGGAGGCACAGCAGGACCGGGAACAGCGCTCCGACCAGCCAGCCCGCCACGATGCGCGGCCTGCCGAGGCGGGCGGCCGAGCGGGTCACGGGCAGTCCGCGCCCCTTGGCGACCTCCTCGTGGGTGACGATGTGGACGTCGAGGTCGGGTCCCGAGTCGCGGGCCACGGTCGCGCCGACGCCGGGGCCGAGGACGTACTGCCAGGCCTTGCGGCGGCTGGAGCCGAGGACGACCTGGGTGGCGTTGACGCCGCGGGCGAAGGCGAGGAGCGCCTCCGGGATGTTGTCCCCGATGACGTGGTGAAACGTTCCGCCGAGGTCCTCGACCAGGGTCCGCTGGACCGCGAGCTCCTTCGGGGAGGCCGAGGTCAGGCCGTCGCTGCGGGCGATGTAGACCGCCAGGATCTCGCTGCCGGAGCCCTTCGCGGCCATCCGGGAGGCCCGCCGGATCAGGGTGCGCCCCTCCGGCCCGCCGGTGAGTCCGACGACGATCCGCTCGCGCGCCTGCCAGGTGGAGCGGATGTCGTGCTCGCCCCGGTACTGCTGGAGGTACTCGTCGGCCCGGTCGGCCACCCACAGCAGCGCGAGTTCGCGCAGCGCGGTGAGGTTGCCCGGCCGGAAGTAGTTGGACAGGGCCGCGTCGACCTTGTCCGGCTTGTATATGTTGCCGTGCGCCATCCGGCGGCGCAGGGCCTGCGGGGACATGTCGACCAGCTCGACCTGGTCGGCCCGCCGCACCACCTCGTCCGGCACGGTCTCCCGCTGCCGCACGCCCGTGATCGACTCGACCACGTCCCCGAGGGACTCCAGGTGCTGGATGTTCACGGTGGACACGACGTCGATGCCGGCCCGCAGGAGCTCCTCCACGTCCTGCCAGCGCTTGGCGTTGCGCGAGCCGGGCACGTTGGTGTGCGCGAGCTCGTCCACCAGCGCGACGGCGGGACGGCGGGCGAGCAGCGCGTCCACGTCCATCTCCGTGAAGGCGGCGCCGCGGTGGACCAGTTCCCTGCGCGGCACCTGTTCGAGTCCGTGCAGCATCACCTCGGTGCGCGGCCGCCCGTGGTGTTCGACGAAGCCCACGACGCAGTCGCCGCCCCGCTCCACCCGGCGGTGGCCTTCCGAGAGCATCGCGTACGTCTTGCCCACACCGGGTGCCGCGCCGAGATAGATCCTTAGCCTGCCGCGTCCCATGGGCTCATTCTCGGGGACGTTCCCGCCGTTCACGCACTGACGGCCCGCCGTACGCCCATCCCTGACGCAACCCTGACGCGGACGCGACCGGCCGCACGGGCCCGCCCCGCCCGGTACGCGGACGGGCGGGCCCCGCCCCCGCAGGGAGCCGGACCCGCCCGTCGTCTGCCGCTCGCGGGGTCAGCGGACCTCGGTGATCTCCGGGCCGCGCTCCAGCTGGCCCATGCCGCCGGAGAAGCGGGAGCTCTCCTGGTCCTCGGCCGTCTGCACGCCGTCCGGCACCATCTGGGCGTCGTTCGGCAGCTTCAGGACGATCGGGTCACGCGGGGCCATGGGGCCGTCGCCGCGCAGGACGACGGTGTCCCGGAAGATCTGCTCCAGCACGCCGGCCGACTCGGGGCGCACCGCGCCCTGGCCGGAAATGACGCCGCGCAGGAACCAGCGGGGGCCGTCGACGCCGACGAAGCGCACCAGCTGGGCGCCGGTCTGGCCGTCCGGCAGGGGTACGGGCACCTGGGCCCGCAGTTCCCAGCCCAGGGGGCCCTCGACCTCGTCGATGATGCCGCCCTGCTGGGTGATGCCCGAGGCGATCTCGTCGCGGACCTCGCCCCAGATGCCCTCCTTCTTGGGGGCGGCGAAGGCCTGCAGCTGCACGGCGCTGTCGCCGAGGACCACGGTCGCGGCCACGATCGCGTCACCGGCGACCTCGACGCGCAGTTCCATGCCCTCGACACCGGGCACGAGGATGCCGCCCAGGTCGACCCGGCCGTCGGCCGGGTTTCCGAGCACCTCGGAGACGTCCCACGGGCCGTCGGGCCGCGGGGCCGGGGGCAGGTTCATCCTGCGCGGCTTCGCGGAGTCGGGCTCGCCGGCGTCGTCCGGCTCATCGGCGCGCACGCCGTCGACCTGCTCGGCCGCGCCGCCGTCCTTGACGGAGTCGTTCTTCTTGCGACGTCCGAACACGTCACTGTCCTTCCCGGTCGGTTACGACCGAAGCGTAGCCATTCCCACCCTGCTGACCAGCGCCGGATCCGGCCACGGCCGCATGACCGCCGGTGGAGCCGAACCCCCCGTCGGCCCGGGCCGAGCCGGGAAGCTCCTCCACCTCGTGGAAGCGCACCTTCTCGACCCGCTGGACAACCAGCTGGGCAATGCGGTCGAAACGCTCGAACCTGACGCTCTCGCGCGGGTCGAGATTGACCACGATCACCTTGATTTCCCCACGGTACCCGGCATCCACCGTCCCCGGGGCATTCACGAGCGCGAGCCCGCAGCGTGCGGCCAGGCCGGAGCGGGGGTGCACGAAGGCGGCGTACCCGTCGGGCAGGGCGATGGAGACGCCGGTGGGCAGGACGGCCCGCTCCCCGGGCTCCAGTTCCGCGGCCGCGGTGGTCACCAGGTCGCAGCCGGCGTCGCCGGGGTGACCGTAGGCGGGCAGGGGCACCTCGGGGTCGACGCGGCGGATCAGCACGTCGACGGGCGCATGGGTGTTCTGGGACATCAGGGGTTCACCTCGAAGGCGCGTGCGCGCCTGACCTGGTCCGGGTCGGCCATCGCCGCCCGGATCTCCTCGGGCCGACCGTTGTCGATGAAGTGGTCGACCTTCACTTCGATGAACAGGGCGTCGGCGCGCACCGCGACCGGGCCCTGCGGGCCGCCTGTGCGGCCGACGGCGCTGGAGTAGATCTTCCGCCCGGCCACGGCGGTGACCTCCGCCTCCAGGTACAGCACGGTGTCCACGGGCACGGGGCGGACGAAGTCGGTCTCCAGGCGGCCGGTCACGGCTATGACGCGCAGCAGCCAGTTCAGGGAGCCCAGCGTCTCGTCGAGCGCGGTGGCCAGGACGCCGCCGTGGGCGAGGCCGGGTGCACCCTGATGAGCGGGCTTCACGGTGAACTCCGCGGTGACGCGGACGCCCTCGCCGGCGCGGGCCTCCAGGTGGAGGCCGTGCGGCTGTCCCCCGCCGCAGCCGAAACAGTGCTCGTAGTGCGCGCCGAGGAGCTCGCCGGGGGCCGGTGCGTCGGGGTGCCGGACCGGTGCGGCGGCGTCGGCCGGGGGCGTCAACGCTGTGTTTCGTCCACTCACAGCCGCTGACCTTACCCGCGCGGCTACCCGCCGGTCGCCTCGTGGCAGGCTTGCCCGTATGCAGCTCTCCCCCGCGCACCACGACGAACGCCTGTCCGCCCCCCGCTCCTGGTGGGGCATCGCCGTGCTGGCCGGCATCGCGTGCGCGCTGATGCTGTTCCCGCTCGGGACGACGCCGCTGCTCGCGGGGCTGGTGGGCGGCACGGCGCTGACGGGGCTGCTGGTCAGTTCGTACGGTTCCGCGCGCGTGCGCGTGGTGAACGGCTCCCTCGCGGCGGGCACCGCCCGGATCCCGGTGACGGCCCTGGGCGAGCCCGAGGTGCTGGAGGCGGAGGAGGCCCGCGCCTGGCGCACGTACAAGGCCGACACCCGCGCCTTCATGCTGATGCGCAGCTACGTCCCGACGGCGGTCCGCGTCGAGGTGACGGACCCGGCGGACCCGACCCCGTACGTGTACCTGTCCACCCGCGAGCCGCAGGCCCTGTCGGCGGCGATCCGCGCGGCGAAGAGCGGCCCCGCCGGGGCTTGAACGGCACGGGCCGGCCCGCCTCGGGGACCGGCTCAGTCGCGGGGGTGCATCGGGCGGCCTTCCAGTGCGGCCCTGGCGGCCTCGGGAAGGGGCCCAGGGGGCCGCTCCAGGGGCGGGAGGGCCGGGAGGGCATCCCACGGCACGGCCCGGGCGCGCAGGTCCCCACGCACCTTCTCGGCGACTTTCCTGGTGTCCCGGCGGTTCATGACGGCGCCTACGGCGGCGCCCACCATGAACGGCATCAGGTTCGGCAGGCTGCGGAACATCCGCTTCATGATCTGTTGGCGCAGTTCGCGCTTCATCTGACCACCCAGCGCCGCGTTGAGCGTCGTCGGCTTGGTCAGGTCGACCCCGCGCTCCTCCGTCCACGACGTGAGGTAGGCGAGGCTGCGGTCCTTCAGGTTCCCGCCGGGGCGGAGTCCGTAGACCTCGTGGAGTTCGGCGATGAGCTTCAGCTCGATCACGGCCACGCCGGTGATCTCGGCGGCCAGCTCCGCCGGCATGGCGGGCGGAACCGGCAGCATCGCCGCGGCGCCGATGCCCGCGCCCACGGTCGAGGTGCCGTTGGCGGCCCCGGTGATCAGCTTGTCGGCAAGCTGATCGGGACCCAGGTCCGGGAACTGCCTGCGCAGGGTCGCGAGGTCCCGGACCGGAACGCGCGGTGCGTTCTCGATGATCCAGTCGGTGATGTACAGGGCGGCGGCCTTCGCGCTCTCGCCGCCCTTGCGCACACCGTTCCTGACGGCTTGCACCGGACGTGCCCCGGACCGGTGCCGGGGCTGTTCGTCAGCGTCCGTGACCGACGGCACCGCCGCGGCGGTATCGCTGGGCACGGCAGTCTTCTCGAGGGCCGAGCCGCCGGAGGCCCCAGGACCCGTTTCCGGGTCCGTGGCTGCCGCCTGCGTCTCCGCCTGACCGCCGGATTTACGGAAGCGTCGCTTCCGAAATGGCGTCGAGCCCGTCACGGCCGAGGCCTCAGTCGCAGTCGCGGCAGATCGGCTGGCCGTTCTTCTCGCGTGCCAGCTGGCTGCGGTGGTGCACCAGGAAGCAGCTCATGCAGGTGAACTCATCGGCCTGCTTGGGAAGGACCCGGACGGCCAGTTCCTCGTTGGAAAGGTCCGCGCCGGGCAGTTCGAGGCTCTCGGCGCCGTCGAAGTCGTCGACGTCGACGCTCGACGACGTCTTCTCGCTGCGCCGGGCCTTCAGCTCCTCAATGCTGTCGTTGTCGACGTCGTCGTCGGTCTTGCGTGGGGTGTCGTAGTCCGTTGCCATTTTTTCGCTCTCCCCCTCTGGGATTTAGCGGTGTCTCAGCGCACGTAACGCGCGAGAGGCCGGACTTGTGCCCGACCTGAGGCGGAGATTTTGCCTCACATCAAGGTCTGTTACTCAATCGACACCCAGCCGCACGCCCGAAGGAGCTTGTGGCTGGGATGACGACCGGGACCGTACACGGTCCGGGGGCCGTCTTGCACAAACGCCACCCCGTGTATTTCCCGCCATCAGGGGGGCCGGAAACCCGGACTTCCCGGGCTTTCCGGCCGCCCAGGGGTCACTGAACGCACATGACCCGACACTCGACAATGTGATCGATCACACAACTACCATCCATCATCCCTCCAGACCGTTCCGCCGACAGCGAACAGGTCCCCGAGTGGATCAAAGGGGCAACGTGACACGCATCACCAGGCCACCGCCTTCGCGGGGCGTCGCCTGGATGCGGCCGCCGTGAGCGCGCGCCACGGAGCGCGCGATCGACAGACCGAGGCCCACACCCTTGTCGCTGCCCGTTCGTTCCGTACGCAGCCGTCTGAAGGGCTCGAAGAGGTTGTCCACCTCGTACGCGGGAACAACGGGACCCGTGTTCGATACCAGGAGCACCGCCTGGCCGTGCTGGGCCTCGGTCGTGACCTCCACCCAGCCGCCCTCCGGGACGTTGTACCGGACGGCGTTCTGGACCAGGTTGAGCGCGATCCGCTCCAGCAGGACGCCGTTGCCCTGGACCACGGCCAGCGCCCGCTCGCCGCGGATCTCCACGCCCTTCGCGTGGGCCTCCCCGCGCGCCTGGTCGATGGCGCGCGAGGCGACCTCCGCCAGGTCCACGGGCTTGCGCTCCACGATCTGGTTCTCGCTGCGGGCCAGCAGCAGCAGGCCCTCGACCAGCTGCTCGCTGCGCTCGTTGGTGGCCAGCAGCGTCTTGCCCAGCTGCTGGAGTTCCACCGGCGCCCCTGGATCGGAGAGGTGCACCTCCAGCAGCGTCCGGTTGATGGCCAGCGGGGTCCGCAGCTCGTGCGAGGCGTTGGCCACGAAGCGCTGCTGCGCCGTGAAGGCCCGCTCCAGGCGGTCGAGCATCTCGTCGAAGGTGTCTGCGAGCTCCTTCAGCTCGTCGTCCGGACCGTCCAGCTCGATCCGCCGGGTCAGGTCGGAGCCGACCACCCGGCGGGCGGTCCGGGTGATCTTGCCCAGCGGCGAGAGCACCCGGCCGGCCATCGCGTAGCCGAAGGCGAAGGCGATGATGCTCAGCCCCAGGAGGGCCATCAGCGACCGGCTCAGCAGGTCGTCCAGCGCGTGCCGGCGCTGTTCGAGGATGCACTTGCCGATCGCGGCGTTGAACTGGTCGAAGGACTGGTCGATGCCCACCACGCCGGGACAGGTGCTGCTGGAGACCTCGACCTTCTGCCCGCCGACGATCTTGAACGGGAGCGCGTTGCCCTCGCGCAGGGCCTGCGCGGCCAGCAGGTAGATGATCGACAGCAGCAGGATGCCCGCGATGAGGAACATCCCGCCGTACAGCAGGGTGAGCCGTATCCGGATGGTCGGGCGCAGCCAAGGGAAGGGACCCTCGGGCTGGCCGGGGTCCCACGTGGGTTTCGGTGGCGCCGCCGGCGGCGCCGGAGTCGCTGCCATCCTCGTCAGATCCGGTATCCGGAACCGGGGACGGTCACGATGACCGGCGGCTCGCCGAGCTTGCGGCGCAGGGTCATGACGGTCACCCGGACCACGTTGGTGAAGGGATCGGTGTTCTCGTCCCAGGCCTTCTCCAGCAGCTGCTCGGCGGAGACCACGGTCCCCTCGCTGCGCATGAGGACCTCCAGCACCGCGAACTCCTTGGGTGCCAGCTGCACCTCCTTGCCCTCACGGAACACCTCGCGCCGGTTCGGGTCGAGCTTGATCCCGGCCCGCTCCAGGACGGGCGGCAGCGCGACCGTCGTACGCCGCCCGAGGGCGCGCACGCGGGCGGTCAGCTCGGTGAAGGCGAACGGCTTGGGCAGGTAGTCGTCGGCGCCGAGTTCCAGTCCCTCGACGCGGTCGCTGACGTCGCCGGAGGCGGTCAGCATGAGCACCCGGGTGGGCATGCCGAGCTCCACGATCTTCCGGCAGACGTCGTCGCCGTGCACCAGCGGAAGGTCCCGGTCGAGCACGACAACGTCGTAGTCGTTCACCCCGACGCGCTCCAGGGCGGCGGCGCCGTCGTACACGACGTCCACGGCCATGGCCTCCCGGCGCAGGCCGGTGGCCACCGCATCGGCGAGCAGCTGCTCGTCCTCGACGACGAGTACGCGCACGTCGTTTCCTTCCTTCGAGCCCAGAAGGGCACACGTGTATTGCCCGCCCATCCTGCCGGTTTCGGCCGTAAACCGGCTGTAAGGCACCGCTCGGCCCCCCTCCGGGGACAGGTGTGCGGGGTGGACGTGAGGATTCCCTCGCCTCACGAGGTTTCTGCGCCCAGGGTGCCGGGGAGGACCTCACCACACCCCAACCATTCCTTGACGGCGGATTGACACGCGCTCTTCCGCCGCCGGCCCACGAAGAGGGGGCGAACCCACCATGGACGCATTCACCGCGGGTCTCCTGCAGCGCATCAGGAGCACCCAGTCGGACCTCAGCAAGGCCCGGGAGACGGGCGACGACTACCTCGCGGACGTGGAACAGGCCGAACTGGAGGACCTCCAGCGGCTCGCGGCGGAGCACGGCGTGCCCGTCACCGCGGCCTGACCCCGCACCACCCCGACCCCCGGGGCGTTCGCCCCACGGACCACGGAGCCCGTACCACCGCGTCACCGCAGCACCGCGTAACCCCGTAGCTTCCGGCCCCGGCCGCCTCGTTCGGCGACCGGGGCCCGCTCGTGTGCTCGCCCGGCGGCGCGGTCAGTCGTGCCAGGCGCCGGTCTCCTCCAGCAGCGGCTGGAGCGAGGCGAAGACCGCCGGCGAGGCCGCCAGGACCAGTTCCCCGGAGGCCGGTTCGCCCGGCCGGCCGCCGGTCAGCGCGCCCGCCTCGCGGGCGATCAGGTCCCCCGCCGCCAGGTCCCAGGGGTTCAGCCCGCGCTCGTAGTACCCGTCCAGCCGCCCGGCGGCCACGTCGCACAGGTCCAGGGCCGCCGAGCCGCCCCGGCGGACGTCGCGCACCCGCGGGATGATCCGCGCCGCGACCTCGGCCTGGTGGGCGCGCCGCGTCTGGACGTAGCCGAACCCGGTCCCGATCAGCGCCTGGTCCAGCGGCGCGCCCGCCCGGCAGGCGAGGCGGGCGGTGCCCATCCAGGCCCCGCCGCCGAGGACGGCGTGGTACGTCTCCCCCCGCATCGGAGCCGCCACGACGCCCGCGACGGTCACGCCCCGGTACTCGGCGGCGATGGACACGCCCCAGCTGGGCAGCCCGTAGAGGTAGTTCACGGTGCCGTCGAGCGGGTCGACGATCCACCGTACCCCGCTGCTGCCCGGGCTGTCCGCGCCCTCCTCGCCCAGCAGCCCGTCGGCGGGCCTGCGCTCGGCGAGGACGCCGGTGATCAGCTTCTCGGCCGCGATGTCCATCTCGGTCACCACGTCGATCGGGCTGCTCTTGGTGGCGGCCACCGACAGGTCCGCCGGCCGGCCGTCCCGCAGCAGTTCCCCGGCCCGCCGGGCGGCCTCCAGGCCCACGTCGAGCAGTTCGGCCTTCAGCTCTTCGGAAAGCTCCGGCCCGTCGAAGATCTCGGACATCAACGCTCCTCCCCTACGCGTAAGGACTGTCGGCGCCCGCGGCCGCCGGCCGGGGTGCCCGCGCCGGGCAGCAGCCCACGGCGCACAGGTCGTGGCTCGCTCCGAGCAGGCCGAGCGCGCACCGCTCGACGTCCTCGCCGCGCTCGCCGGCGGCCCGCTCCAGCAAGAGGTCGCGCACCGCCGCGGCGAACCGCGGGTCGGCGCCGACGGTGGCCGAGCGGGCGACGGGCAGGCCCAGTTCGGCCGCCTTGGCGGTGGCCTCGGTGTCGAGGTCGTAGAGGACCTCCATGTGGTCGGAGACGAAGCCGATGGGCACCATCACCGCCGCCGGGGCGCCCGCGCCGTGCAGGACCTCCAGGTGGTCGCAGATGTCCGGCTCCAGCCAGGGCACGTGCGGGGCTCCGCTGCGGGACTGGTAGACCAGCTCCCAGGGCCGTTCGGTGCCCGTCCGCGCGCGGACGGCGTCGGCGATCACCTTCGCGACGTCCAGGTGCTGCCTGACGTAGGCCCCGCCCCCGCCGTGCTCCCCGGCCGGTCCCGAGGCGTCGGCGGCCGCGGTGGGGATGGAGTGCGTGGTGAAGACCAGGTGGGCCCCGTCGCGCACCTTCGCCGGCAGCCCGGCCAGCGAGGCGAGCACCCCGTCGATCATGGGCTGCACGAAGCCGGGGTGGTTGAAGTAGTGCCGCAGCTTGTCCACCCGGGGCAGCGGCGCCACGCCCTCCGCGGCCAGGGCGGCCAGGGAGTCGGCGAGGTTCTCCCGGTACTGCCGGCAGCCCGAGTACGAGGCGTACGCGCTGGTCGCCAGGACCGCGATGCGGCGGCGGCCGTCGGCGGCCATCTCCCGCAGCACGTCGGTCAGGTACGGCGCCCAGTTCCGGTTGCCCCAGTACACCGGCAGGTCCAGCCCGTGCTCGGCGAAGTCCTTGCGCAGCGCGTCCAGCAGCTCGCGGTTCTGCCCGTTGATGGGGCTGACCCCGCCGAAGCCGAAGTAGTGCTGCCCGACCTCCTTCAGCCGCTCGCGCGGGATGCCGCGCCCGCGCGTGACGTTCTCCAGGAACGGCACGACGTCGTCGGGTCCCTCGGGGCCGCCGAAGGACAGCAGCAGGAGGGCGTCGTAGGGGGCGGCGAGGCCTTCGGCCACGGGCGCCTCGGGGGCACGGAGCTGGTCTGACATGCCTCGAATCCTGCCACCACGCCTTCGCCGACGAGAAGCGGCCGCGTCCGCATCCCGGACGCGCCGCAGGTAAGGTGACCCTAAGTCAACCCGTCCGGTCAGCTGTTCCGCGCACGGTCCCGTGCGGTGCCGCGTCGGCGCCCGTAACCTGTACGGGCCAATGACGTCCCTTACGGAGATCCCTTGCCCAGTCCCTACCGCGCGATCTTCGCGGCCCCCGGCACCAAGGGGTTCAGCGCCGCGGGCCTCATAGGCCGCCTGCCCCTCTCCATGGTGGGCGTCGGCATCCTCACCATGATCTCCGAGATCACCGGCCGCTACGCGATGGCGAGCGCCCTCACCGGCACCCTCGCCCTGTCCGCCGCCGTCGTCGGCCCCCAGGTCTCCCGCCTGGTGGACCAGTACGGGCAGCGCCGGGTGCTGCGTCCCGCGACGCTGATCTCCGTGCTGGCGGTGGCCGGGATGCTGCTGGCGGCCGCCAACGGGCTGCCGGACTGGACCCTGTTCGTGTGCGCCGCCGTCGCCGGCTGCGTCCCCAGCGTCGGCTCGATGGTCCGCGCCCGGTGGACCACGATCTACCACGACTCCCCGCGCGAGCTGCACACCGCGTACTCCTTCGAGTCCGTGATCGACGAGGTCTGCTTCATCTTCGGTCCGATCCTCGCCATCGGGCTGTCGACCACCTGGTTCCCCGAGGCCGGTCCCCTGATCGCCGCCGTCAGCCTGCTCGTCGGCGTCTGGCTGCTCACCGCGCAGCGCGCCACCGAGCCCGAGCCGCACCCGCGCACCGGGCACACCGACCGCGCCTCGGCGCTGCGCTCCCCCGGCCTCCAGGTGCTGACGGCCACGTTCGTGGCCACCGGAGCGATCTTCGGCTCCATCGACGTCTCCACCCTGGCCTTTGCCGAGGAGCAGGGCAGCAAGTCCTCGGCGAGCTTCGTCCTGGCCATCTGGGCCCTCGGGTCCTGCCTGGCCGGCATCGTCTTCGGCCTGCTCCATCTCAAGGGGCGGACCGAACTCCGGTGGGTACTGGGCGTATGTGCGATGGCCGTGAGTATGATCCCCCTCCTACTGGCCGGGAACCTGCCGATCCTGGCCGTGGCGCTCTTCGTCTCGGGCCTCGCCATCGCTCCCACGATGATCACCACGATGGCCCTGATCGAGGCGCACGTCCCCCGCGCCAAACTCACCGAGGGCATGACCTGGATCAGCACCGGGCTCGCGGTCGGCGTCGCGGCCGGGTCCTCGGTGACCGGTCTGGTCATCGACGCGGCCGGCGCGCAGCGGGGGTACGTCGTCTCCATCTCGGCGGGAGCGGCCGCGGCGGCGGTGGCGTTCGCGGGATACCGCCGGCTGACGAGGCCGGCGCAAGGGGAGGAGCCCTCTAGCGATGGCGCAGACACCGACAGTGCGGACGGCGGGGAAGAGCGGGCCGGCCGAGTGGCGTAACTGGGCGGGCAACGTCCGGGCCAGGCCCGCCCGCGTGGTCACCCCGGCCTCGGTCGGGGAGCTTCAGGAGGCGGTCCGCCGGGCCGCCGAGGAGGGGCTGCGGGTGAAGGCGGTCGGCACCGGCCACTCCTTCACCGCGGCCGCCGCGACCGACGGGCTGCTCGTACGCCCGCAGGCGCTGGCCGGGATCACGGAGGTCGACCGGGCGGCCGGCACCGTCACGGTGGCCGCCGGCACGGTCCTGAAGGACCTCAACCGGGCCTTGGCGGCCCAGGGCCTGTCGCTCACGAACATGGGCGACATCATGGAGCAGACGGTCTCCGGCGCCACCAGTACCGGCACCCACGGCACCGGCCGCGACTCCGCCTCCATCGCCGCGCAGATCCGCGCCCTGGACCTGGTCACGGCGGACGGACGGCTCCTGCACTGCTCAGACAAGGAGCACCCGGAGGTCTTCGCGGCCGCCCGGCTCGGCATCGGCGCCCTCGGCATCGTCACCTCGCTGACCCTCGCCGTGGAGCCGCTGTTCTTCCTGACCGCCCGTGAGGAGCCCATGGGCTTCGACCGGGTGACCGCCGAGTTCGACGAGCACGTCGCGGAGAACGAGCACTTCGAGTTCTACTGGTTCCCGCACACCGGCAACTGCAACACGAAGCGGAACAACCGCAGTCAGGGCCCCGCGGCCCCGCCCGGCCCGGTCAGCGCCTGGATCGAGGACGAGCTGCTGTCCAACGGCGTCTTCCAGGCCGTCAACTCCCTCGGCCGCGCCGTCCCGGCGGCCATACCCGGCATCGCCAAGGTGGCCAGCCGCGCCCTGTCGGCCCGCACGTACACGGACATCCCGTACAAGGTGTTCACCAGCCCGCGCCGGGTCCGGTTCGTGGAGATGGAGTACGCGCTGCCCCGCGAGCGGGCCGTCGAGGCGCTGCGCGAGCTCAAGGCCGTGGTGGACTCCTCCGGCCTGCGGATCAGCTTCCCGGTGGAGGTCAGGACGGCTCCGGCGGACGACATCACCCTCTCGACGGCCTCGGGGCGCGAGACCGCCTACATCGCGGTGCACATGTACCGGGGCACCCCCTACCAGGCCTACTTCACGGCGGCCGAGCGGATCTTCACCGAGTACGGCGGGCGGCCGCACTGGGGCAAGGTGCACACCCGCGACGCGGAGTACCTCGCCTCCGTCTACCCGCGCTTCGGCGAGTTCACCGCGCTGCGGGACCGGCTCGACCCGGACCGGCTGTTCGGCAACGACTACCTGCGGCGCGTGCTGGGGGCCTGATCCGGACCGGGGGCCGGTCAGGAACCGCCGCCCCGCTCCTGGCCGCCCGTCCCCTGACCGGTGCCGGTGCCGCCCGTGCCGGTTCCCGTTCCCGTCCCGGCGTCACCGCCCTGGCCGGCGCCGGGCGTCGGAGCGGACGGGGTGGCCGGCGGCGACGGCTTGCCGCTCGGCGTGACCGGCGGGCTCGGCGTCGCCGGCGGGGAGGGGTTCGCGGAAGGGGACGTGCCGGGGTCCGGAGTTCGGCTCCCCTCGCCGTGCGGGCGGGAGGGGCTCGGGGAGCTCCCGGATCCGGGGGTCCGCCCGCCCTTGCCGCCCCCGCCGTCCTCCTCCCCCCGGCCCGGCGCGTTCCCGGGCGGGGCAGGGCGGTGGTCGGCGGCCTTGCGGGTACCGGCGGACCAGAGCGTGTCGCCGCCCTTGCTCACGGAGGTTCCGGCCACGGCCTCGTAGGTTCCGAGGCCGCCGATGGCGATGACGAAGGCGGCCGCCGAGGCCGCCGCCGTGCGCTTCCAGCCCCGGACGCGGGTGCCGTGCACGGTGGCCTCGCCGAACTCCCCGGACGGCGCCACGGCACCGGACGCCGTGGTCTGCGCCTCCCGCCCGCCGGGCAGCGGGACCTGACGGGCCTTCGGGCGGGCGGTCTCGCGCAGCTGGTCGCCGGTGCGCCGGAAGACGTGCTGGATGACGGGCCCGCCGGCGGTGGCGACCACGCTGACCACACCGGCGCCGACGATGGTCCCGTACACGCCCAGCTGCGAGGCCAGCAGCGCCGCCCCGACGGTGGCGAGGGAGGTGCCCGCGATCTGGGCCACGCTCAGATCGAGCTTCTTCACCCCGTCCGGCTCCTCCGCCCCGGCTTCGTGTACCGCCTTCTGACCCATCGCCATCCCCTGCGTGTCACGCCTCTCGCCCTTCTCCTCTGTCAGCAGTTACTGACACCCGGGCGAAAGGGATAGTTCCGTTTCTGGGGATTGTGTGAAGCAAGACACCCGAAATCGGACGCGCACGCAGGTCGGCCCGGCTTCCGACCCGATTTCGGGCAGCCCAACTCCCGCCGCCCGGGACAAGTTCGGCGGCGCGGCGGTCCACCCAGGTGGCCCGAATGGAGTACTGTGGCGAGCCCTGGGGCCGTCCTTCCTTACGGATGTCCGGGCTCGGGAGAGGGGGCCGACTGATGGAGAAACGGCACTCAAGACCGGTGATGCCGCGGTATCGCACGGGCTCCTGCTGCGCACAGTAACCAAGCGGTCACTGTGCGTGCCCAACAGGTAACCGTGCCATAACGTCGATCAAGGGCGCATGCCCGACACGCCGGTTTAACTCGGCAAGGTTGTGGCAGGCTGCACCCGGGCAGGCCACACTCGACTAGCGGAAGCAGCGACGCACGTGACGTCGGCAGGCACCACCCGGGAGGTCCCCATGCCCGAACTGCGTGTCGTGGCCGTCTCCAATGACGGCACACGACTGGTGCTCAAGGCTGCGGACAGCACGGAGTACACGCTTCCGATCGACGAGCGGCTGCGGGCTGCCGTGCGCAATGACCGCGCGCGCCTGAACCAGATCGAGATCGAGGTGGAGAGCCACCTCCGCCCCCGTGACATCCAGGCCCGCATACGAGCCGGTGCCTCCGCGGAGGAGGTCGCCCAGCTCGCCGGCATCCCCGTCGACCGGGTCCGCCGCTTCGAGGGTCCCGTCCTGGCCGAGCGCGCCTTCATGGCGGAGCGCGCCCGCAAGACGCCCGTCCGCCGGCCCGGCGAGAACACCGGACCCCAGCTCGGCGAGGCCGTGCAGGAGCGGCTCACGCTGCGCGGGGCCGACAAGGACTCCGTCCAGTGGGACTCCTGGCGCCGCGACGACGGCACGTGGGAGGTCCTGCTGGTCTACCGGGTGGCGGCCGAACCCCACTCGGCGAGCTGGACGTACGATCCGCCGCGCCGGCTGGTCGTGGCCGTGGACGACGAGGCCCGGTCCCTGATCGGCGAGTCGGACGACCTGCCCTCGACACCCGAGCCGAGCTTCCCGTTCGTGCCGAGGATCGCCCGGCTGCCGCGCGACCGGCCGCTGGACCGCGCCCTGGACCGCCAGCTGGAACGGCCCGACAGCCGGACCCCGCCGCCGCCGGAGCCCGAGGAGGAACGGGACACGCTGACCAGCCTGCTGGAAGCGGTTCCGAGTTTCCGCGGCGACCTGGTCGTCCCGGACCGCACCGAGGCCCCGGCCGAGGAGCCCGAGGTCGAGGAGCCCCCGGCTCCGGCCGCGTCGGCGGGCGCCGGTTCGGCGTACGCGGACGTCCTGATGCCGCGCACGGTGGCGGGCCACCGCGACCGGCTCACCGGTACGACGGACCGCCAGGCCGAGGCCGACGGCGTCCGCCCGGGCCGCCGCGCGGCGGTCCCCAGCTGGGACGAGATCGTCTTCGGCACCCGCCGCAAGAAGCAGGAGTAGCCGCCGACCGTGTGCGTGCCGCCGCCCGGCCGGGCGGCGGCACGCACACGGCGCGCTCCCCTACTGCGGCTCCGGGCCCGTCGCCACGGGGCGCTCCGGGTCCGAGGACCAGTGCGACCAGCTGCCCGCGTACAGGGCCGCCGGGATCCCCGCCACCTCCAGGGCCAGCACCTCGTGGGCTCCGGAGACGCCCGATCCGCAGTACACGCCCACCGGGGTGTCCCCGGTGGCGCCCAGCGCCGTGAACCGTGCGCGCAGTTCCCCGGCCGGCAGGAACCGGCCTTCCCCCGTCACGTTCTCCGTGGTCGGGGCCGACACCGCGCCCGGAATGTGGCCGCCGACCCGGTCGATCGGCTCGACCTCGCCGCGGTAGCGCTCCCCCGCCCGGGCGTCCAGCAGGAGCCCGGAACGCGCCAGCGCGGCCGCCCCGTCCGCGTCCAGCAGGCCCAGAGCCCCCGGGTTTGGCTTGAAATCGCCCTCGGTCGGCTGCGGCGCGTCGGCGGTCACCGTTCCGCCCGCGGCCGTCCAGGACGCCAGGCCCCCGTCCAGTACGCGTACGGCCGGGTGACCCGTCCAGCGCAACAGCCACCAGGCGCGTGCGGCGGCCCAGCCCTGACCGCCGTCGTACACGACCACCGGGGTGTCCGAGCCCACTCCGGCCCGCCGCATGACCGCCGCGAAGGCCTCCGGGTCCGGCAGCGGGTGGCGTCCGCTGGACCCGGGCGGACCTGCCAGTTCGCGGTCGAGGTCGACGTACACGGCGCCGGGCAGGTGGCCCGCCTCGTAGGCGGGGCGCTGGTCGGGGCCGCCCAGTTGCCAGCGGACGTCCAGGAGCACCGGCGGGTGCGCGCCGGCCAGCTCGTCCATCAGTTCGGCGGGCGAGAGAATCGCAGTCATGGGCCCATCTTCCTCCCCGCCCCACGGCCCGCGTAACAAGCCGGACATCGGCGGGCCGCAGGGATTCGGTCATCTCTCTTCCCGCCCGCGACAACCCGGCCCGGTCGGGGCGCGCCGCGCGCCCCGGAGTGCAAGCATCGGGCGGGTACGGGGACGAGACGGAGGAGACTGCTGACATGACCGAGGCAGTGCGGGCTTCGCGGCGCCCGCCCGGCACACCCTGTTGGGTGAGCCTCATGGCACACGGGCTCGGGAGCACCGAGGCCTTCTACGCCGACCTCTTCGGCTGGGAGTACGAGCCGGGGCCGCAGCACCTCGGCCCGTACGTCCGGGCGTTCCTCGACGGCGAGGAGGTGGCGGGCATCGGCCAGCTGCCGCCCGACCGGGACCTCCCGGTCGCCTGGACCACGTACTTCGCCACCGACGACGCCGACGCGAGCGCCGAGGCGATCCGGTCCTGCGGCGGCACGGTCGCGGTGGGGCCGCTCGACGCGGGGCCGGAGGGCCGGATGGCGATCTGCTCCGACCCGCTGGGCGCGATCTTCGGGATCTGGCAGGCCGGGGACCATCCGGGGACGCGGACGTTCGGGGTGCCCGGCACGCCCGTCTGGAACGAGCTGCTCACCCAGGACAGCTCGGCGGTCGGCAAGTTCTACGCGTACGTCTTCGGCCACGAGGCCGAGCAGTACAAGGAACCCGACGCCGAGCGGTATTCCGACGGCCCCGGAGGCCTGGACTACCTGACGCTGAGCCTGGCCGGGCGGCCGGTCGCCGCCGTGCACGGGGTCGGGCGGGCGCTTCCGCACGACCGGGGGCCGCACTGGATGACGTACTTCGAGGCGGCCGATCCCGACGCGGCCGCCGACCGGGTGGTGGAGCTCGGCGGACGGATCGTCAGCCCGGCCCGGGACCGCATCCGGGGGCGCCTGGCCACGGTGGCCGACCCGGAGGGGGCGGTCTTCTCCCTGATCCGGTCCTACGGCGACGGCGGCCCGGCCTGAACCGGGGCCCGTCGGCCGGGTCACGTGACGAGCCGGGTCACGTGACGAGGAGGACGCTGCCGAGGGCGTAGGGGACGGTACGGCCCAGGCCCGGGATCCGGCTGCGGGCGCGCTCGTTGAGGGCGCCGATCGCGGCGGTGGCGGTCTGGGCCCCGGACCGCGCGCGGGGGCCGTTCCGCCTATCGGCCGAGCGCGGCCCGCACGGTGATCCCGTACTGCACGCGCAGGCGGCGCAGTTCCCACACCGACAGCGCGGTGACGGACAGCGGGGGCCCGGCGACGAAGAGCAGCCTGACGCCCAGGGGCGCGTTGACGGGCGGGGCGTCGAAGAGCTGGAACAGGGCCATGGCCCACACCAGGACCGGCGATATCAGCGGCGGGAGCACCTCGTGCACGTCGGCGGTGCGGAAGCAGTGGTGGACGCAGAACGCCGCGGCGGCCAGGCCGAAGGGCACCGCGAACAGGAAGGCGAAGGAGAGCGCCAGGTACAGCAGGTATCCGGCGATGCCCAGCGAGAACAACCGGCTCATCGCGTCGGTCAGCGGCCCGACCAGGACGAGGAGCAGGGCGGTGCCGAACACCGTGCCCAGTGCGGTGAGCGGGCCGCGCAGCCGGGCCCGGTAGAAGGCGGGGCCGGGCCGGCGGGCGCTGAAGACGAAGGCGGCCAGCGCGACGGGTCCGACGACCAGCAGCAGGCCCGCGCTGAGGAAGAGCTCGACGAGCTTGTCCTCGACGATGGAGCCCGCCGACTCGCGCAGCGGGTAGGCGTAGATCAGCCACGCGGTGGCGGCGAAACCGATGACGGTACGGGCGACCTTCGCGCTCTCGATCGGCGCGTCGATCAGCCGGTCCGGCCGCGTGGGCCGGCAGACCCGGGCCGCGAGCACGAACGGCAGCAGCAGGAATCCGACGCACCCCGAACGGCGGTCGCCCTGCGGTCTCCTGGTGGTCCTTCGCGCGTACGTGCGCATGGCATCGCCCCCCTGACGATCATGAACACCGCATCATAAGGGCGGCCCGGAACGGTGCCGTGCGGCCGGGAGGCTGAAATCGATCACCCATTAGCCGGGAACGATCAACAGGCCGGCGCCCTCCCCTGCCCATAGGCCGGCAGAGCCCCGCTCTGTCGGCCTACGGCAGGCCCCGCGCGCCGCGGCGAAGGGGAGGGCCGTCAGGCCGGGCGAGGCGAGCGGTGAAGACCGTCTCCCAGGTGCCGCCGACGGCCATCGGCTGCTCCGTGAGGTCACGGCGCTTGAGCAGGCCTCACCCGTGTTCCCCATGGTCGGACATACGCGGGTCCACGGAAGCCGCCGGCACCCGGCCCGTCACGGGCAAAGGCAGAAGCCCCAGGTCACGGAGAGTGAGTCCTGGGGCTTCCACAGAGCGGCGTTCGGGCATCGCACCCGTGACCTGCGTGTGACGAGATCACCAGTGCCGGTGACGCGTGGTCCCGCCCGTGCCGTCGATACGGCTCGCTACGACAGCTCGACCTGGACCGTCAGCTCGGTGGCATCCTCGTCGGCCCGGAGCTCAAGCTCGGACACGTTGCCGGCCGCCTTGATGTCCGAGCTGAGCAGCGCGATGCTCTCCAGCACCTCGGCGGGCGCCTGTACCACGACCCGGGCGACTTCCGCCCGCATCGACAGCTTCGCGGTGGACTTGGCCTTGCGGACGACGGCGATAGCCGAAGCGGCTACGTCCGCCAGCTCCGGCCGCCCGTCGGCGGCACCCGCCGCAAACTCCTCGAGTGACGGCCATGCGGCCAGGTGCACCGTGGAGTCATGAGTCCACGACCAGGTTTCCTCCGTGGTGTAGGGCAGAACGGGGGCGAACATCCGGGTCACGACGTCGAGCGCGGTGCGCAGCGTGGCCCGGGCCGACTCCGCGCCCTCCTCGCTGCTCTTGCCGTAGGCGCGCTCCTTGACCAGCTCGACGTAGTTGTCGCAGAAGTACCAGAAGAAACGCTCGATGCCGTCCAGCGCCGACGTGTAGTCGAAGCCCTCGAGCGCGGCCGTCGCCTCGCTCACGGTCGTAGCCAGCTTCGCCAGCAAGGCCTTGTCCAGCGGATCAGTGGTCTCCGCACCGGCGGCCGGGGCAGGCAGCGAGAGCACGAACTTGCTCGCATTGAGCAGTTTCACCGCGAGCCGCCGGCCGATCTTCATCTGCTGCGGGTCGAAGGCGGTGTCAGTCCCCGGACGCCCGCTCGCCGCCCAGTAGCGGACCGCGTCCGCACCGTACTCATCCAGCAGATGACCGGGGGTGACCACGTTCCCCTGGGACTTGGACATCTTCTTGCGGTCCGGGTCGAGGATCCAGCCGGAGAGCGCGGCGTGCTTCCACGGGGTGGTGCCGGCCTCCGAGTGGGACCGGACCACGGTCGTGAACAGCCACGTACGGATGATGTCGTGCGCCTGCGGGCGCAGGTCCATCGGGAAGACCTGGGCGAACAGCTCCGGGTCGGAGAGCCAGCCGCAAGCCAGCTGCGGGCTCAGCGAGGAGGTCGCCCAGGTGTCCATGACATCCGGTTCGCCCATGAAGCCGTTGGGCTTGCCCCGCTGGTCTTCCGTGAAGCCGGGAGGACAGTCGCTGGACGGGTCGACCGGAAGCATCGATCCGTCGGGGACGATGGGCTCGCGGTAGTCCGGCTGGCCCTCCTCGTCCAGTGCGTACCAGAGGGGGAATGGCACGCCGAAGAAGCGCTGACGGCTGATCAGCCAGTCGATGTTGAGACCCTGGACCCAGTCGTTGTAGCGGGACTGCATGTGCGGCGGGTGCCACTGGATCTCATTGCCACGAGCGAGGAGTTCGTCGCGGTGCTCAACGGTCCTGATGAACCACTGCCGGCTGCTGACGATCTCCAGGGGCTTGTCGCCCTTCTCGAAGAACTTGACCGCACGCGTCGTCGGACGCGGGTCGTCGATCAGACTGCCATCGGCCCGCAGCGCCTCGACGAGGAGCTCGCGGGCGCTGTGCACCGTCTTGCCCACGATCGTGTCGTAGATCGCCTGCGCCCGCTCGGCGTCCTCGGTCGGCAGGGTCTCGAAGTCAAGCGCGAGCAGCCTGCCGTTACGGCCGATGACCGTACGGGTCGGAAGCTGGAACTCGCGCCACCACATCACGTCGGTCATGTCACCGAAGGTGCAGATCATCGCGATGCCGCTGCCCTTCTCGGGGTCGGCGGCACGGTGGGCGACCACCGGGACCCGGACACCGAACAGCGGCGAGACGACTTCACTGCCGAAGAGCGGCTGGTACCGCTCGTCGTCGGGATGCGCGACCAGCGCCACGCAAGCCGGAAGCAGCTCGGGCCGGGTCGTCTCGATGAAGATGTCCTCGGACCCGTGCTTGAACGCCACCCGGTGGTACGCACCCGAGGCGTCCTTCTCGATCACTTCGGCGTTGGCGACCGCCGTCTGGAACGACACGTCCCACATCGTGGGCGCCTCAGACTGGTAGGCGTCACCGCGCTCGAGCAGGTTCAGGAACGCCTGCTGAGAGACCCGCTGAGCTTCCTTGCCGATGGTCGTGTATGTCATCGACCAGTCGACCGAGAGCCCCAGCTTGCGCCAGAGCTCCTCGAAGACGAGCTCGTCCTCGGTGGTCAGCTTTTCGCACAGCTCGACGAAGTTCTGCCGCGAGATGCTGATCGCGGGTGCCTTCTTGTCCTTGCCCGTCCGCTCTGCGACGGGGGTCGGCGCTGTGAAATCCGGGTCGTACGGCAGCGACGGTTCGCAGCGCACCCCGTAGTAGTTCTGCACCCGGCGCTCGGTCGGCAGACCGTTGTCGTCCCAACCCATGGGGTAGAAGACGTGCTTGCCACTCATCCGCTGGAAACGGGCGACAATGTCGGTGTGCGTGTAGCTGAAAACGTGCCCCACGTGCAGGGAGCCGCTGACCGTGGGCGGCGGAGTGTCGATCGAGAATACGGCGTCACGACTGCCCGGCCGTCCGAAGCGGTATACGTCGGCCTCACTCCAGAACTGCGACCACTTCGATTCCAGCTCGTCGAGCGAGGGCTTCTCCGGAAGCGGAGACCCGTAGCGCGTCACGCCGACACACCCTTCCCAGTTATTCCTGCACCTTGAGACCGGCCGAATGGCGAAGCCCGCCGATAGCGGCGACCTCGGCGCGGATCCTCAGCGATACCGATGAGTCGCGACTCGACCCCAGGGTTAGTGTAGGCGCCCCAAGCTCAAGCCCCTACCCGCGCCTTTCCCGACGATCACTGGCGCAGCGGCGCCCGGACAGTCCCGTCACCGCCTCCCACTAGTGCTGACCATCCCCAGGTGGACAGGACTGAGCCGGCCCGTCGGCACGGGACCACCGCAGGTCGTTCGCCTCGCGCGCAAGGCCCGGCCGCAGCGAGGCCCCGGCCGGGCCGGGGAGAGGTGGTCAGGATGCCGCCGCCTCGGTGGCGTCAGACCGTGGTGCTGGCGCCGTCCGGCATACTGCGGGCCATGCTCCAGTAACCGAGGGTCCTTACCATTCCCATGGCACGGTTCAGGCTCATGATGGGCTCGTTGGCTTCGTCGTTGAGTGCTGTGACGACCTGAACACCGGCTCTCCGTGCCTCGGCCAGCTGGGCGGCCTTCACCGCTTTTCCGACCCCGCGCTTGCGGTGGTCGGGGTCCACACCCGTGAAGATCGTGTGCCAGACCGACCCGCCGGCCTCCGGGGCCAGCACCGACAGTCCGCAGGGGATCGCCTCCCCGCCACCGGACGGCTCCAGCTCGGCCAGGAGGAAAATCGCGCCGCGCGGAATGGCCTGCAGGACGGAGCCCAGGTCGACGCTCGCCCCGGTGCCGAACGGTACGGGGAAACCGATGAGGCAGCGGCTCGCGACTGCGGTCAGCAGCTCCGTGTCCGTCTCGATGTCGAGCCGGCGCATGCGCACCACGCGCCCGTCGGCCACCTTAGCGAGCCAGCTCTGGAGATCCTCCTCCCGCTGGGGAACGTCGATCTTCCAGCCGACGCTGTGGTTCGTCACCATGAGGCCGTACCGCTCAGCAAAGTGCCGTCCGCGCGGGAGATCATCGCGTAGTGCGCAGGTGAGCGTGGTGAAGTCGGATCGGCCACCGAGCGCCGAGGCCACCTCGCCGGCCAGCAGGGTACCGATGCCCCGACCGCGCTCGGCCTCCGCGACCACCACCCGGACCGCTGCGGTGCCGGGGAGGCTGGGTACCGCGGTGAGCGCTGCCGCACCGACGACGGCGCCGCCCCGGTCCGCCACCAGCGCGTGGCTGACGTGATCGGGACCGTCGGCGGTCAGTAGCTTGCGCAGCTGGAAGCGATTGTCGTAGGCGCTGGAGGTCGCGAGCAGCTCCACGGCGTCATCGACGTCCGCGGATCCGAGTGCTCGTACCACTACGCCCGGGATCGAACGGTGCTCGGTCAACGGGGTACTCCTGATTGCGTAAGGGTGGGCAGGCCGAAGGCCTGCCCTGTGAGGGTGGCCGGGGGTTCTTGGCAGGAATCCACCATCGGGGCGGGGGGCCGGTTCATGACCAGGGGCGCGGACCGATGACCGCGCCGCGCTCGCGGACGGTGATCGCCATCGCCGGGCAGGTGTCCGCAGCGTCGAGCAGGGTCTCGTCCGGCTCCACACTGCTGGTCACGGGCCGGGCGTGCACTCCGACCAGAGTGAAGCGGTCCGAGGCCAGGGCCGCGCACACACCCGAACCGATACAGACGTCCCGGTCCACGTCGAGGTTCCACGTCACGGGTCACCAGCCAACGGGCATGATCCGGGGCGCACGGACGATCGTCGGGGTCTTCCAGACGACCTCGCCCGCCATCGTCAGGCCGGGCAGCTTGGAGAGGAGTGCGCGCAGCGCCTCCTGCAGTTCGAGTCGGCTGAGCCCCGCGCCTGGGCAGTGGTGTACACCGTGGCCGAAGGCGACGTGCTGCCGGTTCTCCCGACCGAACACCAGCGACTCCGGAGTATCGAACTGGAGCACGTCCCGGTTGGCGGCGCTGACCGAGACGAGTACGGGCTCACCGGCACGCACCAGCACTCCGCCGACCTCGACGTCCTCCTTGGCGTAACGGGGAAAACTACCCCCCGCGGCGAGGAGTGGAACGAACCGGTTCAGCTCCTCCACGGCCTCGGGTATCAGCTCGGGGTCCTTCCGCAGCTGTTCCCAGTTCTCCGGGCGCTCCAGAAGCACATGGACGAAATTGGAGATCTGACTCGCGGCGTTCTCGTGGCCGGACGTGAGGACCCCGGTGGCCACCTCGGCCAGTTCGAGGTCCGACAGCCGCGCGGTCGCGTCGCTGACCTCGATCAGACGGGTCGCCATGTTGTCGGTGGGTGTCTTGCGCTCACCTTCGATGAGGCCGCGCATGTACTGCCGCATCTGTGTGCGGACGCCGTCGAACTCCTCTGCGGTGAGCGGGCTCGTCGAAAGCCATGCATCGCTCCAGGACCGGACGGTGGGACGGTCGGCTTCGGGCACACCGAGGAGCTCGCACATCACGGTGAAGGGCAACGGCATGGAGAAGCCTTCGACCAGATCGGCCGGCTGCCCGTCGGCGACCATGTCGTCGATCAGACGCTCCGCGATCTCCTGCACCTGCGGCCGCAGCTCCTGGACCGTGCGTGGGGTGAGCGCCTTGGCGACCAGGGCACGCAGATAGGTGTGTTCCGGCGGATCCATGCTCAGGATGCCGGCGACTTTGTTGTCCGGCGTCAGCCGTGGCGCGTCCTTCACCGCGGCCATCGCCCGGCTGAAGCGCGCGTCTCCCATCACGAAGCGGGCGTCGGCGTAGCGGGTCACCAGCCAGGTCGGCTCGCCATAGGGCAGCTGGACGCGAATCAGGCCATCCGCCTCTCGTGCGGCCGCATACGCCTCGCTCAGGGCCAAACCACCGTCTCCTTCAAACGGGTAAGCGGCGAGGTTGTCGTGGACGGGATGAGTCATGGGACAGGCTCCTCGGTTCGGTTGATCAAACAGCTGGATCGAGCTGACGCCTTCGGCGCCCTGCTCATGCGCGCGTGGCGTTCGGGCGGGGGATGAACTCACCCGGCGACGCCCTTGTACATCTCTTCCAGCGGCTGGTGACCGTCCCAGTCCGGATTGAATACCTCCTTGAACCTCTCCTCGCTCCAGGACCCGCCTGAGAGCTCGATGAGCCGTTGCACGAGAGCGCGGCAGAAGATCTCGTAGCTCCGCTCGTCCGCGGGGCCTTCCAGCGTCCAGTCCCTCGGCTCGTACACCTTCGGCATCAAGGTCTCGTCCTGGTCGAACGCCGCCGAGTCGAGGAACACGCCCTCGTTGTGGGTGTAGTACTGCTCATCACGTTCGATCAGCTCGACGAACTCCTCGGTGAGGCGGTCCGCCGAACTCAGCAGCCGGGCGAGCTTTCCACCCATCACCGTTTCGTCACAGGGACAGTCGGTGCCGTGGGTCCGGGAGAACTTGAGCAGGATCCGGTGGTCTTCGAGCGCGTCCGGGACGATGCGGTTGTAGTAGACGCGCGTGCGAAGGGCCAGCCAAGCCGCCCATGCGTCGAACGAGCCGCGCGAAACGTAGTGGCCGAGCGTGTTGAGGAGCTTCTCGTAGCGGCTGCGGACCCGGATGTCGAAGTGGTGGACGAACGCCGGCAGCTCGGCCGTCCTTCCCTCCCTGTCCGACTTGATGAACTCACCGATGAGCTTGTTGTTCTCGGTGAAGAGCCATGAGGAGGTGGCGAACATCGGATCAAGCACCGTCGCGGCATTGCCCGTCAGGAACCATCGGTCCTCCGAGAACTGCTGCTTGGCAAGGCGCGCCAGCCTCTTGCGTGTGCCGAAGCTGCGAAGCGTCGAGTCCGGCCCGAGGATGTCACGCAGGGCACGGTGCTCTCGAAGGAACGCCAGCAGTTCCTCGCCCGATCCGACGGCGGGCTCCGTGTGACGCCTGTCGAAGACGACACCGATGCTGTACTGCGAATCGGAGAGCGGCAGCAGCCAGATCCAGTAGCCGCGGTACATGAAGTAAGTCATCGACGACGCGCGGCCCCAGTGCGGAACGCGATGGCGCCAGGCGCTGTCACCCAGTGCGTCGAGGGACAGGCATCCGTCGAAGCGGGCCCATGAAGCCGCGATCGGGTTGCGATCCTCCTCAGGGACCAAATCGAGCATACGGGCGAGGGGGGAGGCCTCTCCCGCCGCGTCCACGAGCCACTTGCAGCGGATGACGCCCGCAGTGGTACGGACCAGGTGACCGTTCTCGCGGTCGAGCGTGATCGCCTCGGCGGGCGACTCGTCTGGACCACAGTTCAGGACGGAGGTCCCGAGCAAGACCCGGACACCGCTGTTGCGGTTCAGCTCGCAGAGGTCGCGCTCCATCGCGGGCCGGTCGATCAGATAGGTAGGAATGGGATGGGGCCGCTTGCCGCCGATTTCTGACATTCGCTCGATCGGCAAGTCCTTCTCGGGTGAATCGAAGAAGAAGCGCATACCCGAACTGACATAGTGGTTTTTGCGCAGGTAGGGACCTATCTGAAGAATCCGGTTGGCGTAGTTGGTGAACTCCTCACCAGAGGATTCATCCAGCCCCGGCGGGAACTCCACCTCCTTCTCGAGCACCACGATGTCCAAATCGGGCTGCTCCAGACGCAGCTGCCGGGCCAGAGTGCCCCCGGCCAGCCCGGCGCCGATGATCAGAACGTCACACGACAGGTCTGAATCGTTTTTCATCTCTTACTCTCCGTCCGTCAAGCGCGGCCTGTCGATCGGCTTACGCGCGCTGAAAAGTGCCACTGATCCGACGAGCTGAACTCTCACTTCGTCGAATCGCTCCCGCAGGGCGCTCTCCAGGCCGTGCGCCGTGTCCAGGGAATTGTGGAAGTGGCCGCGTTCGTTGTAGGCCTTAAGCAGGTACCTGGCGATCGCGTTGTGCCGGCCATCGCGCACGACCGTCGAGCCGAACACCACACCGTCCCGACTCAGGAGCGGCACGAGGTGATCGAACACGACGCTTTTCTCTGCGATTGATCCAGGGAGGCAGTGGAGCAGGTAATTCAAGCCAATGGAATCGAACTTCGCCAAATCGTCCGATATCGGCTCCAGCACGTTATAGTGATGGATTTCCGGCGAGTATTTGCCCGCAGCCCCGGCCGCGTACTGCAGGCTGTTCTCGTTGATGTCCATGAGACCGAGCCGGGGGCTTGCGACTGGGTATCGGCAATGGGCGACATAATACCCGGTACCAACTCCAACATCGAGATGGTTTCCGGAGACATGCTCGTCATACATCCGGAGCAGGCGGGGAGTTGAGCATCGCCAGCCAAGCCGGTTACTGAAACCCAAGACAAAGAATCGGTAATAGTTGAGCCCCCAGCGCGTATACGCTTGCTGCCCCTCTTGCACTTCTTTGGTCAATTCCATGGAAATCCTTTTCATTCAAACGAGGGAAGGTGAGTTGACAGAATTCGGGAAATCGCCTCCACGTTCTCCGGTGACAGCATCGTCACGTGGTTGCCGGGCACGCGGTGCGTGGCGAGACCATCTAGGGCGATGGGCTCCCAGGCCGTGTCCGGGTGCAGGGGATCGATGCCCGGACGGCGCTCTTCGGCGAGGAAGTACAGAATCTTGCCTTCGTAAGGGCGGGGTCGATAGGTGCGGAGAGCCTCCATGTTGGCCCGGTAGACGTCGACGACTCGCTGGGCAAAGGAGGCACCCGGCTCTCCGGGGCCGAACGCGACCGTGTCCATTTCCTCGCGGTCCGGTGGCATCTGGCCGGGTGCGGGGGAGTCGAATACGGCCAGCAGGTGCACGGTTTCACCAGCGGCTCGCAGTAGTTGCGCCATTTCCAGGGCCACGAGGCCTCCGAATGACGCGCCGCCCAACGCGTAGGGACCGGTGGGCCGCTGTGCCCGAAGCTGCGCGAGATAGCGCGAGGCCATCTCCTCGATGCTCCGCAGCGGTGCGGCCGCACCGTCGAGACCTCGCGCCTGGAAGCCGTAGACCGCCTGCTCGGGAGGGAGCAGGCGCGCAAGCTCCCGGTAGAAGAAGACGCTTCCACCGACGGGGTGCACGAGGAACAGGGGTACGCCGGCTCCGTCCCCCTGCTTGAGCGGCACGAGCTCGCTCTCCCCGGCATCGGCGGACGGCGTCAACGCTGCGTCCACCAAGTGTGCGAGCTGCGCCGCCGTCGGAGAGTCGAGCACGACATGGCTGGACAGCCGGGCCCCCAAGCGCGCCTCGGACCGCGCCACGATCCGCATCGCGAGCAGTGAATTCCCTCCGATTTCGAAGAAATTGTCGTGGACACCGATCGGGTGGACGCCCAGGGTCTCCTCGAGCTCTGCCACGACGCGCTCCTCGGTCATCGACCGCGGTGCGACGTACGTGCTGCTCAGGACCGGGCGTGCGTAGCCCTTCGAGGCGGGGGCCGGGGCAGCCACGGTCTCGACCCGCGTCAGTGACGGATCAACGGCGGGACGTCCAGGCGCCTCTATCCAGTAGCGCTTGGTGTCGAATGCGTAGGTGGGCAGGGGCACGCGTCGCGGTGAGCGGTTCGTGTGCAGGGTGGACCAGTCGATCGGGACACCGTTCACCC
>NZ_JBWKGY010000014.1:0-207697 GCF_056433525.1 Streptomyces sp. NPDC044704
CGCGTACTGGACGTACTTGGCTTTCGCCCGGTGCGGCGAGAGCGCGTGCCAGGCGTCGCGGGGCAGACGGGAGTTTGACGACAGGCCCTAGCGGCGGCGGCCGCGGCGCGGGGCGGGGGCCGGCTTGGGCTCCGGGGGGTCGATGCGGTGGAGGTCGAGGGTGGCGGGGAGCGGGGTGCTGCCGGGGCCGCCGGACTCGGCCCAGGCGATGATCTCGTCCGTGGCGGTGTCGTCCAGGGCGAAGCCGAACCAGACGGCGCGGGCGCCCCGCCGGCGGTTCTCCGTGGTGGGCTGGACCACGATGACGTTGGCCTGGGCGCAGGGTCCGAGGCAGTCGCTCGTGCGGACGGCGAGGCGGCCCCCGGAGGCGGCGGCGGCCTCGCGCAGCCGGTCGAGCTGGCCGGCGTGGTCGGAGCCCGGGTTCTTGCGGGGGTCGCCGCAGCAGCAGCCCCGGCAGACCACCAGGGTGCAGGGGCGCGGGGCGTGGGCGGCGAGCGGGCGTATCCAGGTCACCGACGCACGTTACCGACCCTGCGGGGCGGGGTGTTGGACGACGCGGGAGACCTCCGCCACATCCCCGGCGGGACCGGTCGCCGGGTCCTGGGCGCGGCGCCGGGCCAGGACCGCGCAGACCATCAGCTGCATCTGGTGGAACAGCATCAGCGGCAGCACGGCGAGGCCGGCCTGGGCCCCGAACAGGACGCTGGCCATGGGCAGTCCGGCCGCGAGGCTCTTCTTCGACCCGGCGAACTGGATGGCGATGCGGTCTTCGCGGCCGAATCCGAGGCGCCCGGCCCCGTACCAGGTGACCTGGAGCATCACGGCGAGGAGTACGGCCTCCACCGCCAGCAGGGCGCCGAGCCGCGGGAGGCTGACCTGGTGCCAGATCCCGGCCGCCACGCCCGCGCTGAAGGCGGCGTAGACGACGAGCAGGATCGAGCCCCGGTCGACGTAGCCGAGCACCCTCTTGTGGCGGACGAGGAACCCGCCGACCCAGCGGCGCAGGAACTGGCCGAGGAGGAAGGGCAGCAGGAGCTGCGCGCCGATCTTGAGGAGGGAGTCCGGGGAGAAGCCGCCGGAGCGGCTGCCGAGGAGGGCGGCGGCGAGCAGGGGGGTGAGGAGGATCCCGGCGAGGCTGGAGAAGGAGCCCGCGCAGATCGCGGCCGGGACGTTGCCCCGGGCGATGGAGGTGAAGGCGATGGAGGACTGCACGGTCGAGGGGACCAGGCAGAGGAAGAGCAGGCCGTTGTACAGGGGCTGGGTCAGGAGGCCGGGCACGAGGCCGCGGGCGGCCAGGCCGAGCAGCGGGAAGAGGGCGAAGGTGCAGGCGAGCACGGTGAGGTGGAGCCGCCAGTGGCGCAGGCCGTCGAGGGCCTCGCGGGTGGAGAGCCGGGCCCCGTAGAGGAAGAAGAGCAGGGCCACGGCGGCACCGGAGGCGGTGTCCGCGACGCCGGCGGCCGGGCCCCGGGCGGGCAGCAGAGCGGCGAGGCCGACGGTGGCGAGCAGGGCCAGTACGTACGGGTCCAGCGGGAGCCGGGCGGGGAAACGGGGGCGGCGCATGTGCGGGGTGCTCGCTCGCTGTCGGGTCGGGTCCGGGCCGGACGCGGCGGGTGCCGCGTTCCCCGGCGGGGCCGGGAAGGGCCCTCTGGCCATGGTGCGGGGCCGGTGCCCATCGGGAAACCCGCACACCGCACTGACTGCCATCGCGGAACGTGATGAACGGGGTTAGCGTGGCCGCATGTACGACCCGGTCCAGCTGCGCACCTTCCTCACCGTGGCCCAGACGCTGAGTTTCACGCAGGCCGCGGCCCGGCTCGGGGTGCGGCAGTCCACGGTCAGCCAGCACGTGCGGCGGCTGGAGGAGGCGACCGGGCGGCCGTTGTTCGTCCGGGACACGCACAGCGTGGCGGTGACGGAGGACGGTGAGGCGCTGCTGGGTTTCGCGCGGACCATCCTGGAGGCGCACGAGCGGGCGTCCGCGTACTTCAGCGGGACGCGGCTGCGCGGGCGGCTGCGGTTCGGGGCGTCGGAGGACTTCGTCCTGACCCGGCTGCCGGAGATCCTGGAGGGGTTCCGGCACGAGCACCCCGAGGTCGACCTGGAACTGTCGGTGGAGCTGTCGGGCACGCTGCACGAGCGGCTGGACGCGGGGCGGCTGGACCTGGTGCTGGCCAAGCGGCGCGGGCCGGGGGACGAGCGCGGCCGGCTGGTGTGGCGGGACCGGATGGTGTGGATCGGGGCGGAGGGGCTGCGGGTGGACCCGGAGCGCCCGGTGCCGTTGATCGTCTTCCCTCCGCCGGGCATCACCAGGGCCCGGGCGCTGGAGGTGCTGGAGCGGGAGGGCCGGGCCTGGCGCATCGCCTGTACGAGCGGCAGCCTGAGCGGGCTCATCGCGGCGGCCCGCGCCGGGCTCGGGGTGATGGCCCACACCCGGGGGCTGATCCCGCCGGGGCTGGCCCGGGTGGGGGGCCTGCCGGAGCTGGGCCCGGTCGAGTTCGCCCTGCTCCGGGGCCGGCGGCCGGCCCCGGCGGCGGAAGCCCTCGCGGCGGCCGTCCTCGCGGGCGGCGACCGCCTGAGCAGACCGGCGTAGGGCCCGGGCGGGGCGTTCGCAGCACGCCCTGAGCCTCCCTTTCGGGTGCCGCGCCGCCCGCGCGGCCCGGGCCCGGCGGGCCGGCCGGCGTTCCCCGGCGGTGGGCGCGCCCGGGGTGGACTCCCGCAGGCCAGGGCCGCGGGGCGGGCCTGACCGGGTCGCGCCGGGCCGGGGGCGGGCGGGGCGCGGTCCGGCCCGTAGGGATCTTGTGGAGGTTTCCGCGGGGGTGCCGGGCGCGGGGCCGGGTGGGGTAGCGTCGCGCAGCCGCAGGGAGAGGAGCGCGATGTTGCGCGAGTTCAGCGTCCCGCCCGTGGTCACGGGCGCGCCGGTCGGCGGTCTGGCCGACGTCGTCTTCGCGTACGCGGGCCAGGACCCGGACCGGGTGGTCCTCGGCCGCAAGTCGGACGGGGTATGGCGTGACGTGACCTCCCGGGAGCTGGCCGGGGAGGTGCTCGCGCTGGCCAAGGGGCTCCTCGCGCAGGGCATCCGCTTCGGGGACCGGGTCGCGCTGATGTCCCGTACGCGGTACGAGTGGACGCTGTTCGACTTCGCGCTTTGGGCGATCGGGGCGCAGCCGGTCCCCGTCTACCCGACGTCTTCGGCGGAGCAGGTGCACTGGATCCTCCAGGACTCGGACTGCGTCGGGTGCCTGGTGGAGGACGAGGACCAGGCGATGACGGTCGGTTCGGTCATCGAGCGGCTGCCGGGGCTGCGGCTGCTGTGGCAGCTCGACGCGGGGGCGGTCGCGGGGCTGGTGGCGGACGGGCGGACGGTGGCCGAGGACGTCGTGCACCGGCACCGGCGGGCCGTGACCCCGGACGCCGTGGCGACGGTCATCTACACGTCCGGGACCACGGGCCGGCCCAAGGGCTGCGTGCTGACCCACGCGAACTTCATGTTCGAGGCCGACACGATGGTGGCCCGCTGGGAGTCGGTCTTCCAGGCGGGGCCTGGTGAGCAGCCGTCGACGCTGCTGTTCCTGCCGCTGGCGCACGTGTTCGGGCGGATGGTGGAGGTGGCGGCCGTGCGGGCGCGGGTGAAGCTGGGGCACGCGCCGGTGCTGGCGGCCGCCCAGTTGCTGCCGGACCTGGCGGCGTTCCGGCCGACCTTCGTGCTGGGGGTTCCGTACGTCTTCGAGAAGGTGTTCGCGGCGGCCCGGCGCAAGGCCGAGGCGGAAGGGCGTACGGGGCCCTTCGACCGGGCGGTGGAGACGGCCGTGCGGTATGCGGAGGCGCGCGAGGAGAAGGCCTTCGGGACGGGTCCGGGGCCCTCGGCGGGGCTGCGGATGGAGCACCAGCTCTTCGAGAAGCTCGTCTACGGGAAGGTCCGCGAGGCCATGGGCGGCCGGGTGCGGCACGCGATGTCGGGCGGTTCGGCGATGTCGCGGAGGCTCGGGCTGTTCTTCGACGGGGCGGGCATCACGGTGTTCGAGGGGTACGGGCTGACGGAGTCCAGCGCGGCGGCCACCGCGAACCCGCCGGGGGCGACGAAGTACGGGACGGTGGGGCCGCCGATCCCGGGCGGTACGGTCCGCATCGCGGAGGACGGGGAGGTGTGGCTGCACGGCGGGCACGTCTTCTCCGGGTACCTGAACGATCCGCGCGGGACGGAGGAGGTGCTGCGCGGCGGGTGGCTGGCGACCGGGGACCTGGGACGGCTCGACCGTGACGGGTACCTGACCATCACCGGGCGGAAGAAGGAGATCCTGGTGACCTCCAACGGCAAGAGCGTCTCGCCGACCGCGCTGGAGGAGCGGGTGCGTTCGCATCCCCTGGTGTCGCAGTGCGTGCTGGTGGGCAACGACCGGCCGTTCATCGCGGCGCTGGTGACCCTGGACATGGAGGGGGTCGCGCACTGGCTGTCGATGCGGGGGCTGCCACAGCGGACGGCCGCGGAGGTGGTGGGCGATCCGGAGCTGGCGACCGAGGTGCGGCGGGCGGTGGTGGCGGCGAACACGCTGGTGTCGCAGGCCGAGGGGATCCGTACGTTCCGGGTGCTGGCCGAGCAGTTCACCGAGGAGCGCGGGCTGCTGACCCCGTCGCTGAAGCTCAAGCGGCGGGCGATCGAGAAGGTGTACGCGCGGGAGGTGGCCGGACTGTACCCGTCGTGACGGGGCGCGGTGGCGGCCCCGCGGCCGGCGCGACGCCCCTGCCTTCCGGCTCCGCACCACCCGGTGACCCTGATCTGACGATCCGTCATTTTACTTGGTCATTGATATTGACGGTGCGTCAGGTCACGCACAGAATGCGTGGATTCCGACCGGAGGGGGATCCACCCATGCCGCGATCCATCCGCGCCCTGGCCGCCGTGGCGGCCGCCCTCGCGCTCGTCTCCGCCTGCAACTCCGCCTCCGACCAGACCAGTCCCGGCAAGCCCGGGGGCGGCGGCGACCGGACCGTGCGCGGTGTGAGCGCCGACTCCATCAAGGTCGGCGGCATCGTTTCGATGACCAGCGCCGGCGGCTACAGCAAGAAGGACACCGACCTCGGGGCGAAGGCCCGCTACCTGCGGGCCAACACCGAAGGCGGCGTCAACGGCCGGAAGATCGACTACATCGGCGCCGAGGACGACGGCCAGGACCCCGCCAAGAACCTCGCCGCCGCCCGCAAGCTCGTCCAGCAGGACAAGGTCTTCGCCGTCTCCCCCATGAGCTCGGTGACCTTCACCGGGGCGGACTTCCTGGAACAGGAACAGGTCCCCACCTTCGGCTGGGGCACCCTGCCGTCCTTCTGCGGGCCCAAGTTCATCTACGGGTTCAACGGCTGCCTGGTCCCCAGCCCGGGCGGCAGCATCAACCAGACCTGGCCCGAGGGCATCGGCAAGGTCCTCGGCGGCAAGCAGGGCAAGTCGGTGGCGATCATCGCGAACGACAGCGACGCCGGGACCTTCGGGATCCGCACCTTCCGGCAGGGCTTCACCAGCGCCGGGTTCACGGTCTCCTACGCCAAGGCCTCCGTACCGGCGTCGGCCGTCCCCAGCGACTGGTCCGCCTACGTCAAGGACATCCTCGGCAGCAACGGCGGCAAGGCCCCCGACGCCGTCGTCTCCGTCATGCAGACCCCCAACAACATCGGCCTGTTCACCGCGCTCAAGCGCGCCGGCTACCAGGGCGTGCTGTCCGACCCGACCGACTACGACCCCGGACTGCTCACCAAGGACGCCACCAAGCAGGCCCTCGACGGGGTGCACGTCCTGCTCCAGTTCGAGCCCTTCGAGTCGGACAACCCGCAGATGGCCCGGTTCAAGGCGGACATCAAGGCGGCCGCGGGCGGACAGGACG
Organism: Streptomyces sp. NPDC044704; assembly: GCF_056433525.1. Taxonomy (NCBI): domain Bacteria; kingdom Bacillati; phylum Actinomycetota; class Actinomycetes; order Kitasatosporales; family Streptomycetaceae; genus Streptomyces; species Streptomyces sp. NPDC044704. The sequence goes on from NZ_JBWKGY010000014.1 coordinate 5,871, forward strand.
TACCTCTCAACATGCACATGCTGACCGGGTACATGTCCGCCGACCTGTTCCTGGCCATCGCGCGGAAGGCCGGGAAGGACCTCACCGTCGCCTCCTTCCAGGCCGCCGCACAGGGCTTCTCCGACACCGGCACCCTCGTCGGCGACCGGGCGGAGCCCGAGGGACAGAAGGACAGCTTCGGCTGCGGGGCGCTCGTCCAGCTGAAGGACGGCAAGTACGAGGTGTCCGTGCCGTTCACCTGCCACGAACCGATCCCCTTCACGTAGGGCCGGGACAGCGGCATGGCAGATCTGCTCGTCTTCGTGCTGAGCGGCCTGGTCTCCGGCGCCCTGTACGCACTGCTGGCCACCGGGCTGGTGCTGTCGTACTCGGCGTCCGGGCTGTTCAACTTCGCGCACGGGGCCACCGCCTACCTGTGCGCGCTCACCTTCTACGAGCTGCACTCCGGTCTGGGCTGGCCGGCCGTCCCCGCCGCCCTGTTGGTGGTGTGCGTCCTCGCGCCCGGCCTCGGATGGGGGCTGGACCGGCTGATGTTCCGGCGGCTCGCCCGGATCGGGGAGACCGCCCAGATCGTGGCGACCATCGGCCTGCTGGTGGCGCTGCCCGCCGCCGGGCTGTGGGCCGTGGAGCTGCTGGCCGACGCGGGCGCGCCGGTCGAGCCCGCCGAGAACCAGTTCGGACTGCCCGGGGTCGGGCCGAGCCCCGCGCGGTCCTGGCAGCTCGCGGACGGCGTCGGCATCGACTCCGACCAGCTGATCACCTGGGTGGTCACGGCGGCGGTGGCCGTCGCCCTGTGGGTGCTGATGCGGCACACCCGGCTGGGCCTGCGGCTGCGGGCCGCCGTCGACAACCGGTCGCTGACCGAGCTGCGCGGGATCAGCGCCGACCGGCTGTCTTCGGTGGCGTGGATGATCGCGTCGGCGCTGGCGGGGCTCGCGGGGGTGCTCGCGACCCCCCTGCTGGGGCTGTCCGCCCACGACTTCACCCTGTTCCTGTTCGTGTCCGCGACCGCCGCCGTCATCGGGCGCTTCGCTTCCGTCCCGCTCGCCTTCGCGGGCGGGCTGGGGCTCGGGGTCCTGCAGAACCTGGTTGCCGGCTACGCCTCGTTCGCCGAGGGGATCACCGGCTTCCGCACGGCGGTGCCCTTCCTGATCCTGTTCGGGGGGCTGCTCGTACTGACCCGGCGGGCGCGGACCGCGGGGACCGCGGCGGTCGACGTACCGTCCCCGGACCATCTCGCGGGCGCGTCCTGGAACCGCCGCTGGGGGGCGTGGGCGGCGGGCGCGGTCCTGCTCGGCGTGGCCTTCTACACCGTCACCACCCCCTTCTGGACCGGGCTGCTCGCGCAGGGCCTGGCCATCGCGCTCGTGTTCATGTCCTTCACCGTGGTCACCGGGCTCGGCGCGATGGTCTCGCTGGCCCAGGCCACCTTCGTCACCGGGGCCGCGCTGGTCGCGGGCCTCCTCATGAGCCGGGGCTGGCCCTTCGTGGCGGCCCTCGCGGTGGGCACCTGCGCGGCGGCCGTGCTCGGGGCGCTGGTCGCGCTGCCCGCGCTGCGCCTCGGCGGGCGCTCCCTCGCGCTGGCGACCCTCGCCCTGGCGTTCCTCGCCGACCAGGTGCTGTTCCAGCTGCGCTGGCTGCGCAACGGGGACTCCGGATGGTCCGTACCCCGACCGGTGATCGGTCCGCTGGACCTGTCCGACGACCGGGCCCTGGGCGTGGCCCTGCTGGTCCTGGTCGCCGCCGTGGCCGCCGCGCTGACCGCGCTGCGCGGGTCGCCGTCGGGGCGCGCGATGCTCGCCGTACGGTCGGCGCCCGCGGCGGCGATGGCGTCCGGGGTGTCCGTCCTGCGCACGAAGCTGATGCTGTTCACGCTGTCGGCCGGGCTGGCCGGCTTCGGGGGCGTCCTGTACGCCTCCTTCAACACCCGCGTCACCGCGACCGACTTCACGGCGATGACGGGGCTGGTGTGGCTCGCGGTCGTGGTGGCGGCGGGGGTGCGCAGGCCGCAGTACGCGGTGGTGGCGGGGCTCGTGTACGCCGTGGCCCCGCGGATCCTGTCGGACTACGTGACGGAGTCGGCGCACCTGCCCGTCATCCTGTTCGGGCTCGCGGGACTGGCCCTGGCCAACGACCCGGACGGGTACTGCGCCGCCCTGCCGGTGCGGTGGGCCCGACGCCGGGCCCTTCCCCTGGCCGGGGGTGACGGCGGGGAGCCCCGCACCGGAGCCGGCGTCCGGGGGTCCACCGCGGAACCCGGTCCCGGTCCCGGCTCCGGCTCCGGGCCGGCCCACTCCGCGCCGCCGCCCGCCGCAGGGCCCCGTACGGAGCCCGCCACCCCGCACCCGGGCGAGGCCTCCGTACCGCCCGCCCGACGACCGGGGCGGGGGCCGGGGCCCGGAGCCGCGGCCCGTGCCGGGGCCGGGGCCGGGGGGCCCGTTGCCCGGGCCGGTGGCGGGGTAGCGCTTGAGTTGCGGGGTGTCGCCGCCGGGTACGACGGGGGGCTCGTGCTGCACGGGGTCGGGCTCGCCGTGCGGCGGGGTGAGATCCTCGCCGTGCTCGGGCCCAACGGGGCCGGGAAGAGCACCGCCTGCCGGGTCGCCGCCGGACTGCTGCCCGTGGCGGCCGGGTCGGTCCTCGTCGCCGGGCGGGACGCCACCCGCGACGGAGCCGTGCTCCGCTCCCGGGCCGGGGTCCTCCTCGCCCCCGAAGGGCGGGGGATCTTCCCCTCGCTCACCATCGAGGAGAACCTGGCCCTCTACCTGCCGGAGGCCACCGCCCGGGCGGCCGTCTACGACCGCTTCCCCCGCCTCGGGGAACGGCGCTCCGTCACGGCCGGCGCCCTGTCGGGCGGGGAACAGCAGATGCTGGCGCTCGCCCCGCTGCTCCAGCGCCCGCCGGACGTGCTGATCGCGGACGAACCGTCGCTCGGGCTCGCGCCGCGCGTCGTGGAGGAGGTGTACGGGGTCCTCACCGAGCTCCGCGACGCCGGGACCGCACTGCTGCTCGTGGAGGAGAAGGCGGCGGAGATCCTGGGCATCGCCGACACCGTGGCCTACCTCTCCCAGGGCCGGGTCTCCTGGTGCGGCCCCCGGGCCGAGGTGGAGGCGGACCGGCTCACCGAGGCCTACCTGGGGATGGCGACATGAGCGGGTACGTACTGGAGGCGAGCGGGATCAGCGTGCGCTTCGGCGGCGTCCGGGCCCTGACGGGCGTGGACCTCGGGGTCCGCGCCGGGGAGGTGTGCGGGCTGATCGGGCCGAACGGGGCGGGCAAGACCACCCTGTTCGACGTGCTGTCCGGGATCCGGCGGCCCGACCGGGGGCGGATCCTGCTCGACGGGGTGGACGTCACCCGCCGCTCCCCCGTCTGGCGGGCCCGGCACGGGATGCGCCGGACGTTCCAGCGGCAGCAGCTGTTCGGGCAGCTGAGCGTGGCCGACAACCTCCTCGTCGCGCAGGAGTGGCGGGGCGGTGGGGGCGGGCTCGCCGCCGACCTGGTGGCGTTCCCGGCACGGCGCCGCCGGGAACGGGAGCGGCGCGAGCGGGGTGAACGGGTGCTCGCCTCCTGCGGGCTCGGGACGCTGGGGGCACGGTACGCCGGCGGGCTGCCCGTCGGCCGGGCCCGGATGGCGGAGCTGGCCCGCGCCGTGGCCGACCCGCCGACGGTGCTGCTGCTCGACGAGCCGGCCTCCGGGATGGCGGCGCCCGAGCGGGAGCAGCTGGCCGGGGTGGTGCGGCGCCTCGCCGAGGAGGAGGGCTGCGCGGTGCTGCTGGTCGAGCACAACGTGGCCTTCGTGATGGACCTGTGCGCACGGGTCGTCGTACTGGACCTGGGAACGGTCCTCGCCGAGGGGACGGCGGCCGAGGTACGGGCGGACCCCCTGGTGCGGGAGGCGTACCTCGGGACGGCGTGACGTGCCACGGCGGCGTCACCCCGGGTGGCGGGAATACGGTGTACGGGGGGCCGGTTGTCGCCCCTCGTACACCGTGGCCCGGCACCGTGGCCCGGGCCACGACCGCACCGACCCGAGGGAATCGACCACACGTGAACCAGGTCCCCACCGTCAAGCTCAACAACGGCACGCTCATGCCCCAGCTCGGCTTCGGCGTCTGGCAGGTCCCGGACTCCGAGGCGGAGCGGACCGTGGGCACCGCGCTGGAGGCCGGCTACCGCAGCATCGACACGGCGGCCGTCTACGGCAACGAGGCCGGTACCGGGCGGGCACTGGCCGCGTCCGGGGTGCCGCGCGCGGAACTGTTCGTCACCACCAAGCTGTGGAACGGGCCCTCGCACGCCTGGGGCCGCGACGAGGTGCTGCGCGCGTTCGAGGACTCGCTCGCCAAGCTGGCCGTCGACCACGTCGACCTGTACCTGATCCACTGGCCGCGCCCGATGCGCGACGACTTCCTCACCATCTGGAAGACCTTCGAGGAGATCGCCGCCGACGGCCGCGCCAAGGCGGTCGGCGTGTCGAACTTCCGTCCGCAGGACCTGGAGCGGCTCGGCGCCGAGAGCTCCCTGGTGCCCGCCGTGAACCAGATCGAGCTGCACCCGCTGTTCCCGCAGGAGGAACTGCGGGCCCTGCACGCCGAGCGCGGCATCGTCACCGAGGCCTGGTCCCCGCTGGGCCAGGGCAAGGAGCTGCTGACGCTGCCCGCGGTCGAGGAGATCGCCGCCCGGCACGGCCGCAGCGCCGCGCAGGTGGTGCTGCGCTGGCACCTCCAGCACGGCAACGTCGTGATCCCGAAGTCCGTGACCCCGGAGCGCATCCGGGAGAACCTGGACGTCTTCGGGTTCGAGCTGGACGCGGCCGACGTCGCGGCGCTGGACGCCCTCGGCGCGAGTGCGGCGGGCCGCCGCATCGGGCCGGACCCGGCCGTCTTCGACGTCTGAGGGCGTCCGCGTGAACCTTCCCGACGGGATCTACCGGATCAGGAACGTGCAGAGCGGGCTGGTGCTCCAGCTGGAGGGCGCCTCCCGGGTGCGGGTCGGCCCCGACGGGCCCCCCGCGCCGACGGCCGCCCGCCGCTGGCGGATCTCCCCCGTGCACAGCGGCGGCGGGATCTTCCACGTGGTGAGCGAGGACAACGAACGGCGCCTCGACGTGGCGAACGCCTCCACCGAGGCCGGCGCCCGGGTGCAGGTGTGGCGCGCCAACGCCTTCGGCGCCCAGGAGTGGCTCGTCGAGGAGCACCTGGACGACCCCGGGGTGGTGTCCCTCGTCGCGTGCGTCAGCGAGCTGCTGCTGGAGGCGGACGGCGAGGGCCGGGCCCGCCAGGGCGAGGACACCGACTCCCCGTCCCAGTGGTGGCGCCTGGAGCCGGTGTAGCCCCGCGGGCCGCCGGAACGCGGGTCCGTCAGGGCCGTACGAAGCTCCGTACCCGGTACGTCGGCTCCGCGCGCGGCTCGTCCGGTGCGGGCAGCGCCTCCAGGGCGGCCGCCAGCTCGGCCGCGCCGATGCCGCGGGGGCTGATCCGGGAGGCGTACCGGCCCGCCAGGAGCGCGGCGGCGCTCTCGCGCGGGCTGCGGCCCTGGCCGTGTCCCGTGAAGCGGGTCTCCCCGGCCGGCCGCAGGCCCGCCCGGGCCGCGCAGGCCTCGACCAGGCCGGAGGCGTCCGCGGGGGCGGCCGTCAGGTGCGGGGCGAGCAGTGCGTCGATGTCGCTGCCGACGTCGTGCGCGGCGTCCTTGTCGACGGTGGTGACGAAGACCCCGCCGGGGCGCAGCACCCGCCCGGCCTCGGCGACGAGGCCGGGCACGGCGCCGGGTTCGCGCAGCAGGTGCAGCAGCCACACGGCGCTCACCGCGTCCAGGGAGCCCGTCCGTACGGGCAGGCCGGTGCCGGAGGCGAGGACTACGGGCACCCCGCGGCGGGCGGCCGTAGCGGCCATCCCGTACGAGGTGTCCGCGCCCAGTACGCGCAGCCCGGGCCGGTCCAGGCGGGCGGTGACGATGCCGGTGCCGCAGCCCAGGTCGAGCAGGGTGCGGGCGGCGGCCGGGACCAGGCCGAGCACCGCCCCGGCGGCGGCTTCGGCGCGCGGGACACCGCCGCGGGTGGCGTCGTACGACGCGGCCTCGGCGTCGTAGTCGAGCAGGCTCCTGGTGTTCGGCACGTGCGGGGGCTCAGCTCGCGCCGTGGGCGGGGGCGAGGGCTTCGACCCGTTCGGCGAGGGCGAAGTCGGTCTCGGTGACGACGTCTCCGGCGTCGTGGCTGTTGACCGCCAGGCGGACCGTGTTGTAGCCGAGGGTGAGGTCGGAGTGGTGGTTCAACTCGTCCTGGACGGCGGCGATGTGCGCGACGAGGGCGCCGGCGGCGATGTGCGTGCGGAGCCGGTAGGTGCGGAGGATCCGGTCGTCCTCGAAGGCCCAGCCCGGGAGTTCCCGCAGGCGGTCCTCGATCTCCTTCTGCGACAGCGGCTGACTCGGCATGCGGCCGGCTCCTTCTCCCGTGGGCGTACGTCCGTGATGAGGAGTCAAGGTTCGCACAGCGGGGGCCGGAGGGGACCGACCGCGCCGTGGTGCGTGCGGGTTGTTCCGGGCCGCCCGCGAGCTCCGGTCTCGGCTACCGTCGGGGCATGACGACGGCGAACGTGGGAGCCCTGCTGCGCACCTGGCGGGAGCGGCGCGGGATCAGTCAGCTGGAGCTGGCGGGGCGCGCCGACTCCTCGTCCCGGCACATCAGCTTCGTGGAGAACGGCCGGTCCCGGCCGAGCGAGGAGATGGTGCTGCGGCTCGCCGACCACCTCGACGTACCGGTGCGCGACCGCAACGCCCTGCTGATGGCGGCCGGTTACGCCCCCCGGTACCCGCACACCCCGCTGGACGCCCCCTCCATGGCGGTGCTCCGCGAGGGCCTGGAGCGGCTGATGAGCGCCTACGAGCCGTACCCGGCGCTGGTGGTGGACGCCGCGTACGACGTCGTCGCCGCCAACCGGGGCGTCATGATGCTGCTCGACGGGATGCCGGACCACCTGCTGGCGCCGCCGCTGAACGCCATGCGGATCACCCTGCACCCGGAGGGCCTCGCCCGGCGGATCCACAACCTGCGGGAATGGCGGGGGCACCTGCTGGCCCAGATGGAGCGGCAGATCGCGCTGGCCCGCTCGTCCGCGCTGCGCGCCCTGTACGAGGAGGTCGCCGCGTACCCGGTGGCGGAGCGGCCGGGGGACCGCGAGCCCCTGGAGGAAGCGGTCCCGTACATCGCCCTGCCGCTGCGGATCGAGCACGACGGGCAGATCCTGTCCTTCGTGTCGTCCATCTCCACCTTCAACACGCCGATGGACGTGACGGTCGCCGAGCTGGCCATCGAGACGCTGCTGCCGGCCGACCCGGCGACGGCCAAGTACCTTCGCTCAGCGGGCTCCTGAGCCCGAGGCGCGCAGCGCCAGCTGCTGGAGCAGGGCGAAGGAGGCGACGGTCAGCGCCTGCGCCGGGATCCACACCGCGCCGGCGGTGGTGGGGTCCAGCCACACGAAGAGCGCGACGAGACTGAGCGCCGCCCAGGCGCAGTTGGTCTCGATCACGCACTTCACGGGGAAGGCGGCCGGGCGGGTCCGGGACGCGAGGTAGCCGACGGCGGCGCCGTACAGGACGAGGAGGACGCCGAGCGCGAACAGGAGCCCGGCGTCGACGCCGAGCAGCCGGCCGAGCGGGGCGGAGAAGGCGGCGTAGGCGAGCCCGTTGCCGCCGGTGACCACGGCGTCGAGCCCGAGGAAGCGGCGCAGTGCGGTCTGCGGGACGGTGGTACGGGCGATGCTGCCGAACAGGGTCGCGGACATGGCGGTGGGCCTCCGTCGGAGTCGTGTGCGCGGGCGGGGGTACCGGGCCCCGGCTGCGAGTGCGCGCCCCCGGAGCCCGATGCCCCCACTGTGCCGCCGCGGCGGGCGGGGGGTCGATTACCTCCCGGGTAACGGCCGCCCGTGGGACGGGGGCGAGGGGGCCTTCGGGGCAAGGGGTGGCGTCCCCACTTTTTTTGAGACCGACCGCAGGGAATGTGGGGGTCGTGCTGGTTCGGGGCGGGGGCGGGGGGCTAGGCTTCACGGAGCCCTGTCACTCGAACGCCCTGTCGACGTACGGAGAGTTACCCGGTGCGAGCCGCCGCCCGATCCGATCTCAGCGCGGCCTGGGACCGCGTCGTGGAACTGGCCCGGCGGTGCGGACGGGACCCCGACGAGGTACTGGCCGTGGAGCGGCTCGGGCACCTGTCCGGGGTCGAACCGGCGCTGATTCCGCAGGTGGTGGCCGGTACGGCCGCCGAAGTCCCCCTGGAACGCCGGGTGCACCAGCGGTTCCTGCGGCTGCGCGCCACCCGCCGCGACAAGCACGGCCGGGAGTGGTCCCTCGCCGCGATCGCCGAGGACTTCGACGCGCCCGGCGCCTCCCTCGGCCCGCTCAACGCCGGCACCGGACTGCCCCGGCTCGGTCACGCGGCGGGCGTGCAGCGCTTCTTCGGGGTGTACGCGGGCTTCCTGCTGGCCGACAGCAAGAGCGCGGTGGAACGGGCCCTGGCCACGGCCGGCCCGGACGGCCCCGCCGCCGCGGACGACCTCGATCACCTCTCGTACCTCAGCGGCCTCACCCCGCAGGCCATACGGCTCACGCTCGACGGGAATCCGCCGCGGCTGCCGCTCAGGGAGCAGGTGCGGCTGCGCTTCGAGCACCTGCGCCGGACCCGGCCGCGCGCCGACGGCCAGCCGCACTCCCTGACGGCCATTGCGGGCTCCTTCGACGCCTCCGGCCAGTCCCTGACCCGGCTGGCGCAGGGCGAGGGGCTGCCCAACCTCGCGGCGGCCGCGGGGATCCAGCGGTTCTACGGCGTGGAGGGCGGCTTCCTGCTGGACGGGGACGCGCAGGCGCTGGCCGGGGTGCTCGGCGGCATCGAGCGGGAACTGCGGGCCGCCGGGGCGGACGGGTCGGACGGGGCGAACCCGATGCTGGCGGTGCTGCGCGCCCACGACGTGCGGAGCATCGTCACGCGCGCGGGGCGGCTCTCGCCGGCGGGCTGGAAGTCCCTGGCCGACTACCTGGACGACCTCCTGGCCCGCGAGGGCCAGCCGGTCCCCCGCCGGGCCGACGCCCCGGGCACGGAGGCGGGCCCGCGCCCCGGGACCGGGCCCGTACCCGGCGCGGGAAGCGATGCGGGAAGCGGTACGGGCAGTGGTGCAGGGGCCGGTGGGGCCGAGGAGGCCGCCGGGGCGGACCGGGACGGCGAGGGGGACGGGGCATGAGGACCACACGGGCCATGCGGAGCCTCGGCGCCCGGTTACTCGCCGACGCGCGCCTCGCCGCGCCCTGCGACGCCGGCCTGATCATCGGCGGGCTCTGCGCCGCCTTCGCACGGCTCCGCGGCGGCCGCCCCGTGGAGTTCCGCTTCGTTCCGTTCCCGGCCGACACGGCGAGCGGGCTCTGGCTGGAGCTGGACGACCGCGACCTCCTCGTCATCGAGGCCCGTACCCGGCCCGAGCACCAGCTCGTCATCGCCTGCCACGAGCTGTGGCACGTGCACGAGGGCACCTGCGACGGCCACGGCCCCGGCATGGCCGTCGCCGCACGCCTCACGTCCCCCCACGGCAGTCTCGCGGAACTGCTGCGTCCGGACGCCCCGCTGGAGCACGTGGTCCGGCAGGCCGCCGCCCGCGCCGACCGGGAGGATCCCGCGGAGATCCGGGCCGAGACCTTCGGCCTGTACCTCGGCATGCTCCTGAAGGCCTTCCTCACTCCCCCCAGGCAGGAGCAGTTCCCGGAGGAGATCGAGCGCATCAACACCTCGCTCGGCTGGGGCCGTTGAGCGCCCCGCACGGCACGCCCGTCCCGGCCGCCTCCGCTTCCTCACCTTCGCCGCCTGCCCTCCGCGCGGCCTGACAGAGAGCACCACACGATGACCCAGTCCACCCCGTCCCGCCACGCCGTCGTCATCGGCGGCAGCCTGGCCGGACTGCTCGCGGCCGCCGTACTCGCCGAGTACGCGACGGTCACGATCATCGACGCCGACGCGCTGCCCGACGGCCCGACGCCACGGCGCGGCCTCCCGCAGGCCCGGCACGTCCACGTCATGTGGTCGGGCGGGGCGCGCGCGGTGGAGGAGATCCTGCCGGGCATCGGCGAGCAGTGGACGGCGGCCGGCGCGATCCGCCGCAGCCTGCCGACGGACCTGGTCACCCTGACCGCGCGGGGGTGGATCCCGCGGTGCGCGGAGAAGCAGTTCAGCATCTCCTGCAGCCGCGACCTGCTCGACTCCGTGGTCCGTGCCCGGGTCACCGCGCTGCCGGGGGTCACCCTCCTCCAGCGCAGCCGGGTGAGGGGCCTGGAGGGCAGCGCCGCGCGGATCACCGGCGTCCGCGTCGACACCCCGGACGGGGAGGGCGTGGTCGTGGAGGCCGATCTCGTCGTCGACGCCGGCGGCCGCGGCTCCCGGGCCCTCGGCTGGCTGGAGGCGGCCGGGGCGGGCCGCATCCGGTACTCCGAGGTCGACTCCGGCCTGGTCTACGCGACCCGCCTGTTCGAGGCGCCCGAGGGGGCGCACGAGCTGGGCTTCCCGATCGTCAACGTCCAGTCCGACCCCCGGGTGCCCGTACCCGGCCGTACGGCGACGATCGTCCCGATCGAGAACGGGCAGTGGCAGGCCACCCTTTCCGGCACCCGCGGCGGCCGGCCCACCAACGACCCCGACGCGTTCGTCCCGTTCGCCAAGGGCGTCCGGCATCCGATCGTCGGGGAGCTCCTCGAAGGCCGCGCGCCGCTGGGCGACGTCGCCGTCACCCAGGGCACCGCCGGCCGGCGGATCCACTACGAGAAGGCGGACCTGCCCGACGGCTTCTTCGCCGTCGGCGACTCGGTGGCCACCTTCAACCCGCTCTACGGGCAGGGCATGACGGTCGCCGCCCAGGGACTGCTCGCCGTACGCGCCCTGCTGCGCAATGGCGGACTCGCCCGGCCCGGCTTCGGGAACGCCGCCCAGCGCGCGCTCGCCCCGCCGGTCGCCACCGCCTGGGAGCTCGCCGCCTCGCAGGACATCAGGTATCCCGGGGCGACCGGTACGCGGCCCCGGCCGGGCGCGGGACTCCTCGACGCGTACGTGAGCCGGCTCGTGACCGGGGCCACCACGCAGGAACCGCTCACCGCGGCGTTCCTTGAGGTCATCACCATGACCAGCCCGCCCACCCACTGGCTGCGGCCCGACATCGTCCGGCGGGTGCTGCGGGCCTCCCCGCGGGGCGCCCTCAAGGCGCCGCCGCTGACCGCCGCCGAGCGCGCCGTCGCCGGGCTCGTCGGAGCCGCCGGAGCGGGCGGGGGGCGCGAGCTGGGGGCGGACCCCGCCGGACGCGCCCGGTGAGGGAGGACTTCGTCCTGTACGTGGCGGGCTCGGTGATGGTCCTGGCCCTGCTGATCAAGGCCCCGGCGCTGCGCCGGAACTGGGACCAGCCGCTGATGCGGGCCGTGTGCGCGCTGCTGGTCGTCGGCTGCCTGCTGACGTTCCTGGCCGCGCCGCCTTCCCTGGCCGCGGTCAACGAGATCACCGGCGTCGTCAACTTCGCCGCCCCGCTCGTGTACAGCGTCCTCACCGCGTTCTCGGGGGCTTCGGTCGTGCTGATCCTGCACTGGGCCGGGGGTCCGCCCGCCGGCGTCCGGCGGGCGACGCGGGTGACGGTGGGGGCGTTCGGCGCCGTGAGCGCGCTGATCGTGACCCTGTTCGTGATCGGGGACGCGCCGGTGGAACGGCTGCGGGACCTGGACACGTACTACGCGAACACGCCCTGGCTGCGCGAGATGATCGTCCTCTACCTGGTGTCGCACACCGTGGGCAGTACGGCGCTGAGCGTGCTGTGCCTCAAGTGGACCCTGCGCGTCGATCCCGCGCTGCGGTCGCTGCGCTCGGGGCTGGCGCTGCTCATGCTCGGCGGGCTCATGGACCTCGGGTACCTCGCGGCGAAGTGGGCCGCGGTGGGCGCCCGCTGGGCCGGGCACGACTGGGACGTCCTGTCCACGTACGTGGCCCCGCCGCTGGCCTCCGCGGCGGCGCTGCTGGTGGGGTCGGGGTTCCTCGTGCCGATGCTCGGCGGGTCGGCGCTGTGGCGGGACTACAGCCAGTACCGGCGGCTGCGCCCGCTGTGGAAGGCGCTGCGCGGGTTCGCCGCCCGCAGCGTGACGACGGTGCCGCTGACCTGGTGGTCGCCGATCGGGATCCGGCTGATCCACCGCGAGTCGGTCATCGACGACGGGCTGCTGGCCCTGGCCGGCTGGTTCGACCCCGGGGTGCGGTCACTCGCGTACGGGGCCGCGCGCGCCCAGGGCCTCGACGAACGGGCCGCCGCCGTCGTGGCGGACGCCGCCATGCTCGCCGCCGCCTGCCGGCACCGGGCGGCCGCCGAGCGGGCGGGCACCGAAGGCCCCCCGGCCGTCTCCGGCCCGGACGGCCCGGACGGCCCGGCCCCCCACGGGCTCGGCGGGCAGCCCCTGGCCCCGCTGGCCCGCGCGTTCCGCACCTCCCCGGTCGTCGCCGCGGCCCGCCGTACGGCTGCGGCAGGCGCTGTCGCCTGAGCGGTGGCCCCGGGCCGCGCGACGCCCCGGACCGAGGGGTCCGGGGCGTCGCGTGCGGAAGGCGGAAGGGGTCAGAGTTCCGCGAGGTCCAGTCCGGCCTGCGCGGCGGCGGCCCGGACGGTCTGCTCCAGCAGCACGGCGATGGTCATGGGGCCGACGCCGCCGGGCACGGGGGTGATCAGGGAGGCGCGGGCGGCGGCCGACTCGAAGTGGACGTCGCCGACGTTGCCCTCGTTGTAGCCGGCGTCCAGGACGACGGCGCCGGGCTTGATGTCCTCGCCGCGGATGAACTCGGCCTTGCCGACGGCGGCCACGAGCACGTCCGCCTGGCGCACGATCGAGGGCAGGTCGACGGTGCGGGAGTGACAGTAGGTGACCGTGGCGTTGCGCTCCAGCAGGAGCATGCCGGCGGGCTTGCCGAGGATGGCGCTGCGGCCGACGACGACGGCGTGCTTGCCGGTGAGGTCGACGTCGTAGGCCTCCAGCAGGCGCATGATGCCGCCGGGGGTGCAGGAGACGAAGCCGGGCAGGCCGAAGCCCATGGCGGCGAAGGAGTGCATGGTGACCCCGTCGACGTCCTTGCCCGGGGCGATGGCCTCGAAGGCGGCGCGCTCGTCGATGTGGTGCGGGACGGGGTGCTGGAGCAGGATGCCGCTGATCTGCGGGTCCTCGGAGAGCTCGGTGAGGGCGGCCACCAGCTCCTCGGTGGTGGTCGTGGCCGGCAGCTCCACGTGGCGGGAGGTGATCCCGGCCTTGGCGCAACGGTTCTGCTTCATGCGTACGTACGTCACGGACGCGGGGTCCTCGCCGACCAGGACGGTCGCGAGGCAGGGTGCGGTGCCGGTGCGCTCGGTGAGCGCGGCCGCGTGGGCGGCGGTCTGCTCCGAGATGCGGCGGGCGAGGGCGGTGCCGTCCATCAGCTGGGCGGTGGCAGTCGTCACGGGGTCTCCTGAACGTCGCTGCGGATCGCGGATCGCCCAGGCGCGCGGCAGTCGACGTACGGGGTACGCCGGGCCGCTCCCCGGTGGTGATCCACCCGAACGCCAGTCACGGCCCGCCGACCACTGTAGTCGACATATCCGGTGGTTCACCGGGGCCCGAGCTGGGACGATCGAGACATGACGCGTACTTTCGACCATCTCGTCGCCGAGGCCGAATCCGTTTCCGTCGACGGCTGGGACTTCTCCTGGCTCGACGGCCGCGCCACCGAGCAGCGCCCCTCGTGGGGCTACCAGCGGCTCCTGGGCGAGCGTCTGGCCCGGGTGCGTTCCGCGCTGGACATCCAGACCGGCGGGGGCGAGGTGCTCGCCGGGTCCGGACCGCTGCCGCCGCTGACGGTGGCCACCGAGTCCTGGCCGCCGAACATCCTGAAGGCGACACGGCTGCTGCACCCGCTGGGCGCGGTGGTGGTCGCGGACGCCGACGAGCCGCCGCTGCCCTTCGGTGACGAGGCCTTCGAGCTGGTCGCCAGCCGGCATCCGGTGACCATCTGGTGGGACGAGATCGCCCGGGTGCTGGAACCGGGCGGCACCTACCTGTCCCAGCAGGTCGGCCCGGCGAGCGTCTTCGAGCTCGTCGAGTACTTCCTCGGCCCCCAGCCGGAGGAGGTGCGGCGCGGCCGGCACCCCGACGACGCGGTCGCCGACGCCACGAAAGCGGGCCTGGAGGTGGTCGATCTGCGCTCCGAACGACTGCGGACGGAGTTCCATGACATCGGAGCCGTGATCTACTTTCTACGGAAGGTGATCTGGATGGTGCCCGGCTTCACGGTCGGGCAGTACCGGGACCGGCTGCGCGAGCTCCACGAACGGATCGAACGCGAGGGCCCGTTCGTCGCGCACACCGCCCGCTTCCTCATCGAAGCCCGCAAAAAGGGCTGAGATGAGGCCTTGCGGGAAGCGGTCGCGAGGCGGACGGATCTCCGCCGGATCGGTTGCGCGGCCACAGCGTGGCGCAGGTCACTCAATTCAGCGCGTAACGAATCGACTCGGGCATGCGATGAACCGACAGGTGTCCTCGCGCGGCCCGGAATACAGACCCCCCTCGGGTCTGTTTCCCGAGTTCGCGCGATGATGTCCCGCTCACCCCTTATCTGTTCGCAACGAGAGGCTCCTTGTGTCGCTCAGCCCGTCCCGTACGTTCCCTCCGGAGATCGCCGAATCGGAGGCCCTCGTCGCGCTCGTCGAGCGCGGCCGCGAGCAGGGTCACATCAACGGTGACGATGTGCGCCAGGCCTTCGAGGCCGGCCGCATCCCGGTGGACCAGTGGAAGCGGGTCCTGCGCAGCCTGAACCAGGTCCTGGACGAGGAGGGCGTCGCCCTCCACGTCAGCGCCGCCCCCGCCACCAAGGCTCCCGCGAAGAAGCCCCGCAAGGCGGCCGCGGCCCCCGCCCGCACCGTGACCAAGAAGGCGGCCGCCGCGCCGCGCCCCATCGGCGCGCGCAAGACGGCCGCCCCGGCCACCGCCGCGGCGATATCCGCATCGCCGGCCGGCGCCGAGGACGAGGTGACGGCCGAGGCCGCCGCCGAGCCCAAGAAGCGCACGGTCAAGAAGACCGCCGTCAAGAAGGCCACGGCGACCAAGAAGACCGCCGCCACGAAGAAGGCCGGTGCCAAGGACTCCGACGAGGGCGAGACCCCCGCCGTCGAGGGCGAGGACTGGGCGGCCGAGGACCTCGCCGACGAGGCCGAGGAGGAGGCGCCCAAGACGGGCGGCACCCAGGGCTTCGTCCTGTCCGACGACGACGAGGACGACGCCCCGGCGCAGACGGTCATGGTGGCCGGTGCCACCGCCGACCCCGTCAAGGACTACCTGAAGCTGATCGGCAAGGTGCCGCTCCTCAACGCCGAGCAGGAGGTCGAGCTCGCCAAGCGCATCGAGGCGGGCCTGTTCTCCGAGTACAAGCTCGAAGAGGAGGAGGACCACAAGCCCGCGTTCAAGCGCGAGCTGGAGATCCTCGTCGAGGACGGCCGCCGCGCCAAGAACCACCTGCTGGAGGCCAACCTCCGTCTCGTGGTCTCCCTGGCCAAGCGCTACACCGGCCGCGGCATGCTCTTCCTGGACCTGATCCAGGAGGGCAACGTCGGTCTGATCCGCGCGGTGGAGAAGTTCGACTACACCAAGGGCTTCAAGTTCTCCACGTACGCCACCTGGTGGATCCGGCAGGCGATCACGCGTGCCATGGCCGACCAGTCGCGCACGATCCGCATCCCCGTGCACATGGTCGAGATCATCAACAAGCTCGCCCGCGTGCAGCGCCAGATGCTCCAGGACCTGGGCCGCGAGCCCACCCCGGAGGAGCTGGGCAAGGAACTCGACATGACCCCCGAGAAGGTCATCGAGGTCCAGAAGTACGGCCGCGAGCCGATCTCCCTGCACACCCCCCTGGGTGAGGAGGGCGACAGCGAGTTCGGTGAC
Organism: Streptomyces sp. NPDC044704; assembly: GCF_056433525.1. Lineage (NCBI taxonomy): Bacteria > Bacillati > Actinomycetota > Actinomycetes > Kitasatosporales > Streptomycetaceae > Streptomyces > Streptomyces sp. NPDC044704. Next base: position 21,825 of record NZ_JBWKGY010000014.1, read on the forward strand.
CTCATCGAGGACTCCGAGGCGGTCGTGCCGGCCGACGCGGTGTCGTTCACCTTCCTCCAGGAGCAGCTCCAGTCCATCCTGGGCACGCTCTCGGAGCGCGAGGCGGGCGTGGTCTCCATGCGGTACGGCCTCAACGACGGCCAGCCGAAGACCCTGGACGAGATCGGCCGCGTGTACGGGGTCACCCGTGAGCGCATCCGTCAGATCGAGTCCAAGACCATGTCGAAGCTGCGCCACCCGTCGCGTTCGCAGGTGCTGCGCGACTACCTCGACTAAACCCTCGGGGTCCTCAGGCGAGCCGGAACACCGGCCCCCTGGGGGTGAACGGCAGGGAGGCACCCTGCGGAACCAGATAGGCGTGCTCGCGCCGGATCCGCAGGGTGTCGCACCACCCGTCCGTGATCACCAGCACCGGTGCGCCGGGCGGGAAGTCCTCCGCCCGCAGCAGCAGGTCGATGCCCGGCTGGAGCACCGTGCCGCCCCGGCCGCGCACCCGTACCCGGCCCGCGATCTCGGTCGGGGGCAGATAGCCCGCGTCGTACGGCGCCGCGTCGCAGAACACGACGCGGGCGGCCGGTACGTCGCGGGCTTCCGCGTACGAGGCGATCGCGCCCAGCGCCTTGCCGAGCAGGGCGGTGTCCATGGAGCCCGAGGTGTCGAGCACCACCCCGAAGGTGCAGCGGGCGATCTCCTCGGGCGGGAAGTGGCGGCCCGCGCGGGGGATGTCCGGGGTCGACGCCTGGCGGCGCGCCGGGCGCGCGTAGGAACGTACGGGCTCCGGCCGGGGAACGTACTCGTCGAACCAGCGGGCGAGCCGCGCGTCCCAGGGCACCGGCGGGTGGGCCAGGGCGCGGATCTCCTCGACCAGGCCGGCGGGCAGCAGTCCGCGGTCCCCGTGCGCGTGCAGGTCGAAGCCCTGGACCAGGCCGCGCCGGTAGAACTCGTCCAGGTCCGTGTACGGCACGCTCGCCGGGTGGGACAGGGGCTCGCCCAGGATGTCCCCGACGCCCTTGCCGCGCAGGGTGGCGAGCCGGCGGCCGCGGCGCAGGCCGGTGGCGATGAGGTCGTAGACCTCCTCGACGGACAGGCCGCTCAGGGCGGGATCGTGCAGCAGTCCGTCGGGCATGTCCCCGACGTCCATCTCGACGAGCCAGCCGTTGACCACGTAGTCGGCGGCGACGTTGTGCAGGTACGGGTCGCGGGCGCCGCGGCGCTCTCCGTGGCGCAGGGCGGCGTGCAGCATCTCGTGGGCCAGGACGAACCGCCACTCGCCGTCGGTGAGGGTGCGCAGCGGGTTGACGTAGATCTCCCCGGCGCTCGCGCTGACGGCGGCGACGGCGATGCCGTTCGCGCGGGCCACCTCGGCGTCCGCGACGATCGTCAGGCCCCCGGCGAGCCCGCCGAGCAGCGGGTACGAGGAGACGAACCAGTTCAGGGCCCGGTCCCAGGGGTGCTGGCGCAGGCGCTCGCCGGTGGCCCGGTCGCGGCGGCCTCCGGCGACGTCCATGGCGGCGGAGACGCTGCGGGTCAGGGCGTGCGCGAAGGCGGTCTCCCAGTCCGGGACGGCCGTGTTCCAGGAGTTCCAGGCCACGAGGAGCTGGTCGGGGCCGTCCCCGGCGGTGCCGCACTGCTCGTACGCGGCGGGGATGCCGTCGCGGCGCCAGCGGGCGGCCAGGGCGTCCTCGTCGCCGCCGGGGTAGCCGGCGGGCAGGTGGTCGGGGGCCCGGCCGGCCGGGAAGGTCAGCAGGAAGCGGTTGACGACGGCGCAGCGGGCGGCGAGGTCGAAGCGGTCGGGCCGGGGCCGGTCCGGGTCCTCGGCGGCCGGGACGTGGCCGAAGCCGAGGTGGAGGAAGGCGTGGGCGAGGGCCCAGGCCCACTCGGCCGGTTCGGCGCGCCGGGTGGGGTGGACGTGGACGGTGCCGTTGGAGTCCACCGCGGCCAGACCCGAGGCGGGGGTGTCCGGGCACTTCGCCGGGCGGCAGATCCTGGCTTCGACGGCGGCGAGCGCGGGGTTGCGCTTGACCAGGGCGAGTCCCTCGGCGAAGGCCCGGTCGGCGGGGTCGGGCCCGGCTTCCTTCCGGGCGCGGCCGCGCGCGGCGCTCATCGGCGGGCCTCGACCAGGCGGGGCATGTCACGGGCCGCCTCGACGAGGAACCAGGACGGCAGGACGGGCAGGCCGTCGGCGTCGTCGGCGATGACGGTCTGGGCGACCTCGACGGAGATCTCGGCGAGCTGCACGAGCAGTGACTTGGCCCGGTGGGAGATCTGCCGGACGGCGGGCGAGACGTGTTCCTTGCGGGCCGGGAGTTCCTTGACGAGGCGGCCGCGGAAGGCGTCGGCGAGGTAGTAGAGCAGGTCGCGGTCGGCGAGGCGGGTGGGCCAGGAGGCCTCGCCCTTGAAGATCGCCTCGATGCCGAAGGAGTGCCGGACGATCTTGGCGTAGCCGCAGAAGGAGACGGCGTGCGCCGGGGTGAGGGTGCCGTGGGCCACGACCTTGAGGGTCTCCTCGTCCAGTCCGGTCCCGAAGGAGTGCAGGGCGTCCGAGAGCATGTGCCAGGAACGCGGCGTGGAGAACGGCTCCTCGGTCTTCGGCGGCTGCGACCAGAGGTGGTCAGGGCGGTCGGTGAGGTAGTCGGTGATCCAGGGGTGGATGCCGTGCTCGCCGGCCCAGACCAGCCAGTCCTGTGCGGAGGCCCGCAGGTGGACGTGGGTGAGGCGGTTGACGAGGGCGGAGGCGATGGGCCGGGCGAGGGCGTTGTCGGTGGCGCGGTTGCCCGCGCCGATGACGATGGAGCCGGCGGGCAGCTCGTAGGAGCCGATGCGCCGGTCGAGGATCAGCGAGTAGAAGGCCTTCTGGACGTCGGGGCTCGCTGCGTTGAGTTCGTCGAGGAAGAGGCAGTACGGCTCGTCGCGGGCGATGGCCTCCGGCGGGCAGAACACGGAGCGGCCGTCGCGGATCTGGGGGACGCCGATCAGGTCCTCGGGGGCGAGCTGGGTACCGAGGAGGCTGACGCACTCCAGGCCCAGCGAGTCGGCGAACTTCCGCACGAGCGAGGACTTGCCGATGCCCGGCGCCCCCCAGAGGAACACCGGCCGTACGGTGGCGAGGCCGAGGAGGAGTTCGGGGATCTGGGCGGGGGTGACGGTGGCGGCTGCCTGCACGGGTGCGGTCGTCCTTCGGGGCCGGGGGCTGTGGTGCGCCCAGTGTGTGCGCACCGCGGCCCCCGGAGCACCCGGTTTTCCCGCGTCGACGGTTCCTAGCCGGCGGCTCCGCGCTGGCGGCGGGCGGCCATGAGGGCGTAGAGGAGGACGCCGGCGAAGAGGAACAGGACGCCCTGGTAGACGGCGGCGTAGCCGGAGCCGGCGACGAGCCACATGGAGAAGCCGAAGGCGAGGCAGGCGAGGGCGGCGTCGCGGACCAGGCGGCCGCGGTGGACCCGCTCGGACCGGCCGGAGAGGAGGAAGAAGATCTGCGCGGCGGTGGACAGCAGGTAGGGAACGGTCGCGGTGAAGGTGGTGACGAGGACCAGGACCTCGAAGACGCCCTCGGATCCGGCGGTGTAGTTGTAGACGGTCAGCCCGGAGGCCAGGACGACAGTGACGAGGACGCCGGCCACGGGGACCCCGCGCCGCTTGGTCGCGAAGACCTTCGGGAAGAGCCCGTCCCGGGCGGCCGCGTACGGGGTCTGCGCGCTGAGCAGGGTCCAGCCGTTGAGCGCGCCGACCATCGAGACCACCGCGGCGCAGGCGACGAGCGTGCCGCCCCAGGTGCCGCCGAACATGGCGTTGACGGCGTCGGTGAAGGGGGCTTCGGAGGAGACCAGCCGGTCGTGGGCGACCAGCCCGAACACGGCGAGGGTGCCGAGCAGGTAGACGGTGGCGGCGCCCGCGGTGCCGAGGACGGTGGCGCGGCCGACGTTGCGGGCCGGGTCGCGGACCTCGCCGGCGCTGACGGCGGCGGACTCGACGCCCAGGTAGCTGAAGAGCAGGATCGCGGCGGAGGCGGAGACGGCTCCGACGGCGCTCTGGTCGGTGGCCCGGAAGGGGCCGAGGTTGGCCGGGTCGAAGAAGAACAGTCCGCCGACGGCCACGAGCAGCAGGGGGACGAGCTTCAGCACGGTCGCGACGAGCTGGACCGCGCCCACGTACCGGGTGCCGGCCAGGTTGGCGAGGGCGGGCAGCCACTGGACGGCCAGGGCGGCCAGGCACATGGACCACTTGTGGTCCCCGATCGCGGGGAAGAGCACGGAGAGGTAGCCGACGGCCGCGACCGCGAGGGCGGCGTTCGAGACCCAGGTGGTGATCCAGTAGCTGTAGGCGGCGAGGAAGCCCGCGAAGTCGCCGAACGCGGCGCGGACGTAGACGTACGGCCCGCCGGTCTGCGGGTGCCGTTCGGCGAGGCGGCCGAAGACCAGGGCGAGGGCGATCGCGCCGAGGGTCAGCACACCGAAGGCGAGCAGGCTGACGGTGCCGAAGGGGGCGACCGAGGCGGGGAGGAGGAAGATCCCGCCGCCGATGATGTTGCCCATGACCAGGCAGACGGCGGTCGGGAGGCCGAAGCGGCGGGCGTGCGGACCGCCGCCCTGGCCGGCGGGTCCCGTGGCCGCGGCGGCCCCGGCGGGTCCGGTGGCCTCCGCGGGGCCCGTGGCCCCGGTGGTGGTCGGGGCTGGGGCTGCGGTGCTGGTCATCGGGGGTGCGCCTCGGAATGTCTCACATGCTGGTCAGGACGCCCCATGGTCGGGCACCGTGAACTCCGCACCAAATCACCGGGTTTCGTCCGGTGCGGGCACCCCTGCGGAAGGAAAGGTTCCGTCCGGGTCGGCCTCCCGCCGGGGATCCTCCTCCGGCCGGTCCGCGAGCGGCACCTGGGGGCCGTCCGCCTCGCGCAGCCAGCGGCGCAGGACATCGTGCACCGCCTCGGCACCCACCAGCTCCCGGCCCGGGTCCGACAGTTCCGTGGGCCACATCAGGAACGGGTGCCCCTGCTCCCCGCCGAGACCGCCGTGCGAGCCGATCTGCTCCTCGAAGGCGTGCACGGCCCCGCTCACCGGGTCGTACGCCGAGTTGACCATGATGTCGGCCACGTGCGGGAAGGAGTCCGTCCGGCGGACCGCGTCGGCCGCGCCCGGCCCGAACGCCGCCAGCAGCTCCTCCGCCGCCCCCGGTACGTCCAGCCGCGCCGACGCGCCGTCCGGGCCGAGCACCTCGCCGTCCACCAGCAGGAACCCCACCCCGGGGTGGTTGGCCAGGGTGGCCAGCAGGGCGGGGTGGGCCCGCTCGATCCACCGGCGCGGGGCCCGCCCGGGCAGGTCCGGGAAGGAGATCAGTCCGAGGTTGCCCGAGGCCAGCACCACCGGGTCGGAGCCCGGGGGCGGATGGACCTCCTCGCCGTCCTCCTCCTCCGGCCGGTGGAGGGCCGCCAGCACGGCCGCGCGGGCCTCGGCCCCGCTGCGCGTGCCGCCGGCCCGGCGCGAGACCGGCAGTCCGCAGCCGGCGCGGACCAGGTCCTTCAGGGTGAGTCCGTAGCGGCCGAGGAAGGTCTCCCCCGGGCTCTGGCCGTGGTCCGAGAGCAGGACGAACCGGTAGGCGCGCGGGGCGTGCTCGGCGGCCCGGGCGATGAGCGCGAGGCTCCGGTCCAGCCGGGCCAGCACCCGGTCGGTGTCCCCGCCGTGCGGGCCCGAGTGGTGCGCGACCTCGTCGTAGGCGACCAGGTCCGCGTAGACCGCGGCGCGGCCCGCCAGGGTGTCCCCGATCACCGCCGAGACGACCACGTCCCGCTCGATCACCGTCGCGAACGCCCGGATCACGGGGTACAGGCCGCCGCGCGCCACCCTGGGCTCGTCCTTGCGGGCCCGGGAGCGCAGCGACTGGCCGATCTCGCGCACCACTTCGGCGGTGAAGGAGAGGGCGGTCCGGACGGCGTTGGCCGGGTCGGAGAAGTACGCGAAGTAGCCCGCGCGGGAGCGGTTGGCGCGCCCGCGCCGGGCCGCGACGGACAGCACCAGGGCCAGCTGGTCGGCGCCGCCGCTGAACAGGTTGCCCCGGCTCGCCCCGTCCAGGGTCAGCAGCCCGCCGTCACCGGTGCGCAGGACGGCCCGCCGCTGGAGTTCGGCGGCACTGGTCGGCCGGTTGCAGACCATCACCTCGCGGGTGTCCTTCTCGTACCAGCGGAACGCCGGGACGTCGAAGTTGGAGCCGTGCAGGATGCCGAGCTGGCTGGCTCCGGTCTGGCTGGACCAGTCGGTGCGCCAGGACATGACGCGGTGGCTGCGTTCCAGCCAGCCCTCCACCGTCGGCATCAGCCCCTCGGCGGCCGCCCTGCGCAGCACCTCGTAGCCGACGCCGTCGAGCTGGAGGAAGACCAGCCCGGGGGCGGCCGGGGGCGCTCCCGGGGCGCCCGCACGGCGCTGGCGGCGCCGCCGCCGGTCGGCGAGCCGGTACAGGCGGCGCCGGTACGCCTCGTCGTCGCGCACCGCGAGCGCGGTGGAGGTGGCGGAGGCCACGGCGGACATCACCGCGGCGACGACCACCGCCGTTTCGGGGGCCAGGGTGCCCCGGTCGTCGGGGATCAGGCTGAGCGCCATCAGCAGCAGCGAGCCGTTGAGGAAGAAGACGAGCAGCCCGAGGACCAGTGCGGGGACCAGCAGCAGGGCCCGTACGAGCACCGGCCACACCAGAGCGCTCAGCAGGCCGAAGGCGCCGGCGCCCCAGCCCGCGGTCAGCCCGATCCGGGTGACGCTGTCGCCGTCGGCGGACTGGAGGCGGAAGTCGGGCAGGATCCCGGCGAGGACGAGCAGGGTCAGCGTGGACACCGCCCACACGATGACCACCCGCACCAGTGCGCCGCCCGCGGCCCGCCACCGCAACCGCCCTCGCCACACGCCCGTACCCGCCTCACGTCCCGGGCCGCGCCCCACCAGCGGCCCCCCGGCCAGCGTCGCACAGGGCGGCGGGGCGCGGCGGGCGACACGGGTGGCGCACGGACGTACGGCGGGCCGGACCGACGGGACCCCGGGCGGCACCGGCCCGGGGTGGATCCGGAAGAGCCCGGGGTGAATCCGGAAGAGCCCGGGGTGGATCCGGAAGAGGCGGCCTACGTGCCGTCGTAGCCGGCGGTCGGCATGGAGAGCCTGCGGTGCACCTCGGCCTTCATCGCGGAGGTGTACTGCGGCTCGTCCAGTCCGGCGGTCTCCAGCCGTACGCCGCGCCGCGCGCACTCGGCCGCGAACTCCTCGACGGAGCTCAGCGCCCGGGCCAGGACCCTCCGGTTGGGGGCGACGAACAGGTCGACCTGGCCGGCTTCCACGTCACACCACAGTCCGCAGTGGTCGGCCCGCAGCCCGTAGAAGAGCAGGTGCCGGGTGACCACGTAGCCCCGCTCCGCGGCCCAGCGCGCGCACATGGCGTGCTGGCTCCGGGTGTCCACGGCGAAGGGATCGGCGTCGAGTTCCTCAAGCGGGGCCAGGCTGGCGATAGCGGCCACGCGCAGCTCATCCATGGCGCCCGACCCTACTCCGATCCGGGCCCCGGGAGGAGGGGGCCGGGAGGATCCGCCCCGCTCCGGCGGCACGCCCGGCGGGACCGTGCGGACACCCCCTAAGCTCGACGGGAGGCGGGGCCGAGGGAGGGAGGACCGTGGTGGCGGTCGAGATCACCTGGTGGGGGCACGCCACGTGCACCGTGCGGGACTCGGGGGTGCGGCTGCTGACCGATCCGCTGTTCGCCCGGCGGCTCGCGCACCTGCGGCGGCGGCGCGGGGCGATGCCCCCGCCCGGGGCGGCCGAGGCGGACGTGGTGCTGGTGTCGCACCTGCACTCCGACCACCTGCACCTGCCGTCGCTGGCCCGGGTGCCGCGCGGGGCGCGGCTGGTGGTGCCGCGGGGGGCGCGCCGGGCCGTGCCGGGGCTGGAGCGGCTGGCGGGGCTGCGGGACCTGGTGGTGGCGGAGGTGGCCCCGGGCGACGAGGTGGCCGTACGGGACGGCGTACGGGTCCGGGTGGTCAGCGCGCGGCACGACGGGCGGCGGCTGCCGTTCGGGCCGCAGCGGTCCCCCGCGCTGGGGTACGTGGTCGAGGGCGCGGCGCGGACGTACTTCGCCGGGGACACCGGTCTGTTCGACACGATGGCCGAGGAGGTCGGGCCGGTGGACGTGGCGCTCCTGCCCGTCGGCGGGTGGGGGCCGTACCTGGGTCCGGGGCACCTGGACGCGGAGCGGGCCGCGCGGGCCCTGGCGGACCTGGCTCCCGCGGCGGCGGTGCCGGTGCACTACGGGACGTACTGGCCGATCGGGATGGACGCGGTGCGCCCGCACGAGTTCCACGCGCCCGGCGAGGAGTTCGCCCGGCACGCGCGGCGGCTCGCGCCGAAGGTGACGGTCCGGGTCCCGGCCCACGGGGAGCGGGTGCGGCTGCCGTGATCCCGTGGCGGGAGGCGGCGCTGGCCGCCGGCCAGGTGCCGCCGGAGACCACCCAGCAGGCGGTCGGGTATCCGGCGCTGTTCGTGCTGGTGGCGCTGGGCGCGCTGGTGCCGGTGATTCCGACGGGGGCCCTGGTGAGTACGGCGGCGGTGGTGGCGTTCCACCAGTCGCTGCCGTTCGGCCTGCTGCTGGTGTTCGTGGTGTCCGCGCTGGCGGCGTTCCTGGGGGACGTCTCGCTGTACTGGCTGGGGCAGCGCGGGGTGCGTTCGCGGGGCGGCTCGCGCTGGCTGGAGTCGCTGCGCGGGCGGGCCACGCCGGAGCGGCTGGAGCGGGCGCGGACGAAGCTCGACGAGCACGGCGTGCTGGTGCTGGTGCTGTCGCGGCTGGTGCCGGCGGGCCGGATCCCGGTGATGCTGGCCTGTCTGCTGGGCGGGCTGCCGCTGCGGCGTTTCGCCCGGGGGGACGCCCCGGCCTGCCTGGCGTGGGCGGCGACGTACGGCCTGATCGGGATCCTGGGCGGTTCGCTGTTCTCCGAGCCCTGGAAGGGCGTGGCCCTGGCCGTCGGGCTGACGCTGCTGATCAGCGTCGGCCCGGCGGTGTGGCGGCGGGTGCGGCGGTAGGCGCGGTCCGCGGCGGCGCCGCGCCCACCGCGCCCGTCAGTACGGGAGGTCCGGGGTGCGGTCGGCCCAGGGGCGGACGGCTTCGAGCTGGGCGGCGACCTGGAGGACGGTCGTCTCCTGGTGTTCCCGGCCCACCAGTTGGACGGCGAGGGGCAGTCCGTCCGAGCCGAAGCCGGCCGGGACGGAGGCGGCGGGGTGACCGGTGACGTTCCACAGGGCGGTGTAGGCGATCATCGGGAGGGAGCGGAGCATGGCGGCGGTGGTGCCGGCGCCGTCGAGGGCGCCGACCTTCCGGGGCCGGGCCGCCAGGGTCGGCGTGAGCAGCAGGTCGGCTCCGGCGAAGCAGCGGCCGGCGCGCTCCGCCATCCGCTCCCCCGCGCGGACGGCCCGTTCCACCGCGGCCTCCGGTGCCAGCCGGGCGAGCCGCAGCGTCCGGCGGGTGCGCAGCTCCAGCAGGTCGGGCCGTTCCACGGTCGCCGCTTCGGCGCGGACGCCCCCGCAGAACTGCGGCAGGAACGCCGCCGTGGTGTCGGGGTAGCGGGGGTCGGCCTCCCGTACGTCGTGGCCCAGTTCGCGCAGGATCCGTACCGTGTCGTCGAGGGCGGCGACGTGTTCGGGGTGGGGGCGCACGCCGGGCACGGCGGGTTTGGCGGAGTAGGCGATGCGCAGCCGGCCGGGTTCCGTGGACGCCGCGTGGACGAAGCTCGTGCGGGCGGGTCGTGCCGTCCAGCGGTCCCCGTCGGCCGGGCCGCTGAGGACGTCGTAGAGCAGGGCGCTGTCGAGCACCGTGCGGGTGAGCGGTCCGATCGTGCCGAGGGCGTACCAGAGGTGCGGGTGCGGGGCGGTGGGGACGCGGCCGCGCTGCGGTTTGAGGCCGAACAGGCCGCAGCAGGCGGCCGGGATCCGGATCGAACCGCCGCCGTCCCCGCCGAGCGCGGCGCCCGCGAGACCCGCGGCGACGGCGGCGGCGCTGCCCCCGCTGGAGCCGCCGGTGGTGCGGGTGGTGTTCCAGGGGTTGCGGGCGTAGCCGTGGGCGGCCGACTCCGTGAACGGCCACTGGCCGAACTCGGGCATGGTGGTCTTGCCGATGATCACCGCTCCGGCGGCCCGGAGCCGGCGGACGGCCTCGGAGTCGTGCGGGACCGGCGTCAGGTTGGCGGCGCCCCCGAAGGTCGTCACCTCCCCGGCGACGTCCAGCTCGTCCTTGACGGCGACCGGCACGCCGAGCAGCGGCCCGTCCGCGCCGGGCCCGCCCGCCGCGAGGGCCGCGTCGCGGGCGTCGGCCTCGGCCAGCGCCCGCTCCGCGAGCAGGACGCGGAAGGCGCCGAGGCGGTGGTCCAGCCGTTCGGCGCGGTGCAGGGCGGCCTCCACGAGCCGGCGCGCCGACACCTTGCCGGCGCGCACGAGTTCGGCCTGCCGGGCGGCTCCCAGGTACACGAGCTCACGGTCGTCCATCGACGTCCCCTCTCCCCTCGGTGGTGGTCACGGAACGTGCCACGCGGAACCCGACGTCCTCGACCCGGAAGCTCGGGTGGCTCCGGCGCCGGGCGGAGGCCCGGCAGCTCCAGTGCTCGTCGAACCAGCCGCCGCCGCGCAGCACCCGGTAGCTGCCGTAGGCCTCGGCGTCGTAGACGTCCCAGCACCAGTTCCAGACGTTGCCGATCATGTCGTACAGGCCCCACGCGTTGGGGAGCCTGCCGCCGACCTCGTGGACGCGCTCCTGCGAGTTGGCGCGGTACCAGGCGATCTCGTCGAGGGGCCCGTAGTGCGGCCCGCTCGTGCCGGCGCGGCAGGCGTGCTCCCATTCGGCCTCGGTGGGCAGCCGGTAGCCGTCGGCGGACGCGACGAGGTCGACGCCCTGGCCGTCGGCGTGGAAGCGGTGGGCGGGCGCGAGTCCCTCGCGTTCCGACAGGGCGTCGCAGAACCGGACGGCGTCCCACCAGGACACGCTCTCGACGGGCAGCAGGTCGCCCCGGGCGGTGCTGGGCCGGCGGCCGGTGACGTCCGCGTACAGCGCCTGGGTGACGGGGAGGGCCGCGATCCGGTACGGCGCGAGCTCCACCGTCCAGCTGCGCCGCGTCCGCCGGTCCGACAGGGTGACCCGTCCCGGCGGGACGGCGATCGTCTGCGGTCCCGCACTCGCGTCCATGAACAGGGGATCCTACGACACCAGTTCGGGGAACGGCCGGGCCCTAGGGGTCGGCTTCGAGAGTGCGCGAGGCGCCGATCGGGAGGTCCCACAGGTCCTCGCGGGGCAGGCCGGCCCGGGCCCAGGCCGCCCGGGTGCGGTGCAGGGGCTCCATGACCGGCTCCGCCGAGAGGACGAAGGCGCCCCAGTGCATGGGGGCCATCCGGCGCGCGCCGAGGTCCGTGCAGGCCCGTACGGCTTCCTCGGGGTCGGTGTGGACGTCACCGAGCCACCAACGGGGGGCGTAGGCGCCGACCGGCAGGAGGGCGAGGTCGACGGCGGGGTGGCGGCGTCCGATCTCCGCGAACCAGTGCCCGTAGCCGGTGTCGCCCGCGAAGTAGACCTTCCGGCCGGTCCCCGTGTCGGTGAGCACCCAGCCGCCCCACAGGGTCCGGCAGGTGTCGAAGGGGGTCCGCTTCGACCAGTGGTGGGCCGGTACGAAGTCGAAGCGGACGCCGCCCAGTTCGGCGGACTCCCACCAGTCGAGCTCGGTGACCCGGGTGAAGCCCCGGCGGCGGCACCAGCGGGCCAGTCCGGCCGGGACGAACAGGGGGGTGTGGCGGGGCAGCCGCTTGAGGGTGGGGGCGTCGAGGTGGTCGTAGTGGTTGTGGCTGATCACCACCGCGTCCACGGGCGGCAGGTCCTCCCAGCGGACTCCGACGGGCGTCATCCGGGCGGGGGTGCCGAGGATCCGGCGGGACCAGACGGGGTCGGTGAGCACGGTCAGGCCGCCGGCGCGCACGACCCAGCTGGCGTGTCCGGCCCAGGTGACGCAGACCGTCCCGGGGGGCGCGGGGGGCAGCGGGGCCGGGGCGCAGGGCAGGTCGGGGATCCCGCGGAGCCCCTCGGGGCCGGGCCGGAACGCCCCCTCGCGGGCGAGGCGCGCGAAGGCCCGGACCCCGGGCAGCGGCGTCGTCAGCCGGTCCGCGAACGACCGCGGCCACACCCTGACTTCCCCGGCCGGCCGCGGGGCGGGGCGGCTGCCGCCGGGCGGGGGCGCGGCGGGCGGTACGGGGCGGGCCGCGGGGCCGGGGGTGGACGCGGCGGCGCGGTGCGCGGGGGCGCCGGTCTGGTCCCTCATCCGGAAGTCTCCGTTCAGCCGCGGTCAGTCGGCCAGCCCGGCGAGAACCGACCCGAGCAGGTCCAGCGCGCCCCGGACGTGCGGCAGGGCCAGGGGATCCGGGGCGCCCAGCGCGGCCAGCCGCTCCCGCGCCGAGGCGCCCAGCAGCGGTCCGGTCGACAAGCGGACGCGCAGCGCGCCCAGTTCGTCCGCGAACCGCTGGCCGCCGGGTGTCGGCGTGCCCAGCCGGGCGCCGAGCCAGTCCTCCAGTTCCATCGCGTCGCCCACGCCGTGCCGGGCCAGTCCGGCGCGCAGCGGCGTCAGGTCCGCGTACAGGTGCCGGCCGGCCTCCGGGGGCCGGGCGAGCGCCCCCGCGGCCAGCAGCCGCCGGTGCGCGGCGGCGGCCACCGTGCCGTGCAGGGCGGCCGCCGCGTAGGCCCGTCCGGCGACGGCGTCGGGTTCGTCCAGGGCGAGGGCGGCGGCCCCGGCGACCGGGCCGGCGATCAGGGCGCCGGTGGCGGTGAGGATGTCGAGGGTGCGGGCGCGCAGCCAGGTTCCGCGCGGGGTGCCCGGCAGGCGCAGCACCGCGGCGGGCCAGCCGCCGGGGAGCAGCGCGCCGGAGAGGTCGACGAGGACGGCGGCCTGGTCGGGGAGCATCTCGGCGGGGCTGAGGACGAGGGTGTCGTGGGGCCGGTGGACGGTGTCGCGCCAGCTCTCGTCGCTGACCACGAACAGTCCGGCGGACTCCGCCGCCTCGCAGGCCTCGCGGAGCATCTCGGGCGGCGGCACGGTACCGGTCGGGTCGTCGGCCACCGACAGCAGCAGGACGCGCGGGTCGCCGCCCTCGGCGCGGACCCTGCGCACGGTCTCCAGCAGGGCGTAGGGGTCGGGTACGCCGCCGCACTCGGCCGGGGTCGGCACGTGGTAGGCCCGCCGTCCCAGCAGTCGGACCTGCGGGGTCCACCAGGCGGGACAGGGCCGGGGCAGCATGACGTCGCCGCCGTAGGCGCCGAGCAGGGCCAGCAGCAGGGCGGGGGCGCCGGGTCCCGCGGCCACGTTCTCCGGGGCGGTGGCCAGCCCGCGCCGGGCCCAGTGCCGGCAGGCGGCCTCGCGTACGGGTTCGCCGCCGCCCGGGGGCTCGGGGGCGGCCCGGTCGGCGGCGTCGGCCAGGGCGGCGGTCAGCTCGGGCAGGACGGGCAGGCCCGGCTCGGGGGCGGGGGGACCGTACCGGACGGGCCCGCGCCCCTGGGCGGCCGGGCCCCACGCCCTGGCCCGGCCCAGTCCTTCCGTCGTCCCCTCGGCCATCCCCGCCACCGTGCCCGCCTCTCCGCTGCCACCACCGACCGACCCCTGCCCTTTATACGATTATTTGGGCGCATGTGCCCGTCAGCGCCTCCTGCCGTACCGAAGGCCTGCCCCGCCCTGGCGAGCCGCCCTCCCCCGCAACCGCTCCTCGCCACCCTGCCCCGCCACGCGGCTGCCGAATCCCCTTGCGGAACAAGGGTGGTGTCCACATTCCAAAACGTAGGTCTCACATCCCGGGCGGATCACCTACGGTGATCACAACGCTTCGACGAGGAGGGGTTCCGCCATGACCGACGCCCACGACACCCGCGACACCCACAACGACCGCGACGCCCACGACGCCCGCGCTGCCGCCGACACGCCCCACGAGACGGCCGTCTACACCCACGGCCACCACGAGTCGGTCCTGCGCTCGCACCGCTGGCGCACCGCCGCCAACTCGGCGGCCTACCTGACCGGCCACCTGCGCGCGGGGATGCGGGTCCTGGACGTGGGCTGCGGTCCCGGCACCATCACCGCGGACCTGGCGGAACTGGTGGCCCCCGGAGGCCGGGTGACGGCCGTGGACGCGGCGCCGGACGTGATCGAGCAGGCCCGCGCCCACGCCGCGGAACGCGGACTGGGCGACGCCGTCGACTTCGGCACGGCGGACGTCCACGCCCTGGACTTCCCCGACGGATCCTTCGACGTGGTCCACGCCCACCAGGTGCTGCAACACGTGGGCGACCCGGTCCGGGCCCTGCGCGAGATGCGCCGGGTGTGCCGGCCGGGCGGGATCGTGGCCGTGCGCGACGCCGACTACGCGGCGATGACCTGGTACCCGGCGACGCCCGGCCTGGAGGAGTGGCTGAGCCTGTACCGGCGGGTGGCCCGCGCCAACGGGGGCGAGCCCGACGCCGGGCGCCGGCTGCTGTCGTGGGCCCGGGCGGCGGGCTTCACGGAGGTCGCGGCGTCCGCGACGTCCTGGTGCTACGCCACCGCCGACGAGGTCGCCTGGTGGTCCTCCCTGTGGGCGGACCGCACGACGGCCTCCGCGTACGCGGCCATCGCGACGGACGGCGGCCACGCCACCCGGACCGGCCTGGACGCCATCGCCGACGCCTGGCACACCTGGGGCGCGGCCCCCGACGCCTGGTTCTCGGTCCTGAACGGCGAACTGGTCTGCCGCGCGTAGCAGTGACGCGTAGCAGTAACGCGCAGCAGTAAAGGGCGCCGAGAGGGCGGCCCTACCGGCGGCGCCACCAGGACAGGACCAGGACGGACGCCGCGAGCACCAGGGCGGCGACGACGCGCAGGCCGAAGGACATCGCACCGGAGAAGTCCTGCGAGCCGTGGGCGGACAGGGCCGTGCCCAGGACGGCGACGCCCAGGGCACTGCCGATCTCCCGGGTGGCGCCGTTCAGGCCCGAGCCCAGCCCGGCCCGGTCCTGCGGCAGGGAGGTCATCACCGCGGCGGACAGGACGGGGACGCTCAGGCCCATGCCCACGGAGAGGACCACGAGGAAGAGGGCGTAGAGCGGATAGGGCGTCGAGGCGGTGGCGAAGGAGATCAGGAACAGCCCTGTGACGATCCCGGCGAGGCCCACGGCGACGACCGCGTCGCCGAACCGGGCGGCCAGGGCGATGCTGCGGCGGGAGGCGATCATCATGCCGAGGGCGAGGGGGGCGATGGCGCAGCCGGCGAGCAGCGGCGAGTACCCCTTGGCGTACTGGAGGTACTGGGCGTTGACGTAGAAGAGGGAGAACAGCCCGAAGAACGCGACGCCGACGCCGAGGGAACCGGCGCGCAGCCTGCGGCTGCGGAAGACGCGCGGGTCGATCAGCGGATGGGCCGTACGCAGGGAGCGCAGCGCGAAGAGCGCCAGCAGGACGGCCGACAGGGCGAGCGCGCCCAGCACCTGCAAGGAGGTCCAGCCCGAGGAGGGGCCCTCGATGATGCCGTGGAGGAGGGTGCCGACGGCCGCGACGAGCAGGGCCGAGCCGACGGCGTCCAGGGTGGCGGGGCGGCGCTCGCCGCGCGGGGCGAAGCGGGCCGCCAGCAGGCCCAGTACGACGGCCGACGGTGCGACGGCGAGGAACAGGGCCTGCCACGGCAGGTACTGGAGGACGAGGCCGCCCCCGATGTTCCCGACGACGCCGGCGATGCCGGTCGCGGCCGTCCAGACGGCGACGGCCTCGGGGCGTCCGGAGGGTTCCGTCACCTCCAGCATCAGCGACAGGGTGGCCGGCATCACGAGGGCCGCCCCCGCGCCGGTGACGGCCCGGCCGGCGATCAGGACGGCGACGCCCGGGGCCGCCGCGGACAACAGGGCGCCGGCGGCGACCAGGGCCAGGCCCGTCAGCAGGGCGCCCTTGCGTCCGTAGCGGTCGCCGACCGCGCCCGCGGGTATCAGCAGGCAGCCGAACACCAGCACGTACGTGTCGACGATCCACAGCATCTGCCCGGCGGACGGATCGAGCGGGCTCGCCGCCAGCTTCGGGATCGCGAGGTTGACCGCCGCCACGAGGGACACCACCAGAACGGAACACGCGGCCATCACCGCGTACACGGCGCGGCGGCCGACGGGACGCGGCGCGCGGCGCTCTTCAACCAGGGTCATTTCAGGGATCTTTCGTCCGAGGGAGAGTGACGGGGCCGGCCGTGCTGCCACGGTAGGCTCGCACCGGACTTGCCTTCAAATGCAACCTGGCGAAGAGATAAGTGCACCGCATGCAATGGGACCTGAACCTGCTGATCGCCCTGGACGCCCTGCTCGAAGAGGGCAGCGTCGGCGGCGCCGCCGACCGGCTCAACCTGTCGTCCCCGGCGATGAGCCGGACCCTCGCCCGGATCCGGCGCGCCCTCGGCGATCCGGTGCTGGTCCGTTCCGGTCGGGTCATGGTGCCCACCCCGCGCGCACTGGCCGTCCGGGCCGAGGTCCACGAGCTGGTCTCCCGCGCCCGCGCCGTCCTCACCCCGGCCGGGGAGATCGACCCGGCCGGGCTGGAGCGGGTCTTCACCGTCCAGGCGGACGAGTCCCTGGTCGTCCGGCTCGGCGCGCCGCTGCTGACCCGCGTCCGGGCCGAGGCTCCGGGCGTGTCCCTGCGGTTCCTCGGCGAGGGCCCACAGGACGTGCGGTACCTCCGCGAGGGCCTGGCCGACCTGGAACTCGGCAACATCGCCGACCCGAGTCCGGAGACCCGGATCGAACCGCTCCTGACGGACCGCTTCGTGGGCGTGGCCCGCGCCGGCCACCCCCTGCTGGACGACGCCGTCACCGTCGCCAGGTTCGCCGCCGCCGACCACCTCAACTACTCGCGCCGGGGCCGGTTCGCCGGACCGATCGACACGGCCCTGGCCGGACAGGGCCGTACGCGCCGGGTCGTGGCCGTCTACCCGACGTTCGCCTCGGCCCTGCTGGCCCTGCTCGACACCGACCTCGTCGGCATCCTCGGCGACCGCGTCCACTCGGCGACGGCCCGCCGTTTCGGCCTGGCCACCTTCCCGATCCCGCTCGACCTGCCGGCCCTGGAACTCTCCCTCGCCTGGCACCCCCGGTACGCCGCCGACCCCGCCCACACCTGGCTGCGCGGCCTGGTGGCCGAGGTGGTCCGGGAGGAACTGGGCTAGTGAGTGCCGTCGGCGTCCTGTCCGCCGGGCGGGCGCATGCGGAAGTCGTACGCGGGCGGCAGCGCGGCGTCCGAGAGGGCCGCCCAGACCTCGGACAGGACCTCCTCCCCCTCGCGGAGGTCGGCGAGTTCGAAGCCGTCCTCGAAGAGCCGCCGGGCCGCGCCCACGTGTCCCTCGGCGGCCAGCAGCCGGGCGGCGAGCAGCCGGAACCGGCCCTGCTCGCGCGATGCCGGCCGGAGCCGCTCCCACACCTCCCGTGCGGCGGCGGGCCGGCCCGCGGCGAGCAGTGCGGTCATCGCCTCCCGGCCCAGCGCGGATTCGGCGGCGGTCCAGTGCTCGCCGCCGCGGCTCTCCTCGGCGAGGTCCGCGAAGGCCTCGGCGTACCGGTCGGCGGCCCGGGCCGGGTCGCCGGCCAGCACGTCGGCCACCGCGAGGCAGCGCAGCAGGGGCCAGCGGGAGGGGGCCAGGGACAGGCCGCGCTCCCAGCTCCGTACGGCCTGGGCGGTGTCGCCGGCGTGCCACTGGGCCACGCCCAGGTGGTACTCGGTCAGCGGGTCGGCGGGGGCCGTCTCCAGCATGTCCCGCCAGTGGGCGGCGACCAGGGCCTCGCCGGGCGGGGCCGCCTTGCGCGGCGCGGGCAGGACCCCGGTGCGCCACAGCGTCAGCCAGGGTTCCTGGGCCGGGCCGAGGGTGGATTCCTCGAAGGGGGTGCCCGGCAGGTCGAAGCCCCCGCACAGCACCTCCAGCGCGCCCCAGCCGGAGCCGGTGGCCAGCCGCTCCCCCGGCGCGGTGTCGGCGCAGCCCCGCCAGGCCTTGTGCGCGGTGTCGAGCGCCTCGGCGGGCAGGACGGCGTCGAGGGCTTCGGTGGCCGCGCCCCGGGCGTCGGCCCAGGCGGGGCCGTGCACCCGCGCGGGGTCGGCGCTCAGCGGCCCGTACGCCTCCAGCCAGCTGAACTCGGCTCCGGGTTCGAGGCGTACGTGCTCCAGCTGGGTCCGGGCCAGCCCGGCCTGGATCTCGGCGTAGCCGCCCGTGCCGGGCTCGGTCAGCCATTCCTGCCAGCGGCGGCCGCCCGCGCCGGCGCCCCACACGAACAGCTTGCGGCCGCGCAGCCGGGCCGTGGAGGCCTGTACGAGGCCGTGCCCGTCGGCGTCGAGGGAGGCGATCCAGGGCCGGCCCGCGTCGGCGTCGCGGACCTCGTAGAAGAAGTCCGCCGGGTAGGTGCTGCGCGTCGGGTAGGTGCGGTCTCCGCCCTCCCATTCGGGGACGGGGATCCGGCGCAGGGAGCGCTCGTACCCGAAGTGCCAGGCCTCGTCGGCGGGGGCGAGGACGCGGGTGCCCGGGCCTTCCGGGACGGCGGTGTTGGACCACCAGTACACGGGCGCGGGCCGCTCGTGCGGGTTGCGGACGCGGACGCCGACGTGGAGGAACTCCGAGTCGGCGGGCAGCCACAGGTCCACCTGGAACGGCAGGTCGCGCAGCCGCTCCCACTCCCACAGCCGTACCATCACGCCCCCGTCGGGCGCGGGAACGAGCGCGGCGTGCAACGGGGCGCAGGACAGGGCGGTGTGTCCGGTGGCGCCGATGTTCCATTCGATGCCGCCGGAGAACCAGGCGCCGTTGAGGGCGAAGTTGGCGGGCTGGAACACCGGGTTGCGGTAGAGCAGTTCGCGGCCGGTCGGCAGGTGGACGAGGGAGTGGATCCGCCCGCCGAGCGCGGGCAGCACGGTGACGCGCAGCAGGCCGTTCTCGATGACGACCGCGTCGAACTCCCGCTCCGCGCGCTCGCGTCCGTACCCGTCACGGATCGGGACGGGCAGCAGCGAGCGCAGCGGCTCGTACCCGATCTGGCGGGCCATGTCGCGCGGCAGCCCGTGACGCGCGCGCTCGTCCAGCGCGTGCACCCCGTCGGGTGCGCGCAGGGCGGGCAGGGGGTTGTCGGGACCCAACGGGGCTGCGGGAAGGGTCAGCAGGGCACGTCGGACGGTGGTGGCCATGAAGGAATGGAACACGCCACCGCGGCCGGTGCACAGGGGTTCCGCGGATCACCACCGGTCAGGATTACGCAAAGGCGTCCGCGACCAGGTCGGCGAGGAGGGCGCCCGCACTCCCGTCCGGATCCAGGTCCGGGTCGTAGACGGTGACGTTGAGCCCGACGCAGCGCGGCGACCCGACCAGCACGGCCAGCAGTGCGGCGAGTTCCCCGGGACGGAGTCCGCCGGGCTCCTGGCTGTCCACGGCGGGCATGACGGACGGGTCCAGGACGTCGGCGTCCAGGTGGATCCAGAAGCCGGCCGTCGCCGGCGGGTGCAGTCCCTCCAGCGCGGCCCGGGCGACCGTTCCGGCGCCGTGCGCGCGGATGTCCCCGACGGTGGCGGTGGAGATCCCGGCGGCCCGCAGTTCGGGGAGGTCCGCGTCGCCGTCACGGAGCCCGAAGAGGCGTACGTCCTCGTCGCGCAGGTACGGCCCGAGTCCCTCCAGGCCGGTCAGGTCGCTCTGGCCGCGCCCGGTGGCCAGGGCGAGTTCCTCGCCGGCGGCGGCGCCGACGGGTCCGTTGACGGCCTCGTTGCCGGGATGGCGGAAGTCGGCGGAGCCGTCGATCGCGGCCAGTCCGTAGCGTCCGATGCGGCGCATGGCGAGCGCGGCGCCGAGCTGGATCGAGCAGTCCCCGCCGAGGACCACGGGGAACTCCCCGGCCCGCAGGTGCTTCTCGATCCGGTCGGCGAGAGTCACGGTGTACCGGGCGAGGGCGGCGGCGTGGAAGACGCCGTCGCCCTCCCGCCAGTCGCCCCGGTCGTAGCGGGGCGGGACGACGACCCCGCCCTCGCGGGCGCCGAGCTTGTGCAGCAGTCCCTGTTCGCGCAGGGCGCCGGCCAGTTTGTACACGCCGGGTACGGTGCCGGGCGCGGGCGGCCGCAGGCCGAGGTTGGACGGGGCGTCGAGGAGCACGAGGGTTCTCATGACCTCATCCTGGGCGATCGGCTCCCTCCGGGGCGGGCATTTCGGCGGTCAGCGCCCAGCGCTCGTGGTCGCGCCAGGCGCCGTCGACGTAGAGGAAGTCCGGGGAGAACCCCTCCAGCCGGAAGCCGCGGCCGCGCACCAGGGCGAGGGAGGCCGTGTTGCCCGGCTGGACGTTCGCCTCCAGGCGGTGCAGGCCGAGGCCGCCGCCGTCCGCCGGGGCGAACGCGTGGGCGGTGACCAGGGCGAGGGCCTCCCCCATCAGCCCGCGCCCGGCGGCGTGGGCGAAGGCCCCGTAGCCGAGGGCGCCGCACCGGAAGGCGCCGTGGACGATGTTGTTGACGTTGACGAAGCCGGCGATGGCCCCCGTGGCGAGTTCGCAGACGAGGAACCCGGCGCGGCCCGCGTCCCCCGCGAGGCGGGCCACGTAGGGCTCGTACTCCTCGACGGTGACGGGCGGGAACAGCCACGGCCGGTGGAGGTCGCGGCTCTCGTGCGCGCGGGCCGCGAACTCGGGCCCGTCGGACTGCCGGAAGGGCCGCAGACCCACCCGCGCGCCCTGGACTGTGTAGGACGGAAATTCCATCCTCCCAGGCTAGTGCCGGCGTGACAGCATCCTGGTTGTGATCACCACTCAGAACCCTCCGGACCTCCTTCGCGCGGCCGCGCGCAACAACGCCGACTGGTGCGACGCGGTCTGCCGGACGCACGGGGCGGCCGGGGTGTTCGGTCCGGACGCCTGGACCAGCGCCGTACGCACCCCGCCCCTGTACCCCGACGCGGTGTCCCTGACCCCGTCCGCCCCGGTCGCCGGTGTGCTCGGCGGGATCGACACCGGCTCGCCCGGCTGTTCGGTGAAGGACAGCTTCGCCTCGCTCGATCTGGGCCCGGCCGGCTTCGAGGTCCTGTTCGAGGCGCAGTGGATCCACCGCCCGGCGGGACCCGCGCCCGTCGGCAGCGGCGGCGGCGGCCCGCGGTGGTCGCGGGTCTCCGGCCCCGGGGAACTGGCGGACTGGGAGGCCGCGTGGGCCGGGGAGGAGGCGTCCGGTCTGTTCCGGCCCGGGCTGCTGTCCCCGGACGTCGTCTTCCTGGCGGGCCGCTCCGGGGGCCGGATCGTCGCCGGAGCCGTGCTCAGTACGGGCGGCGGGGTGGCCGGGGTGTCCAACCTGTTCGCCCCGGACGCGGCCGGCACGGACTCCGCGTGGGCGGCCGCGGTCACCACG
Source organism: Streptomyces sp. NPDC044704 (assembly GCF_056433525.1). NCBI lineage: Bacteria > Bacillati > Actinomycetota > Actinomycetes > Kitasatosporales > Streptomycetaceae > Streptomyces > Streptomyces sp. NPDC044704. Next base: position 43,201 of record NZ_JBWKGY010000014.1, read on the forward strand.
GCCTCCGGGCTGTGGCCGGCGCTGCCCCTCGTGGGCTACGAGCACGGCGAGGACCTCGACGCCGCCGTCCGCGCCGGATTCGCCCCGGTCGGACCGCTCCGGGTCTGGCTGCACACGGCCTGAGCGGCCGCCGCGGTGCCCGGCGCCACCGCTTGCGGCGGCGGGCCGGGCAGGCCGCGCACACCCCGGGGGTCAGCCGTGCAGGGCCAGACGGGGGACGTCGTCCCGGTCGATCCCGAAGACCTGGACGTACAGGGACAGTTCGGCCTCCAGGGCCGCGGCCATGGTCTCCGCGCGCCGGAAGCCGTGGCCCTCGCCCTCGAAGGTGACGTACGCGTGGGGCACTCCCCGCCCGCGCAGCGCGGCGAGCAGCCGTTCGGCTTGGGCGGGCGGGCAGACCGGGTCGTCCAGGCCCTGGAGCAGCAGGAACGGGGCGGTGATCCGGTCGGCGCGGGACACCGGGGAGCGTTCGCGGCAGCGCAGCGCCAGGGTCTGCGGCGGTCCGGCCAGCCCGTCGGTGTAGTGCGATTCCAGGTCGTGGGTCTCGGCGGCGAAGCCCCGCAGGTCCAGTACCGGGTAGCTGATCGCCGCGCAGGCGTAGAGGTCGGTGGCGGTCAGGGAGGCGGCCGCGGTCCAGCCGCCGGCGCTGCCGCCGCGGATGGCGAGCCGGCCGGGGTCGGCGGTTCCCTCGGCGGCCAGGGCGCGGGCGACGGCCGCGCAGTCCTCGACGTCGACCACCCCCCACTGTTCGCGCAGCCGCTCGCGGTAGGCGCGGCCGTATCCGGTGGACCCGCCGTAGTTGACCTCCACGACGCCGATGCCGCGCGAGGTGAAGTAGGCGATGTGGAGGTCCAGTACGGGCGGCACGTGGTCGGTGGGGCCGCCGTGCGCCCACACCACGTACGGGGGCGGTTCGGCGGCCGGGGCCCGTACGGCGGGGTGGTGCGGCGGGTAGACGTGGGCATGGATGTCCCGGCCGCCCGGGCCGGGGAAGGTCCTGCTCTGCGGCTCCGGGTAGTGGGCGGGGTCCACCGGGTCGGCGGCGCGGGCCCCGACGACGCGGGCGTGGCCCGTCGCGGTGTCCAGTTCGACGACCTCGTAGGCGCTGCGCGGGCTCGCCGCGACCCCGTAGACGCGGGTGCCGACGACGGCCAGGGTCGGCTGCCAGGCCGTCCAGGGCCCGGCGGCGTCGACGAGGTCGCCGCTGTCCGGGTCGAGGACGCCGAGGACCGCGGCGCCCCGGCCGTGCAGGACGGCGAGGAGCCCGCCCCCGGAGCCCTCGGCCCGGGATCCGGACAGCGGGGCCAGCCAGTTCAGCCCCGGCTTCCACAGCGCCCCGCCGAACTCCTCCTCCCGGGGGCACAGGTTGACCGCCCCGCCGCCCCCGGTGTCGACGCGGTACGGGTTCCACCAGCCGCTGCGGTCGCTGACCGCGAGCAGGGTCCCGTCGGCCGCCCACGCCACCTGGGCCACCGCTTCGGCGGGCCCGCCGAGGACGGTGCGGGGGGCGGTGAGGGTACCCTCCGGGGTGACGTCGGCCAGCTGGAGTTCGGTGCCGTCCCAGGGCATCCGGGGGTGGTCCCAGACCAGCCAGGCCGCGCTCCGTCCGTCGGGGGACAGCCGGGGCCCGGTCCGGAAGCGGTGCCGGTCGTCGGTGAGCTCCCGTACGGCGCTCCGGTCACCGGCGGCCGATCCGTCCAGCGGTACGGCGGCGGTCACCCGGCGCACGTCGCCCGGTCCGGGGCCGGTGAACTCCTCCAGCACGCACCACACCTCGGTGCCGCGCAGCACCGGGTCGGCCCAGCGCAGGCCGCCGCCGACCGGGGAGAGCGGGGTCAGGGGGCGGGGTCCGGGGCTGCCGGGCGCGTCGGGTTCGTACGCGTACATCCGCTGGTCGGCGTGGTGGACGAACACCACGAGCGGGCCCCCGGCGGGCCGTTCGGCGCCCACCCAGGGCAGGCCCCCGTACTCGGTGAGGCGGCTGCGCACGTTCCACGGGGCGGGCAGTACGGAACGCGCGGCGCGCCCGTCGGCGGGCCGGCGCACGAGGGTGCGGCGGCCGCCCTCCCGGGGGCGGGGCTCGGTCCACCACACCTCGGCGCCCACCGTGCCCAGGTACTCGGGGCGGCCGTCGTGGGAGGCGGCGAGCGCGGCGTCGATCGGGGAGGGCCAGCTGCCGTAGGGCCGGTCCGGGCCGGGGGCCGCGGTCCCCGGGTCGCCGTTCACAGGGCGCGCAGGGCGCGGTCGAGGACGCGGACGCCGAAGTGCAGGGCGTCGACCGGGACCCGTTCGTCGACGCCGTGGAAGAGGGACCAGTAGTCGAAGCCCGGGGGCAGCTTGAGCGGGGAGTAGCCGTAGCCGGTGATGCCGAGCCGGGAGAACTGTTTGGCGTCGGTGCCGCCGGCCATGCAGAAGGGGACGACGTGGCCGTCGGGGTCGAAGTGCTCGACGCTCTCGCGCAGGACGGCGAAGGTGCGCCCGTCCACGGGGGCTTCGAGGGCGACCTCCCGGTGGTGGAACTCCCAGTGCACGTCGGGGCCGGTGAGCGCGTGGAGGGTGGCGGTGAACTCCGCTTCCCCGCCGGGCAGCATCCGGCCGTCGACGTAGGCGGTGGCGTGGCCGGGGATGACGTTCAGCTTGTAACCGGCGTTCATCATCGTCGGGTTGGTGCTGTTGCGGACGGTGGCTTCCACGAGGGCGGCGGCCGGGCCGAGCTTGGGCAGGACCGCGTCGAGGTCGAAGCCGGGAGCGCGCGGGTCGACCGACAGGCCCTGCCGGGCGGCGAGTTCGGTGATGCAGGCGACGACGGTGTCGGTGAGCCGGACCGGCCAGTCGTACGCGCCGATCCGGGCGACGGCGGCGGCGAGGCGGCTGACGGCGTTGGCCCGGTTGGGTTTGGAGCCGTGCCCGGTGGTGCCGTGGGCGGTGAGTTTCAGCCAGGCGGTGCCGCGTTCACCGGCGGCGACGGGGTAGAGGGGGCCGCCGCGTCCGGTGTGCACCGTGAAGGCACCGGATTCGCCGAGGCCCTCCGTACAGCCCTCGAAGAGGTGCGGGTGGTGGTCGGCGAGGAAGCCGGACCCGTCGACGGCGCTGTCCTCCTCGTCGGCGGTGAAGGCGATCACGACGTCCCGGCGCGGCCGGACGCCCGCGCGCGCCCAGGCCCGTACGAGGGCCAGCACCATCGCGTCGGTGTTCTTCATGTCGACGGCGCCCCGGCCCCAGACCACCCCGTCCCTGACCTCGCCGGAGAAGGGGTCCACGGTCCAGTCGGCGGCCTCGGCGGGGACCACGTCGAGGTGGCCGTGGACGAGGAGCGCGTCGGCGGTCGGGTCGGTGCCGGCGATGCGGGCCACCACGTTGGTGCGGCCGGGGGTGCGTTCCAGCAGGACGGGCTCCAGCCCGGCTCCGGCCAGCCGCTCGGCGACGTACTCGGCGGCGGGCCGCTCCCGGCAGTCACCGCCGCCGCGGTTGCTGGTGTCCATCCGGATCAGCGCGGAGGTGAACTCGACCACCTCGTCGAACGCCGTTCCGTCCAGTGCTGTGCTGTCCTCCGTCACCGGGTGCATGTCAGCCATACTGCTCCTCCACGGCCGCCGAGACGACCGTCGTGACCGCCTTGAAGGTCCGGATCCCCTCGTACATGGTCCCGCTGGTGTACGCGATCCGGCGTTCGCCCGAACGTTCGACGCCGGGAACCACGGTGGCGGCCAGTGACAGGTGCGTCGCGTCGAACTCCACCTCGACCGTGAAGGGGCCGCCGCGCACCGGCTCGTGCCGGACGGCGAGCTTCGCGGCCCCGGTGGCGGCGGCCCGGATGTCGGCGGCGGTGCGGGCGGGGGTGCGGCACACGGCCGCGTAGCGCGACACGTGGTCCTTCACGGCGACCGTGCGCGCGTCCGGGGCGTAGCCGGCGGCGTCGCGGCAGGTCAGGTCGTCGCCGGTGACGAGGACGACGGGGACCCCGTACTCGGCGACGACGTGGGCGTTGAGCAGGCCCTCGCTGGCGCGCAGACCGTTCAGCCAGACCCCGGTGATGGAGTTGGCGAGGTAGGTGTGGGCGAGGACGCCCTCGGTTCCGGCGCCGGTGTGGTAGCCGACGAAGGCGATGCCGTCGACGTCGCCGTGCTGGACGCCCTCGACCATGGAGAGGGTCTTGTGGCGGCCGGTGAGGAGTTCGGCGCGGGCGTCGAGCTTCTCCAGCAGCAGGTTGCGCATCGTCCAGTGGGCCTCGTTGACGAGGACCCGGTCGGCGCCGCCGTCGTAGAAGCCGAGTACGGCGGCGTTCACGTCGGAGGTGAACAGGGCGCGGCAGCGTTCCCACGGGGACGTGCCGGGCAGGACGTCCTCGGGCCAGGTGACGCCGGTGGCGCCCTCCATGTCGGCGGAGATGAGGATCTTCATCGGGCCCCCCGGTGGGTCGGGTCGCAGGAGGCCCAGCCTAGGGGGTGTCCGGGCGTTCGCCGTGGAACGGCCCGCGCGGCGCACCGCGGGTCCCGGCGGCCGCTTGGGGGCGCCTCGCGGACGGGGCCGGCGGCGGGTTCCGGCGTTCGGGTTCCGGGCGGACCGCGGCGGGGTTCCGGCGGCTGGCGGGCCGCCGGAATTCCACCCGAACCGGTGAGCCGCCGCACGCGCGGGCGCGGGGCGGCGGGGGCAACGGCCTTGCTCAGCCCTCTACTTCCCGGGCCAGGTTGTCCAGGAGGGTGTCGTAGATGCGGCCGAGTCCCTTGGGGGCGAAGGTGCGCTCGAAGAAGCCGCCGATGCCGCCGGCGCCGTTCCAGACGGTGCTGACGACGACCTTGGACTTGCCCTCGCCGGCCGGGGTGACGGTCCAGGTGGTGACCATGGAGGAGTTGCGGTCCTTCTCCACCAGCTGGCCGTCCGTGGGCTCGGTGACCTCCAGCAGGCAGTCCCGTACGCGCTTGCTGGTGGCCTGGAGCTTCCAGTGGACCAGGGTGCCCTCGCCGTCGCCGCCCTCGCGGACCTCGTACTCGCTGAAGTGCTCGGGGAGCATCTTGCCGCGGGTGCCGCTGTAGTCCGCCAGCGCGTCGAACACGGTCTCCGCGTCGGCCCCGATGATCCGCTCCGTGGTGGCCTCGACCTGCGCCATACCTGTTCCTCCAGCAGTTGTGATCGCTCGTCACGGCGAAGCCAACCACCTCCGGCCCGGCCGCCCAAATCCGCTCCGCCCGCTCACCGCCCGGGCGGGCCGGACCCGCCGGTCCGCACGATCATGGGAACACTTGTTCTATTCTCGGGTCCAGAGCTACCGAGGGAGGCGCCGATGCGCTGGGACAGCCTGACCGACCACGCCGACGACACCGACGGAACCGGGGGCACGCGGGCCACCGGCCCCGCCGCGCTCTTCGGCGCGGACGCCGTCGTGACCCGCACCGTCGACACCCCCGAGTTCCGGGGGATCACCTTCCACGAGGTCCGGGCCCGGTCGATCGTCAACAAGGTGCCCGGCGCCTCGCGCATGCCGTTCGAATGGACGGTCAACCCGTACCGCGGCTGCAGCCACGCCTGCGTCTACTGCTTCGCCCGCAGGACCCACGCCTACCTCGACCTCGACACCGGCCTCGGCTTCGACTCGCAGATCGTCGTCAAGACCAACGCCCCCGAGCTGCTGCGCCGCGAACTCGGCTCGCGGCGGTGGACCGGCGCGCACATCGCAATGGGCACCAACGTCGACTGCTACCAGCGCGCGGAGGGCCGCTACCGGCTGATGCCGGGGATCATCGAGGCGCTGCGGGACCACGCGAACCCCTTCTCCATCCTCACCAAGGGCACGCTGATCCTGCGCGACCTCCCCCTGCTCCGGGAGGCGGCCGAGGTCACCGACGTCGGGATATCCGTCTCCGTCGGCTTCACCGACCCCGGCCTGTGGCGGACCGTGGAGCCCGGCACGCCCTCCCCCGCCGCGCGCCTGCACGCCGTACGGGCCCTGACCGACGCGGGCATCGAGTGCGGGGTGCTCATGGCCCCGGTGATCCCCTTCCTCGGCGACTCCCCGGAGCAGCTGCGGGAGACCGTCCGGGCCGTCGCGGAGTCCGGGGCCACGTCCGTGACACCCCTGGTACTCCATCTGCGGCCCGGGGCGCGCGAGTGGTTCACGGCCTGGCTGGGCGAGCACCACCCCCACCTGGTCGAACGGTACGAACGGATGTACGCGGGCGGCTCGTACGCGCCGACCTGGTACCAGCGCCAGATCACCCGTCAAGTCCACCGGCTGGCGGCCGAATTCGGCATCGGCCCGAACGGGCGCCCGTCCTTCCGCCGGGCCGGCCCGGCCGGGGAACCGGCCGCGGGGGCGGCCGGGCCCGCGGCGGCCGCGCCGACGCAGCTCACCCTGCTGTGACCGGCGCCTGACCCCGAAGGCTCATCACTTCGGGCCAATGGACGGCCCAATCCCGCTTTCCGGGCCGGGTTTCCGGGACGATTCCGCCCAGAACCCTCGGCTGGGAGGCCCCATGCTCCACCCCTCGAAGAAGCGCACCGCCGCGAAGAAGCGCGCCGCCGTCCTGCTGTCGATCTCCGCCGTCGCCGCCGTCCTGACGAGCCCCGTCACGGCGGCCCCCGCGGACCCCGCCGCCCCGGCCGCCGCCGCGCCCGGCAGTGCGGCGCTGCGCTGGACCGGCTGCGCGACCCCCCGCCACCCGACGCTGCAGTGCGCCTCCCTCCCGGTCCCCCTCGACCACGACCGGCCCGCCGGGCGGCAGATCTCCCTGGCGCTGACCCGGGTGCCGCACACCGCGGCCACCTCCCAGGGCCCGCTGCTGGTGAACCCCGGCGGCCCCGGCGGCAGCGGCCGCGCCCTGGCCGGGTTCGTCGCCTCCGCCCTGCCCAAGGACGTCGCCGCCCAGTACGACGTGATCGGCTTCGACCCCCGGGGCGTGGGCAAGAGCGAGCCCGCCCTGGACTGCGCCGCGGGCCACTTCAGCCCGGTACGGCCGGACTCCGTTCCGCTCGACCCGGCGACCGAGCGCGCCAACCTGGAGCGGGTCCGCGCCTTCGCCGAGTCCTGCCGCGCCAAGCACGCGGACGTGCTCCCGCACGTGGGCACCGTCTCCGCCGCCCGCGACCTGGAGGTGCTGCGCACGGCCCTGGGCGCGCAGCGGCTCAGCTACTTCGGCTACTCGTACGGGACCTACCTCGGCGCGGTGTACGCGCGCCTCCACCCGGACCGGGTGCACCGGCTCGTCCTGGACTCCGTGGTCGACCCGGCCGGGGTCTGGTACGAGGACAACCTCGCCCAGGACCAGGCCTTCGACGCCCGTCACAAGGCCTTCCTGGCCTGGGTCGCGAAGTACGACGCCACGTACGGGCTGGGCACCGACCCGGCGCGGGTCGAGAAGCTCTGGTACGGGATGCGGGACTCCCTGCGCGGGACCCCGGCGGGCGGGAAGGTGGGGCCGGCCGAGCTGGAGGACACCTACATGCCGGGCGGCTACTACAACGGCTACTGGCCGTACCTCGCCCAGGCCTTCGCGGCGTACGTGCTGAAGGAGGACCCGAAGCCGCTGGTGGCGGCGTACGAGCGGCTCGGCGCGGTGGAGCCGTCGGCGGGCAACGGCTACAGCGTGTACACGGCGGTGCAGTGCCGGGACTCGGCCTGGCCGAAGGACTGGAACGCCTGGCGCGCCGACATGTGGAGCACGCACGCGAAGGCGCCCTTCATGACCTGGAACAACGCCTGGTACAACGCGCCCTGCGCGTTCTGGCCGACGGAGCCGCTGCGGGCCCCCGACGTCACCAACTCCGAGTTGCCGCCCGCGCTGCTGTTCCAGGCGACGGAGGACGCGGCGACCCCGTTCGGCGGCGCGGTGAGCATGCGGGAGAAGCTGAAGGGCGCGGCGCTGGTGGTGGAGGAGGGCGGCGGCAACCACGGCATCGCCCTCAGCGGCAACAAGTGCCTGGACGAGAAGCTCGCCGCGTACCTGAGGACGGGGGCGGCCGCCGACGCGTCCTGCCCGGCCCCGGCGGACCCGACTCCGGCCGCGGCGACCCGTGCCGTCCCGCCGTCCGCGGGTGGAGCCGCCCTGCACGGACTGCTGGGCTTCCGCCGCTGATGCCCTCCGGGGCAAGATCATCGCCATGAGCACACCGACGCACGACCGCGACCACCTCACCCGCATCGCCGCTCCGGAGGGCGTGAGCCCCGGCACCGGATACAGCCACGTCGTCTGGGGAACCGGGCGGTTCGTGGCGGTCTCCGGGCAGTGCGCCTTCGACGAGAAGGGCGAGGTGGTCGGCGAGGGCGACGCCGCCGCCCAGGCCCGGCAGGTCTTCGAGAACCTGCGGCGCTGCCTGGCGGCGGCCGGGGCGGGCTTCGAGGACGTGGTGAAGCTGACCTACTTCGTCACGGACGTGGCCCACCTGCCGGCCGTGCGGGCGGCCCGCGACGAGGTGATCGCCGCGGACCGGCTGCCGGCCTCCTCGGCGGTGCAGGTCGCTGCCCTGTTCCGGCCGGAACTCCTGCTGGAGGTCGAGGCGTTCGCGATCGTCCCCGTCAGGGACTGAGCCCGGCGGCGGGGCGGGAGGGCTCCGTCACGGCCGGCGGCCCCGGTGGCGGCCCGGGCGTTCAGGCGTCCGGGTGTCCGGCCATCAGCCGGCCCAGGGCATCGGTCGCCGCCACCGCCAGCCGGGGGTGGGACTGGGCGCGGACCAGCACGTCCCGGGCCCGGCCGTCGGCGAGCGCCCCCAGCCCCTCCACGCAGGCGAGCGCCACCCGCCAGTAGGGGTCGTGCGGCGCGAGCAGCCGGGACAGGGTGGCGATCAGGGCCGGGGCCGACTCGGGCGCCCGCAGCGCGGCCAGCAGGCGCACGGGGTGCAGGGCGTAGGCGGTGCGCAGGGAGTTGGTCGCCAGGGCGGCCGCCGCGCGGGCGGTGCGGGGGTCCCCCAGTACGGCGAGGGCCCGGGCGGCGGCCTCGCAGCGGGGCGGGTCCCGGTGGTTGAGCAGCAGCACGAGCGGCTCGAAGGCACGGCGGTCGCCGGCCAGTCCCAGCCGGTAGGCGGCCAGTTCGCGGGCCCACAGGGGCAGGCCCGCCGAAGTCAGGGAGGCGGCCAGGGCGTCGGGGCCCGCCGCGAGCAGTTCCTCGTACTCGGGTGATCCGGTCGACTCGGCCCGCAGGCGCTCCAGCACGTCGTTCACCCGGCCCACCCTAGGGGGGCGGGGAGCCGCGCACCGCGGGTTCCGCGGACCTCGTTGATCGATGATCGATGATCGGTACATTTGGGCGGTACAGGTCACATCTCCGCACTCTGGCGGACCAGTTACCGGCGGGTTACAGTCACTTCCACACGTACGGGAACGGCCTGGTGACGCAGCCGCCCCGTGCCAGTCGGTTCGACCTTTCACGCACGGCGCGGCCCCGGGACAGGGCCACGCCGTTCCCGCCCGCCGCGCCCTCCCTCTCTCCGGGCGCTTCCCTCCGGGCCCCTCCCGCACGGTTCCTCCGTACGGAATCCACGCGCGCCGTGCAGCGCGCGTCGGCACCCTCAGTCGTCACCCTCTTCCACTGGAGTCCCGCGATGGACCGTCCGTCCACGTCCAGTCAGTCCACCCTCCAGACCATCGCCGTCGTCGGCCTCGGCACCATGGGCACCGGTATCGCCGAGGTCCTCGCCCGGGCCGGCCGCGAGGTCATCGGCATCGACGTCAGCGAGGCCGCCGCCCGCCGGGCCACCGCCTCCCTCGCCTCCGCCACGGCCCGCTCCGTCACCCGGGAGCGGATCACCGAGCAGGAGCGCGAGGGCGTCCTCGCCCGGTTCCGCACCTTCACCGACCTCGCCGCGGCCGCCGACGCCGACCTCGTCATCGAGGTCGTCCCGGAGGACTACGAGCTCAAGCACCGGCTGTTCTGCGAGCTCGACGCGATCGTGCGGCCCGACGCGGTCCTGGCCACCGGCACCAACGCCCTGTCGGTGACCCGGCTCGCCGCCGAGTCCCTGCACCCGGAGCGCGTGCTGGGCCTGCACTTCTTCAACCCGGCGCCCGCGATGAAGCTCGTCGAGATCGTCTCCTGCGTGCTCACCGCGCCGCCGGCCGTCGAGGCGGTCACCGAACTGGCCCGCGAGCTCGGCAAGGAGCCCGTGGCGGTCGGGGACCGGCCCGGATTCGTCGCCGACGGCCTGCTCTTCGGCTACCTCAACCAGGCCGCCGCCATGTTCGAGGCCAAGTACGCCTCCCGCGAGGACATCGACGCGGCGATGCGGCTCGGCTGCGGGCTGCCGATGGGGCCGCTCGCCCTGCTCGACCTGGTCGGCGTGGACACCGCGCGGACCGTGCTGGAGGCCATGTACGCCTCCTCCGGCGACCGGCTGCACGCCCCGGCCCCCATCCTCGGCCACCTCGCCGAGGCCGGCCTGACCGGGCAGAAGGCGGGCCGCGGCTTCTACACGTACGAGGCTCCGGGCAGCCCGGTGATCGTGCGTGACCTCCAGACCCCGCCGGACGGGTCGCTGCTCGGCGCGGGCCGGCCGGTCTCCTCGGTCGGCGTGGCCGGTTCGGGGACCATGGCCGGCGGCATCGCCCAGGTCTTCGCGCAGGCCGGCTACGACGTGGTGCTGGCGGCCCGCAGCCAGGAGAAGGCGGAGGCCGCCAAGGCCGCGATCGGGAAGTCCCTGGGCCGTGCGGTGTCCAAGGGCCGACTGACCGAGGAGGGCGCGGCGCAGACCCTGGAGCGGATCACCCCGGCCGGTTCGCTGGACGCCTTCGCCGAGGTGGACCTGGCCGTGGAGGCCGTGGCCGAGGACCTCGCGGTCAAGCAGGAGCTGTTCGCGGGCCTCGACAAGGTCTGCAAGCCGGGCGCGGTGCTGGCCACCACTACCTCCTCGCTCCCGGTCATCGCCGTGGCGCGTGCTACGTCGCGGCCCCAGGACGTGATCGGGATGCACTTCTTCAACCCGGCTCCCGCGATGAAGCTGGTCGAGGTGGTCCGGACGGTCCTGACGGCCGACGACGTGCACGCCACCGTCCGCGAGGTCTGCACCAAGGTGCGCAAGCACCCCGTGGACTGCGGGGACCGGGCGGGCTTCATCGTGAACGCCCTGCTGTTCCCGTACCTCAACAACGCGATCAAGATGGTCGAGCAGCACTACGCGGGGATCGACGAGATCGACGCCGCGATGAAGCTGGGCGGGGGCTACCCGATGGGGCCCTTCGAGCTCCTCGACGTGGTCGGCCTGGACGTGTCGCTCGCCATCGAGAAGGTCCTCCACCAGGAGTTCCGCGATCCGGGCCTGGCGCCGTCCCCGCTGCTGGAGCACCTGGTGGCGGCGGGCTGCCTGGGCCGGAAGACCGGCCGCGGATTCCGTGAGTACGCCCGCCGGTAACCGGCCGGGCCCTGAGCAGGATGCGTGGGGAGGGCTGCTCGGGTCCGCCGGACCCTCACGGCGGACATACCCTCCCGAGCCCAGTGCGGGCCCTCCCCCGCATCCCTCCCCCTCCCACCCCCCGCAGGCGCGCTCCCCTGCGCGAATGAAGTACTTTCGCTCTATGTCCCAGCCCGCCAAGACCTCACCCCGCGCCACCTCCGCCTCCGACGCCCCGGAGAGCGCGGCCGGCACCCGGGCGGCAGCCCAGCGGCTCAAAATGCGCCGGGAGCTCGCCACGGCGGCCATGGAGCTGTTCGCGACCAAGGGGTACGAGGCCACGACGGTCGACGAGATCGCCGCGACCGCCGGGGTGGCCCGCCGGACGTTCTTCCGGCACTTCCGCTCCAAGGAAGAGGCGATCTTCCCGGACCACGACGACACCCTGACCCGCGCCGAGGCGGTCCTGGACGTGGCCCCGGCGCACGAGCACCCGCTCGACACAGTGTGCCGAGGGATCAAGGAAGTCATGAAGATGTACGCCGCGTCCCCCGCGGTGTCGGTGGAGCGCTACCGGCTGACCCGCGAGGTACCGGCGCTGCGCGAGCGGGAGATCGCCTCGGTGGCCCGCTACGAGCGGCTGTTCACGCGCTACCTGCTGGCCCACTTCGACGAGCAGGACCACCACGACGGCAACGACGACCCGCTGCTGGCCGAGGTCGCGGCCTCGGCGGTCGTGACCGCGCACAACCACGTGCTGCGGCGCTGGCTGCGGGCCGGCGGGCAGGGCGACGTGGAGGCGCAGCTGGACCACGCCTTCTCGATCGTGCGCAAGACCTTCGGCTCCGGGATCGGAGCGGGCCGCACCGCGGACGCGCCGGCCCCGGCGCGGGCGGCGGTGCGCACCGAGGGGCAGGTGCTGGTCGCGGTGGCCCGGACCGACGCTCCGCTGGACGAGGTCATGCGGACCATCGAAGAGGCCCTGAAGAACAAGTAGGCGCGTGCGGAAGCACCAATAGGCGACGCTCGTCACAGCGGCCGCTCCCGGTTCCGGGGGCGGCCGCTTTCGTATGTCCAACTTGCCCCTACTCGCGGGTAACTCTGATCGATCATCGCTCATCTGCGCAGGTCAATCGGCAAATGAGAGAAAGTTTTGGCACGCGGTGCCTTGCTGAGTGACACGGGGTGCCATACGTTGAATCTCGTCCGGATGTCCCCGCGGCCCACGCCCACTCGGCACGGAACGCGCCCCGGATGCCTGCGTCACCAGGCCCCGGCCGCCTCACCACGGGCGGTCCAGCACCACCGCATCGCCGGACCGACGGCACACGCACCACCCACACCACACGCACACGCGCACCGCGTATCCCTCAGCGCACCCTCACCAGCGCTCGCCGGAGGCAATACCGTGAAGGACATCCTGGACGCGATTCAGTCGCAGTCCGCCACCGCCGCAGACTTCGCGGCGCTGCCGCTGCCCGACTCCTACCGCGCGATCACCGTGCACAAGGACGAGACGGAGATGTTCGCGGGGCTCACGACCCGCGAGAAGGACCCGCGGAAGTCCCTGCACCTGGACCAGGTCCCGGTTCCCGAACTGGGCCCGGGCGAGGCCCTGGTGGCCGTCATGGCCTCCTCGGTCAACTACAACTCGGTCTGGACCTCGATCTTCGAGCCGGTCTCCACCTTCAGCTTCCTGGAGCGCTACGGACGCCTGTCGGAGCTCTCCAAGCGCCACGACCTCCCGTACCACGTCATCGGCTCCGACCTGGCGGGCGTCGTCCTGCGCACCGGCCCCGGCGTCAACGCCTGGCACCCGGGCGACGAGGTCGTCGCGCACTGCCTCTCGGTCGAGCTGGAGTCCTCCGACGGCCACAACGACACGATGCTCGACCCCGAGCAGCGCATCTGGGGCTTCGAGACCAACTTCGGCGGCCTCGCGGAGATCGCACTGGTCAAGTCGAACCAGCTGATGCCCAAGCCGGACCACCTCAGCTGGGAGGAGGCCGCCTCCCCCGGCCTGGTCAACTCCACCGCCTACCGCCAGCTGGTCTCCCGCAACGGCGCCGGCATGAAGCAGGGCGACAACGTCCTGATCTGGGGCGCGAGCGGCGGCCTCGGCAGCTACGCCACCCAGTTCGCGCTGGCCGGCGGAGCCAACCCGATCTGCGTGGTCTCCAGCCCCGAGAAGGCGGACATCTGCCGGGCGATGGGCGCCACCGCGGTCATCGACCGCAACGCCGAGGGCTACAAGTTCTGGAAGGACGAGCACACCCAGGACCCGAAGGAGTGGAAGCGCTTCGGCAAGCGCATCCGCGAGCTGACCGGCGGCGAGGACATCGACATCGTCTTCGAGCACCCCGGCCGCGAGACCTTCGGCGCGAGCGTCTACGTCACCCGCAAGGGCGGCACCATCACCACCTGCGCCTCGACCTCGGGCTACATGCACGAGTACGACAACCGCTACCTGTGGATGTCGCTCAAGCGCATCATCGGCTCGCACTTCGCGAACTACCGCGAGGCGTGGGAGGCCAACCGCCTCATCGCCAAGGGCAAGATCCACCCCACCCTCTCCAAGGTCTACTCCCTGGAGGAGACGGGCCAGGCCGCCTACGACGTCCACCGCAACCTCCACCAGGGCAAGGTCGGCGTCCTCGCCCTGGCCCCAGAGGAGGGCCTGGGTGTCCGCGACCACGAGCTCCGCGCCACCCACCTCGAAGCCATCAACCGCTTCCGCAACATCTGAGTCGGCTCAAGGGCCAATAAGGATCGCCTGAGATGACAGAGCGCCAGAAGGACCGTCCGTGGCTCATGCGGACGTACGCCGGCCACTCCACGGCCGAGGCGTCCAACGAGCTGTACCGCCGCAACCTCGCCAAGGGCCAGACCGGCCTGTCGGTCGCCTTCGACCTGCCGACCCAGACGGGCTACGACCCCGACCACATCCTCGCCCGCGGCGAGGTGGGCCGGGTCGGGGTCCCCGTCTCCCATCTGGGTGACATGCGGCGGCTGTTCCAGGACATACCCCTGGAGCAGATGAACACCTCGATGACGATCAACGCCACCGCGATGTGGCTGCTGGCGCTCTACCAGGTGGCCGCCGAGGAGCAGGGGGCGGACGTCTCCCTGCTCCAGGGCACCACCCAGAACGACATCGTCAAGGAGTACCTCTCGCGCGGGACGCACGTCTTCCCGCCCGGGCCCTCGCTCCGCCTGACGACGGACATGATCGCGTACACGGTCAACCACATCCCCAAGTGGAACCCGATCAACATCTGCTCGTACCACCTCCAGGAGGCCGGGGCCACCCCGGTCCAGGAGATCTCGTACGCGATGTCCACCGCGATCGCCGTCCTGGACTCGGTGCGCGACTCCGGGCAGGTGCCCGAGGAGCGCTTCGGCGAGGTCGTCGCCCGGATCTCCTTCTTCGTGAACGCGGGCGTCCGCTTCATCGAGGAGATGTGCAAGATGCGCGCCTTCGGCCGCATCTGGGACAAGGTCACCCGCGAGCGCTACGGCATCGAGAACGAGAAGCAGCGGCGCTTCCGCTACGGCGTCCAGGTCAACTCCCTGGGCCTGACCGAGGCGCAGCCCGAGAACAACGTCCAGCGCATCGTGCTGGAGATGCTGGCCGTCACCCTCTCCAAGGACGCCCGCGCCCGCGCCGTGCAGCTTCCCGCCTGGAACGAGGCGCTGGGCCTGCCCCGGCCCTGGGACCAGCAGTGGTCGCTGCGCATCCAGCAGGTCCTGGCGCACGAGAGCGACCTGCTGGAGTACGAGGACATCTTCGCGGGCTCGCACGTCATCGAGGCCAAGGTCGAGTCCCTGGTGACCGAGTGCCTGGCCGAGATCGACCGGATCCAGGAGATGGGCGGCGCGATGGCCGCCGTCGAGTCCGGCTACCTGAAGTCGCAGCTGGTCTCCTCGCACGCCGAGCGGCGGGCCCGGATCGAGGCCGGCGAGGACAAGATCGTCGGCGTGAACTGCTTCCAGCAGACGGAGGAGAACCCGCTCACCGCCGACCTGGACGGCGCCATCATGACGGTCGACGGCGCGGTGGAGGCGCTGACGGTCGAGCGGATCGTGCGCTGGCGGGCCGAGCGGGAGGAGTCCTCGGAGCGGCAGGGCAACGGCGACCCGTTCGTCTTCCCGACCACCCGGCAGGCCCTGGACCGCCTCAAGGAGGCCGCGGCGGGCACCGAGAACCTGATGGAAGCCACCCTGGAGTGCGCCCGGGCCGGTGTCACCACCGGCGAGTGGGCGAGCGCCCTGCGCGAGGTGTTCGGCGAGTTCCGCGCCCCGACGGGCGTGTCCTCGGCCCCGGTCGCGGTCACCGCCGAGGAGGGCACGCCGATGGCCCTCGTCCGCGAGAAGGTCGCCCGTACGGCCGAGGAGCTGGGCTCCGGCCGGCTGCGGCTGCTGGTCGGCAAGCCCGGTCTGGACGGCCACTCCAACGGCGCCGAGCAGATCGCCGTCCGGGCCCGTGACGCGGGCTTCGAGGTGGTCTACCAGGGCATCCGGCTGACGCCCGAGGAGATCTCCTCCGCGGCGCTGGCCGAGGACGTGCACTGCGTGGGACTGTCCATCCTGTCCGGTTCGCACTGCGCGCTCGTCCCCGACGTGCTGGAACGGCTGCGTCTGGCGGGGGCGGGCGACATCCCCGTCATCGTGGGCGGCATCATTCCGAATGCCGACGCGGTGACACTGAAGGCGGCCGGCGTCGCCGCCGTGTTCACGCCGAAGGACTTCGGCATCACGGAGATCATCGGCCGTATCGTCGACGAGATCCGCAAGGCCAACAAGCTCAGCTCTCTCGAAAGCACGGAGGTCCCCGCATGACCACGCCCTCTTCCCCGGTGAACCGGCTGCGGCCGCGCCGCTCCTGCCTCGCGGTGCCGGGTTCGAACCCGCGCTTCCTGGAGAAGGCCCAGGGCCTGCCCGCCGACCAGGTCTTCCTGGACCTGGAGGACGCCTGCGCCCCGCTCGCCAAGGAAGGCGCCCGCCACACCATCGTGGACGCGCTGAACAACGGCGACTGGACCGGCAAGACCCGCGTCGTGCGCGTCAACGACTGGACCACCCACTGGACCTACCGCGACGTCATCACGGTCGTCGAGGGCGCCGGCCAGAACCTCGACTGCATCATGCTCCCGAAGGTCCAGGACGCCCAGCAGATCGTGGCGCTCGACCTCCTGCTCACCCAGATCGAGAAGACCATGGGCTTCGAGGTCGGCAAAATCGGCATCGAGGCGCAGATCGAGAACGCCAAGGGCCTGGTGAACGTCGACGCCATCGCGGGCGCCTCCCCGCGCCTGGAGACCATCATCTTCGGCCCGGCCGACTTCATGGCCTCGATCAACATGAAGTCCCTGGTCGTGGGCATGCAGCCGCCCGGTTACGGCGCCGACGCCTACCACTACATCCTGATGCGCATCCTGATGGCGGCCCGTACGCACGACCTCCAGGCGATCGACGGCCCCTTCCTCCAGATCAAGAACGTGGACGGCTACCGCGAGGTGGCCGGGCGCGCCGCGGCCCTCGGCTTCGACGGCAAGTGGGTGCTGCACCCCGGTCAGGTCGACGCCGCCAACGAGGTCTTCTCCCCCTCGCAGGAGGACTACGACCACGCCGAGCTGATCCTCGACGCGTACGACTGGTGCACCTCCGAGGCCGGCGGCAAGAAGGGCTCCGCGATGCTCGGTGACGAGATGATCGACGAGGCGAGCCGCAAGATGGCGCTGGTCATCGCGGGCAAGGGCCGCGCGGCCGGCATGCAGCGCACCAGCAAGTTCGAGATCCCGGAGGCGTAGGGCCATGCAGTTCGGACGCACGTACGAAGAGTTCGAGGTCGGGGCGGTCTACAAGCACTGGCCCGGGAAGACGGTCACGGAGTACGACGACCACCTCTTCTGTCTGCTGACCATGAACCACCACCCGCTCCACATGGACAGCAACTACGCCGAGAACACCACGGACTTCGGCAAGAACGTGGTGGTGGGCAACTACATCTACTCGCTGCTGCTGGGCATGTCCGTGCCGGACGTCTCCGGGAAGGCCATCGCCAACCTGGAGATCGAGTCGCTGCGGCACGTGGCGCCGACCTTCCACGGCGACACGCTCTACGGCGAGACCACGGTCCTCGACAAGACCCCGTCGAAGTCGAAGGACGACCGCGGCATCGTCTACGTGGAGACGAAGGGCTACAAGCAGGACGGCACCCTCGTCTGCGTCTTCCGGCGCAAGGTGATGGTCCCGACCGAGACGTACATCAAGGAGCGCGGCGGCGAGCAGCCCGGCCGCCCCACGCTGAAGGAACAGGGGAAGTAGCCATGGCCCGACTCGCCCAGACCGCCGGGCTGACGGACGTCCAGCGGGAGATCCTGAAGACCGTCCGGGAGTTCGTCGACAAGGAGATCATCCCGGTCGCGACCCAGCTGGAGCACCGCGACGAGTACCCGCAGGACATCGTCGACGGCCTCAAGGAGCTCGGCCTCTTCGGCCTGATGATCCCCGAGGAGTACGGCGGCCTGGGTGAGTCGCTCCTCACCTACGCGCTGTGCGTGGAGGAGATAGCGCGGGGCTGGATGTCCGTCTCGGGCATCATCAACACCCACTTCATCGTGGCGTACATGCTCAAGCAGCACGGCACCCAGGAGCAGAAGGACCACTTCCTGCCCCGGATGGCGCTGGGCGAGGTGCGCGGCGCGTTCTCGATGTCCGAGCCGGCCCTGGGCTCCGATGTGTCGGCCATCACGTCCAAGGCGGTAAAGGACGGTGACGAGTACGTCCTGAACGGCCAGAAGATGTGGCTGACGAACGGCGGGACCTCGACGCTGGTGGCCGTTCTGGTCCGAAGTGACGAAGGACACCCCGAGGGCACGGCCCCCCACAAGTCGATGACCACGTTCCTCGTCGAGAAGGAGCCGGGCTTCGGTGAGGTCCGTCCGGGCCTGACCATCCCCGGCAAGATCGACAAGATGGGCTACAAGGGTGTCGACACGACCGAGCTCATCATGGACGGACTGCGCATTCCGGCCAATCGTGTGCTCGGAGGCCAGACCGGCCGAGGGTTTTACCAAATGATGGACGGCGTCGAGGTCGGCCGGGTGAACGTGGCGGCACGTGGCTGTGGCGTCGCACAGCGTGCGTTCGAGCTGGGTGTCTCCTATGCCCAGCAACGTCACACTTTCGGCAAGGCGATCGCTGAGCACCAGGCCATCCAGTTCAAGCTGGCCGAGATGGCTACCAAGGTCGAAGCCGCCCATGCGATGATGGTCAATGCAGCACGCAAAAAGGACTCCGGGGAACGAAACGACCTCGAAGCAGGGATGGCGAAGTACCTCGCCTCCGAATACTGCAAGGAGGTCGTCGAGGACGCCTTCCGTATCCATGGCGGCTACGGGTTCTCGAAGGAGTACGAGATCGAGCGCCTCTACCGGGAGGCTCCGATGCTGCTGATCGGTGAAGGTACCGCCGAGATCCAGAAAATGATCATCGGGCGACGCCTGCTCGAGGAGTACCGGCTCCAGGGCTGAAAGTCCCTTTTGCGGCGGATCATCCAACGATCCTTCGCGACGGGATCACAGCCAGTGACTGGACGGCGGCCATCGACTCGGCTTCTGGCTTGCCCAGTTGTTGCGCGCAACCGATAGCATTCCAGTAAAGCCGCCGTCCCGTCCCCCCGTTTACGGCGCGGCAATCACCCGCTACGAAGGTCATCCATGCCCCACAGCCAAACCTCTGCACCTCGCGTCGGCCTCCTCGGTGGACGTATCGCTCGCGGAGCATCGCCGTGGCTTCTGCCGACCGTCGCCACCGCGGCGCTCAGCCTGACCCGGGCCCGCAAGTCCGGACGCTGGGCCGCGGCGGCCGTGCCCGCCACCGCGCTCGCGGCGGGCATGCTGTGGTTCTTCCGCGACCCCGAGCGTGAGATCACGCAGGGCCGCGTCATCTCGCCCGCCGACGGTGTGGTGCAGAGCATCATGCCGTGGAAGGACGGGCGGACCCGCGTCGCGATCTTCATGAGCCCGCTGAACGTCCACGTCAACCGCGCGCCCCTCGCGGGCACGGTCACGTCCGTGGAGCACGTCCCCGGCGGGTTCGTCCCGGCGTTCAACAAGGAGAGCGAGAACAACGAGCGCGTTGTCTGGCACTTCGACACCGAACTGGGCGACATCGAAATGGTGCAGATCGCCGGCGCCGTCGCCCGGCGCATCGTCCCGTACCTGCCGGCCGGCACCAAGGTGGAGCAGGGCGAACGCATCGGTCTGATCCGTTTCGGCTCGCGCGTCGACATCTACCTCCCCGAGGGCGTCGAGGTCGCGGTCGAGGTCGGTCAGGCCACCACCGCGGGGGTGACCCGAATTGACCGTGACTGACCCTGAGACTCCCGCCACCGGCTGGGTGCCGGAGTCGGCCGAGGAGGAGTCCGCCGAGGACGACATGCCGCTCTCGCTGCGGCTGTCGATAGCGGACACCCTCACCCTCGGCAACGCGACCTGCGGATTCATGGCGGTGTACTTCACCACCACCGGAATCCTCATCCCGCACCTCACCGGCAGCGGAGAGTCGGGCATGGCCCGGCACAGCGCCGCGACGGCAGTGATACTGATGCTGCTCGCCGCGGTCTTCGACCTCTTCGACGGCATCGTGGCCCGCAAGCTGCGCAGCTCGCCGATGGGCGCCGAGCTGGACAACCTGTCCGACCTGATCAGCTTCGGTCTGGCGCCCGCGTACTTCGTGCTCGTCTACGGCATGGTCGCCGACGACGCGCACCAGAAGATGTCCGCGCTGGCCGCGATCGTGGTGCTGCTGGCCGTGGTGCTCAGGCTGGCGAGATTCAGCTGCGTGACGATGAAGGACGGCATGTTCCAGGGCATGCCGAGCCCCTTCGGCGCGCTCACGGTCGTCTCGGTCGTGCTGCTGGAGCTGCCGTTCATCCCGACGCTCCTCGCGATCATCGGTGTGGCCTGGCTCATGGTGAGCCGGGTCGAGTACCCGAAGCCGCGGGGCATCCTCGCGGCGGCGATGCTCAGCTGGATCGTCGGGGCGATGGGTCTCCTGGCGGCCTGGGCGTTCGACGCCCCGGGCGGCGAGGTACTGCTCCAGGCCGGCTGCGCGCTCCAGATCGCGCTGGCCGCGACGATCCCGCTGTTCGCGACGACCCGGAGGGCCAACACCTTCCGGCACAACCGGCGCGAGGCACGGGCGGCGCAGCTCCCGTAGCGCGGCCGCTCGACGCGACACGACGAAGGCCCCGGGTGCCCTTGGCCCCGGGGCCTTCGCGCGTCCCGGGGCCTGCCGGGCCCCGGGCGAGGGCCGCCCGTCCGGGCCCCGGCGGGATAGCCTTGATGTCGGAAAACCGCCAGCCCGGAGGGTCCGGGATCGGGATCCTGGAGCCATGTACACCGATACCGACCGCTGCGTGCGGGCCGTGCAGTCGAAGGACGCCCGCTTCGACGGCTGGTTCTTCACCGCCGTCCGCACCACGGGGATCTACTGCCGGCCCAGCTGCCCGGCCGTACCGCCCAAGGTGCAGAACATGAGCTTCCTGCCCAGCGCCGCCGCCTGCCAGCAGGCCGGCTACCGGGCCTGCAAGCGCTGCCGCCCCGACACCAGCCCCGGCTCCCCCGAGTGGAACGCCCGCGCCGACTCCGTCGCCCGGGCCGTACGGCTGATCCAGGACGGCGTCGTCGACCGCGAGGGCGTACCCGGCCTCGCCACCCGGCTCGGCTACTCGACCCGGCAGGTGGAGCGCCAGCTCCTGGCCGAGCTAGGGGCCGGTCCCCTGGCCCTGGCCCGGGCGCAGCGGGCGCAGACGGCCCGGCTGCTGATCGAAACCTCCGAGCTGCCGATGGGCGACGTCGCCTTCGCCTCCGGGTTCTCCTCGATCCGCACCTTCAACGACACCGTCCGGGAGGTCTTCGCGCTCTCCCCCAGCGAGCTGCGCTTCCGGGCCGGCCGGGCCGCGGGGCGCAGGGAGGACCAGCCGCGGATCCCGGGGACGATCAGCCTGCGCCTGCCGTACCGGGCTCCGCTCAACCCGGACAACCTCTTCGGGCACCTCGCCGCGACCGCCGTGCCCGGGGTCGAGGAGTGGCGCGACGGCGCCTACCGGCGCACCCTGCGGCTCCCGTACGGCACGGGGGTGGTGGCCCTGGCCCCCGGGCCCGACCACATCGCCTGCCGGCTGGCCCTGACCGACCTGCGGGACCTGACCATCGCGATCAGCCGCTGCCGGTGGATGCTCGACCTGGACGCCGACCCGGAGGCCGTGGACGGGCAGCTGCGCGCCGACCCGCTGCTGGCCCCGCTGGTGGACAAGGCACCCGGGCGCCGGGTGCCGCGTACGGTCGACGCGGCGGAGTTCGCCGTACGGGCGGTGCTCGGCCAGCAGGTGTCCACCGCCGCGGCGCGGACGCACGCGGCCCGGCTGGTGACCGCGTACGGGGAGCCCGTACAGGACCCGCACGGCGGGCTGACGCACCTGTTCCCGTCCCCCGAGGCCCTGGCCGCCCTCGACCCGGAGGCGCTGTCGATGCCGCGCAGCCGCCGGACGACGCTCACCACGCTGGTCGCGGCCCTGGCGGACGGCTCGCTGCCGCTCGGCATCGACAGCGACTGGGAGGCCGCCCGGGCCCAGCTGAACGCCCTGCCCGGGTTCGGGCCGTGGACCACCGAGATCATCGCGATGCGGGCACTGGGCGACCCGGACGCGTTCCTGCCGTCCGACCTGGGGGTGCGGCGGGCGGCCCGGGGACTCGGGCTGCCGTCCACTCCGGCCGCGCTGACGTCCCGGGCGGCGCTGTGGCGGCCGTGGCGGGCCTACGCCGTCCAGTACCTGTGGGCCACCGAGGCCCACGCCGTCAACCACCTGCCCGTCTGAGGAGCACAGCCATGAGCAGCAAGCAGCACACCGTCGTCGACAGCCCCTACGGCCCGCTGACGCTGGTCGCCACCGACGGGATCCTCAGCGGCCTGTACATGACCGGCCAGCGGCACCGCCCGGCCGAGGAGACCTTCGGCGAGCGGGTCGCGGACGGCGAGGAGCCCTTCCCCGAGGTGCGGCGCCAGCTGAGCGCGTACTTCGCCGGCGAGCTGAAGGAGTTCACCGTCCCGGTCCGGCTGGAGGGCACCGCGTTCCAGCGCAGCGTCTGGGAGCAGCTCGTACGGATCCCGTACGGCGAGACCTGGTCGTACGGGCGGCTCGCGGCGGAGCTGGGCAAGCCGAACGCCTCGCGCGCGGTGGGCCTGGCCAACGGGAAGAACCCGGTCGGCATCATCGTGCCCTGCCACCGCGTGATCGGCGCCTCGGGCGGCATGACGGGCTACGGCGGCGGCATCGAGCGCAAGGTGCGGCTGCTGGAGTTCGAGGGGGCCGGACGGTAGGTCAGATCACCGTGAGGGGGACGAGGAGGGCGAAGCCGGCGCCCGCTTCCACGGCGTAGGCGTAGAGGTCGGGGTGCTGGACGGGGGCGGCGAGGAGCACGACGCCCTGCTGGGCGGCGGCGGCCTCCACCCAGGCGGGGTCGGCGCCGAGACGGCCCTGGTACCAGCCTTCGCAGGAGGCGGGCCCGGTGACGGCGAGGAGGTCGTCCTCGCGGCGGTAGAAGGCCTGCCATCCCTCGGCGGGCGCGGACCAGCCCTCGAAGTCCTCGAAGGGGGACCAGCCGCCCTCGCGTATCGCGGTGTCGAACAGCCAGACGGGCGAGCCGTCTTCGGTGACCTCGTCACCGGCCTGCTGGTCGGTGGTGAAGTGGACCATGGGGAGGGCGTCGGGCCCGTCGGCCGTGCTCGGCCAGGCGTACATCGTGATCATCTGCTGATTCTGTCCTGCTCGCGTCGGCGCCGGGTAACTCCAAGACCTGCCGGGTGCTGCTACGCCGCGGGGCGGCGGCCGTTCTCCAGTTCCACGGTGCCCTCGCCCGACTCCAGGACGCGGACGGCCTCTTGCGTCCGGCGGCCGAGCGAACCGAGGAGGTACGTGGTCAGTTCGGCGGGTGCGACCAGCTTCCAGGAGAGCAGTTCCTCTTCCTGGAGCCTGATGCCGGCGAGCTGCTCGGCGTCGAGCACGCCGCCGTCGTAGAGGTAGGCGGCCAGCGGCGGGCGGCCCTCGCCCAGGGACCAGTCGACGGCGAGGAGCCGGCCGAGGGGGACGTCGACGCCGATCTCCTCGGCGCTCTCGCGGCGGGCCGCCGTCCGGGGGGACTCCCCCAGGTCCGACTCGATGGTGCCGCCCGGCAGCGCCCAGCCCTCACGGTAGTTGGGCTCGACGAGCAGGACCCGGCCCTCGGCGTCCCGGAAGAGGGCGGCCGCGCCGGCCAGCACCCGGGGCAGGCTCGCGATGTAGGTGGCGTAGTCATCGGTGGTGGTCACGGCGCCACCCTACCCAGCCTCCCCGGGCTTCCCGCAGGGCAGTCCCGCGCGATCACGCCTGGGGGGTACCGCCGTCCTCCCGGTCGCGCCCCCTGGACTCGGCGACGCGCCGCAGCCGGGGGTGGCGGGCCGGCCCCTGTCCGGTGACGGCGTCGCCGACCATGGCCTTGACGGCGTCCCGCAGCCCGTGGAGCGCGTGGTGGCGGGCGGGCCCCGCGCCGGGGTCCTCGCGCAGCTCCTTCACCAGGGCCCAGCACAGCAGCAGCATGACGAGCACGAAGGGCAGGGCGACCAGGATGGTCGCGGTCTGGAGGGACTTCAGGCCGCCCGCGACGAGGAGCACCGCGGCCACGGCGGCCATGAGGACGCCCCAGGTGACGACGAGCCAGGTGGGCGGGTTGAGCGAGCCCCGGCTGGTCAGCGAGCCCATGACGAGTGAGGCCGAGTCGGCGCTGGTGACGAAGTACGTCATGACCAGGACCATCGCCACCCAGGAGGTGGCGGTGCCGAGCGGCAGCGCGTCGAGCATCGCGAAGAGCGAGGCCTCGGTGCCCTCCTTGAGCTTCGTCGCGAGGTCGGCGGCGCCGGTGGACTGCAGGCGGATGGCGGTGCCGCCCATGACGCAGAACCAGACGACGGTGGCGCCGCTGGGGACCAGCAGGACGCCGACGAGGAACTCCCGGATGGTGCGGCCGCGGGAGATCCTGGCGATGAAGGTGCCGACGAAGGGGGCCCAGGAGAGCCACCAGGCCCAGTAGAAGATGGTCCAGGCGCCGAGCCAGGCGCTGTCGGTGAAGGCGCCGGTGCGGCTGGCCATGGGCAGCAGTTCGTCCAGGTAGCCGCCGACGCTGGAGGGGATGACGTCCAGGATGTAGACGGTGGGGCCGAGGAGGAAGACGAAGAGCATCAGGACGGCGGCGAGCACGAGGTTGATGGTGCTCAGCCATTTGACGCCCTTGTGCAGGCCGGAGAACGCGGAGAGCACGAAGGCGGCCGACAGCGAGGCGATGATGATCAGCTCGACGGTGGTGGAGTCCTCGACGCCGGTGGTGATGTTGAGGCCCTTGGACACCTGGAGCGCGCCGAGGCCGAGGCTGGTCGCGGTGCCGAAGACGGTGGCGAAGACGGCGAGCAGGTCGATGGCCTTGCCGGCCCACCCGTCGGCCCGCTCCTGGCCCATCAGCGGGACGAAGGCGGAGCTGAGGCGGTTGCCGCGGCCCTTGCGGAAGGTCGCGTAGGCGAGGGCGAGACCGGCGATGCCGTAGATGGCCCAGGGGGTGAGCGTCCAGTGGAAGAAGGAGTACTCCATGGCCGCGAGGGCGGCGGCGCCGGTGCCGGGTGCCGCGCCGGAGGCCGGGGGCGGGTTCAGGTAGTGGGTGAGCGGCTCGCCGACGCCGTAGAACATCAGGCCGATGCCCATGCCCGCGCTGAACATCATCGCGATCCACGCGAGGTTCGTGAACTCGGGTTCGGAACCGTCGGCGCCGAGCCGGATCCGCCCGAAGCGGCTGACGGCGAGGACGACGCACATGACGAGGAACACGTCGGCGGCGATCACGAACAGCCAGGCGAAGTTGTTCAGCACCCAGCCGAGGGCGGTGGCGGAGGTGCTGTCGAAGGAGTCCTTGCCCAGCGCGGCCCAGGCGACGACGGCCAGCACGGCGATCACGCCGATGGTCACGACACTGCGGTCGGGAGTGCCGTCCGCGGGCCCGCCGGATCCCCCACCTGGAGTATCCGGACGTGACTGTTCCAGTGAATCCGTGCTCATGCGGCCACACTATGCAGGCGTATATCCGTATTTAGGGGCATGGCGCGCCGCATGTGGCCCAGGCCACCCATGGGCATAGGAGGATCCTCCGGATAGGCTCATGGGGGCGCGACTGCACTGTTCGATAGCAAGGGATTAGCAAGGTGACGGACGGAGCAGTAACTGAGACCGCGCGCGTGCTCATCGCCGCGGACAAATTCAAGGGCTCGCTCACGGCCGTTCAGGTCGCGGAGCGGGTGACGGCCGGGCTCCGCAAGGCCGTACCGGGCGTGGAGATCGAGACCCTCCCCGTCGCGGACGGCGGCGACGGTACGGTCGCGGCCGCTGTGGCGGCCGGTTTCGAACGCCGGGAGGTACGGGTCACCGGACCCCTCGGCGACCAGGTCACGGCCGCTTTCGCACTGCGCGACGGTACCGCCGTGGTCGAGATGGCGGAGGCCTCCGGCCTCCAGCTGCTGCCCGCCGGCACCTTCGCCGCGCTGACGGCCACCACGTACGGCTCGGGTGAGCTGCTGAAGGCCGCCCTGGACGCGGGCGCCCGCTCGATCGTCTTCGGCGTGGGCGGCAGCGCCACCACCGACGGCGGCGCGGGCATGCTGGCGGCGCTGGGCGCGGTGTTCCTGGACGCGAACGGCGAACCGGTCGGCCCGGGCGGCGGCGCGCTGGCCGCTCTGGCCTCGGCGGACCTGTCCGGGATCGACCCCCGCTTCGCCGGGGTCGAGTTCGTCCTGGCGAGCGACGTCGACAACCCGCTGACGGGCCCCAAGGGCTGCGCCGCGGTGTACGGCCCGCAGAAGGGGGCGTCGCCCGAGGACGTGGCGGCCCTCGACGCGGCGCTGGCGCACTTCGCGGTGGTGCTGGAGAAGTCGATCGGTCCGAAGGCCGCCGAGTGCGCGGTGCTGCCGGGCGCGGGCGGCGCCGGCGGCATCGGCTACGGGGCGCTCCTGCTCGGTGCGACGTTCCGTCCCGGGATCGAGCTGATGCTGGAGGTGCTGGGCTTCGCCCCGGCGCTGGAGCGGGCCACGCTGGTCATCACCGGCGAGGGCTCCCTCGACGAGCAGACCCTGCACGGCAAGGCCCCGGCGGGCGTCGCGGCCGCGGCGCGCGCGGCGGGCAAGCCGGTCGTGGCGGTCTGCGGCCGCCTGCTGCTGACCCAGGAGGCCCTGGAGGCCGCCGGGATCCGCAAGGCGTACCCGCTGAGCGACCTGGAGCCCGACCCGGCGAAGTCCATCCCGAACGCCGGTCCCCTGCTGGAGCGGGTCGCGGAGAACATCGCCGCCGACGTCCTGTGACGGCGGCCTGACGCACGGCCGCGGGCCCGTACCCCTTCGGGGGTGCGGGCCCGTACCCCTTCGGGGGTACTCCCGGACCGGAAATCCGGGTGCGCCGGGTGCCCCGGGCGGTGTTCCTTGGGTGCCATGGACGCCCTGACGACACCGCGCCTGCTGCTCGTACCCCTCGACCGGGAGGGGGCCCTGCGCCTCCTGTCCGGCGTCCCCGGGCCGGGTGACCGGTGGGGACCGGGGTATCCGGACGCCGCCGACCGGGCGGGCGCCGAGCGCCACCTGCGGGTCCTCGCCGGGGCGGGCGGCCCGCCGCCGTTCGGCGCGTACGAGATCCGGCTGCGCGGGGACGGCCTGGCGGTCGGCGGCGCCGGCTTCCACGGGCCCGCCGACGCCCGGGGCCGGGTGACCGTCGGCTACGGGCTGGTCCCCGGGGCGCGCGGCCACGGGTACGCCGCCGAGGCCCTGCGCGCGCTGCTGGAACACGCCCGGCGGCACGGGGCGTCCGCGGTGGAGGGCGACACGGCGGTGGAGAACACCGCCTCGCAGCGCGTCATGGCCGCCGCCGGGATGCGGCTCGTCCGGGAGGACGGGCGGCTGCGGTTCTACGCGGTGAGCTGGGCGGCCGGGGCGGCGGAGAGCAGCTGAGCCGTGGTCACCACGCGGGCGAAGCCGCCGCCCTGGAGGTTGACCGCGGTGGCGGTGGCGAGTTCGTCGGCGGTCAGGGAGAGCCCCTCCGGACCGGCGAGGTCGAAGGTGTGGGTGGCGTCCAGCGGCACGAGGACCTCGTAGCCGAGGTTGCCCGCCATCCGGGCCGTGGTCTCGACGCACATGTTGGTCTGGATCCCGGCGACGACCACCTGGCCGATGCCCCGCGAGGTGAGCCAGCCGGCCAGGTCGGGGGTTCCGTAGAAGGCGGAGTTCACGGTCTTGGTGACGAGCAGGGACTCGTGGCGGCGCTCCTCCACGAGGTCCTTGAAGGCGTATCCGGGCTGGTCCGGGGCGAGGACGGAGCCGGGACGCGAGGCGTGCCGTACGAGGACCACCGGGCGGCCGGAGGCCTGCCAGGCGTCCATGAGGGCGGCGATGTTGTCCTCGGCGGCCGGGTTGTTGCGCGGGCCCCAGAAGGAGGCGTCGTCGAAGCCCTTCTGGACGTCGATGACGATCAGGGCGCTGTCGGCGGCGAGGTGCGGGGCGTTCTCGGTGTCGGTCATGGCTCCATCCTGTGCCCGGCGCCGGTCCCGTCCCAGGGGCTCCCGGGACCCCGATCGATGGGATCCTGCCAGACTGGCAGCATGGCCGCCGTCCCGTCTGGCACAGTGGCCCCATGGAGCGCGTCGCGATCGTCGCCCAGCCCGGGATCCGCAGCTTCGACCTCGCCGTCATCACCGAGGTCTGGGGACCGGACCGCAGCCGGGCCGGGGTGCCCCCCTTCGAGCTGCGCCGGTGCGCGCTGGACACCGGCCCGATCGACCTGCCCGGCGGGCTCACCCTCACCCCCGACCGCGGGCTCGACTGGCTCGGCAGCGCCGACCTGATCGTCGTGCCCGCCCTGGCCGAGCCCGCCGACCCCACGCCCGAGCCGGTCCTCGCCGCGCTGCGGGCCGCGCACGCCCGGGGCGTGCCGGTGGCCGCCCTGTGCGCCGGGGCCTTCGTCCTCGCCGAGGCGGGGCTGCTGGAGGGCCGCCGGGCGGTGACCCACTGGTGGCTCGCCCCGCAGCTCGCGGCCCGCTACCCCGGGGTGCTCGTCGAGGAGGCCCCGCTGTTCGTCGAGGACGACGGCCTGTGGACCTCGGCCGGGGTCGCCTCCGGGATCGACCTGTGCCTGCACCTCGTGCGGGAGGCCCACGGGGCGGAGGCCGCGGCGACGATCGCCCGGTCGATGGTGACCGGCCCCTTCCGCACCGGAGACCACGCCCAGTACCTGGACCGGCCCACTCCGGCGGCGGACCGGACCGCCGAGGCCCTGGCGGCCGTACGGGAGCAGGCGCTGCGCCGGCTCCACGAGCCGCTGGACGTGGCCACCCTGGCCCGCTGGGCCGGCATGTCGCCCCGCTCCTTCGCCCGGCACTTCACCGCGGCGACCGGCACCACCCCGCACCGCTGGCTGCTCGGCCGCCGTCTGGACGAGGCCCGCAAACTCCTGGAACGCACCGACCACCCGGTCCCGGAAGTGGCCCGGCGGACCGGGTTCGCCAGCGAGGTCACCTTCCGCCAGCACTTCGGGACCCACGTCGGCCAGAGCCCGCGCGCGTACCGGGCGGCGGCGGCCACCACACCCGGACGCGGCGACAGTGTTAGAAAGGGCTCATGACCGGACGTTCGGGTCGACACGGGGAAGCGCGGCCGGCAGGCCTGCTCGCGCGCCTCTCCCTCGCGCCCGGCACCCTCGCCGGTCAGGTGTTCGCGCTGATGGCGGTCATCGTCATGGTGCTGATCACCGCGGGCACGCTGGCCCTCGTCTTCCAGGCCCGCTACGACAGCCGGCAGGACGCCCGGCACCGCTCCCTGGCCGCCGCCGAGGCCTTCGCCCACGCCCCCGGCCTGCCCGCCGCCCTGCGGTCACCGGACCCGACGCTCGCGCTCCTGCCGCTGGCCGAGGGCGCCCGCAAGGCCTCCGGGGTGGACTTCGTCGCCGTCATGACCCTCGACGGGGTCCGCTACACCGACTCCCGGCCGGAGCTGATCGGCCGGAAGGCCACCGGCGACCTGAGCCGCGCCGCGGCCGGACAGTCCTTCACCGAGGTGTTCCTGGGCGAGCCCAGCGACGCCGTCCGCGCGGTGGTCCCCGTACGGGACGAGTCCGGCGCCGTCGTCGGCCTGGTCTCCACCGGCATCGAGATCCAGAACGTGGGGGACGTGGTCGAGGGCCAGCTGCCGCTGCTGCTCGGCGCCGCGGCGGGCGCCGTGCTCCTCGGCACCGGCGGCGCCGCGCTGGTCAGCCGGCGGCTGCGGCGCCAGACCCGCGGCCTGGGCGCCGTCGAGATGGCCCGGATGAACGAACACCACGAAGCGGTCCTCCACGCCGTGCGCGAGGGCGTCCTGATCGTCGACGCCCACGACCGGCTGCTGCTCGCCAACGACGAGGCCCGCCGCCTCCTGGACCTGCCCGCCGACGCCGAACAGCGCCACGTGAACGAGCTGGGCCTCGACCCGCGCACCGCGGAGATGCTGCTCTCCGGGCGGGTCGTCACGGACGAGGTCCACCTGGCGGGCGACCGGCTCCTCGCGGTGAACGTGCGCCCCACCGAGACCTTCGCCGGCCGGCCCTCCGGCAGCGTCATGACCCTGCGCGACTCCACCGAGCTCGCCGCGCTCTCCGGACGCGCCGAGGTGGCCCGGGAACGGCTCCAGATGCTCTACGACGCCGGGGTGCGGATCGGCACCACCCTGGACGTGGTGCGCACCGCCGAGGAGCTCTCGGAGGTGGCCGTACCGCGATTCGCGGACTTCGTCACCGTCGAGCTGCTGGAGCCGGTGCTGCGCGGGGAGGAGCCCTCCCGGACGGCCGGCGCGCACACCGAGATGCGCCGGGCGGCGATGTCCGGGGTGCGCGGCGACCAGCCGCTCCAGCCCGTCGGCGACGTGATCCGGTTCGCCGTCCCGACGGCTCCGATGGCCGCGGCCCTGGACGCCGGGCACGCGGTGCTCGCCGCCGACCTGAACGCCGCGATGGGCTGGCGGGCCCAGGACGCCGCCGGTACCCGGGTGGCCCTCGACTACGGGCTGCACTCCCTGATCTCCGTACCGCTCCAGGCCCGGGGCGTGGTGCTGGGCATGGCGAACTTCTGGCGGGCCGCCGACACCCCGGAGGCCTTCGACGAGGAGGACCTGTCCTTCGCGGAGGAGCTGGGGGCACGGGCGGCCGTCTCCATCGACAACGCCCGCCGCTACACCCGCGAGCACGCCACCGCCGTGACCCTCCAGCGCAGCCTGCTGCCCCGCGTGCTGCCCGACCTGAGCGCCGTGGACGTCGCCTTCCGGTACCTGCCGGCGAAGGCGGGGGTGGGCGGCGACTGGTTCGACGTGATCCCCCTGCCCGGGGCGCGGGTGGCGCTCGTGGTGGGGGACGTGGTCGGGCACGGGGTGCACGCGGCGGCGACGATGGGCCGGCTGCGCACGGCCGTGCACAACTTCTCCACCCTCGACATGCCGCCCGACGAGCTGCTGGGCCACCTGGACGAGCTGATCGACCGGATCGACCAGCTGGAGAGCGGCGTCCGGGCCGGCCCCGGTGCCGTGCGGGGCGCGGACGCCGCAGAAGCCGGGGAGGTCGCCGACGTCGGGGAGGAGCCCGCCGGGATCACCGGGGCCACCTGTCTGTACGCGGTGTACGACCCCGTCTCCGGGAACTGCACGATCGCCAGCGCCGGCCACCCCGGCCCGGCCCTGGTGCACGCCGACGGGCGGGTGGAGTTCCCCGAACTGCCGACCGGGCTCCCCCTCGGGGTGGGCGGCATGCCGTTCGAGGCGACGGGACTGCGGCTGCCCGAGGGGAGCCGGCTCGTCCTGTTCACGGACGGCCTCCTGGAGGACCGCGACCGGGACTTCGACACCGGGCTGGTGCTGTTGGGCGAGACCCTGTCGCGGCCCGGCCGCAGCCCCGACCAGGCCTGCGCGGACGTCCTGGCCGCGCTGCTGTTCCCGGCCCCGAGCGACGACATCGCCCTGCTGGTCGCCGACACCCGGCGGCTGGATCCCGGCCGCATCTGCGAATGGGAGGTGCCCGGGGATCCGTCGGCGGTGTCCCGCGTGCGGAACGCGGGCGCCGCCCAGCTCGCCGCGTGGGGGCTGGAGGACATCTCCTTCACCGCCGAACTCGTCCTCAGCGAGCTGATCACCAACGCCATCCGGTACGGATCGGCGCCCGTCCGGGTCCGCCTGCTGTACGACCGGAACCTGATCTGCGAGGTCTCCGACGGCAGCAGCACCTCCCCCCACCTGCGGTACGCGGCCACGACCGACGAGGGCGGCCGCGGCCTGTTCCTCGTCGCCCAGTACGCCGAGCGGTGGGGCACCCGCTACACGGACCGCGGGAAGGTCATCTGGGCGGAGCTGTCCCTGACCGCCGGCCCCGAGCCCGCTGCGGCGCCCGCCCCGGACATCGACGCGCTGGAGGACCTCGCCTGGTGACGGGCGGGGCAGGGGCCGGGACGGCCCGCCGGGGGCCTCAGACGGCCCGGGTACGGGCCAGGAGGACCGCTACGTCGTCCTCCGGGGCCCTGGGCAGCAGCTCGGCCAGGATCCCCTCGCACAGCTCGTCGAGCGGCTGCCCGGCCCGCTCCAGCGCCCGGCCGAGCCGCTCCATCCCCTCGTCGAGGTCCCGGTCTCGGGCCTCGATCAGGCCGTCCGTGTACAGCGCGAGGAGGCTCCCCGGCGGCAGCGGCACCTCCTCGGTGCGGAAGTCACGGCCGCCCGTGCCGAGCGGGGTTCCGGGCGGCCCGTCGAGGAAGGTGACCGTCCCGTCGGCGGTGACCACGGCGGGCGGGGGGTGCCCGGCGCGGGCGATGGCGCAGCCGCCGGTCGCCGGGTCGTGGACGGCGTACACGCAGGTGGCCATCTCGTCCTCGCCGAGGTCCGCGACGACCGCGTCGAGGGATTGCAGCAGCCGGGCGGGCGGCACGTCCTCGCGGGCGAGGGTCCGTACCGCCGTGCGGAGCTGGCCCATGACGGCGGCCGCGTGGATGCCGTGGCCCATCACGTCGCCGATGACGAGACCGGTACGGCCCCGCGGCAGCTGGATGACGTCGAACCAGTCGCCGCCCACGTCGTGGTCGCTGGCCGGCAGGTAGCGGCCGGTCAGTTCGAGGCCCGCCACCTCGGGGAGGGCGCTGTTGCTGAGGCTGCGCTGGAGGGTGAGGGCGGCCCGGCGCTGGTTGGTGTACATCCGGGCGTTGTCGATGTTGAGGGCGGCGCGCGAGACGAGATCCTCGATCAGGACGCAGTCCTGGGCGTCGAACGGCTCGCGTCCGCGCACGCGGGTCACCGCGACGGCCCCCAGCACCTTCCCGCGCGCCACCAGCGGCACCATCCGCGCCGAGCCGAGCGTGGCGAGGTAGTCGCGCAGGGCCTGCGCGCGCGGGTCGGTGATCAGCGCCGGGACGTCGGAGGCGTACAGGTTCATCGGGATGCCCTCGGTGACGACCCGCTCGTACACCGTCCCGGACGGGACCTGGAAGGTCTGGCCGGCCGCGAGGCGGGCGGTGGGCGCCGCCGGGTCGGGGAAGGTCGCCGCGAGGCGCCGCAGCACCCCGTGGTTGGAGGCCGCCGACTCGTCCGGGTCGAGGGCCGCCTCCAGGACCTGTACGTCGGCCGAGTCCGCGAGCTGCGGCACCAGCATGTCGACGATCTCCCGGGCGGTCTGGTTCAGGTCGAGGGTCGTCCCGATGCGCGTGCCGGCCTCGGCGAGGAGGGCGAAGCGGGTACGGGCCCGTTCGGCCTCCAGCTGGGCCCGCTGGCCCTCGGTGATGTCGATGAGGGAGGCGATGAGGCCGAGGCGGCGGCCGCTCCCGTCGAGCAGCGGGGCGTAGGAGCAGGACCAGGTCCGGTCGTGGTCGGGGTCGGCGGGGGTGCGGCCGGTGCGGCGGACGTCGACGACGGCGCTGCCGCACTCCAGCACCTTGCGCATGGTCTCCTCCAGCGCGGCGGCGTTGACCCCGGGGACGACCTCGGTGAGGCGCTTGCCGAGGTGGTCGGCGGCGGGTACGCCGTTCATCCGGGCCAGCGCGTCGTTGACCCGCAGGAAGCGCAGGTCGGGGCCGAGGGTGGCGAGGCCGATCGGGGACTGGGTGAACAGGCTCTGGAGGGCGGCGAGGGAGTCCCGCATGTGCAGGACCTCGGAGGTCTCCACGGCGATCAGGAGGGCGCCCGTACGGCCCTGCGGGTCGGCGGCCGGGACGATCCACATCTCCATCGCCACGCGGTGTCCGTCGCGGTGGCGGACGGGCAGGGTCCCGACGACGGTCTCGCCGGCCTGGACGCGGCGGGTCAGGTCGTCGGCGAGCTCCTGGTTGGCCTCGGGGACGAGCACGGCGGTGCCGGGCCTGCCGAGGATGTCCTCGGGACGGTGTCCGAGCAGGTCCTGGGCGGCCAGCGACCATTCGACGACGAGGCCGTCCGCGTCCTCCCGCCAGAGGGCGATCGGCAGCAGCTCGCGGAGTACGCCGGCGTATCCGACCGCCGGTGTCGGCTGGTCGGGCACCTCGCTCGTCGACTGGTAAGTGTCCAATGCACCGACCTCACCCCGGGGGGCCTGATTCCTTCCGATTCACCCTATCCGAGCGCTCGGAACGGCGCGTCGGGGCGGAGCCGCGCGGGGACGGGGGGCGGGCGGGGACGGTCGGGGGACCGCCCGCCCTGGCCGGGCGGTCCCCCTGCGGATCAGAAGTCGGCCTGCGCCCGGACGTCGGCGCGGCCGACCGACTCCAGCTCGTACGTCTTGCAGTAGAGGCGGCGGATGTACTCGATGTCGATGTTGCGCCGGTGCGCCTCGTTCACGGGGTAGAGGACGGTCAGTTCGTAGGAGCGCTCCCCGTTGATGTCGCCCTCCTTGTCCCGCCACTGGCCGCGGCCCTCCTGGAGGGTCAGCCCGGACGGGAACCGGGGCGTGACCACGTCGGCCACGAACTTCATGAACTCCGCGTCGGTGATCGGGGGGTGGCCGTTGTGGCGGCCGGTGCCGAAGTACAGGTGCGTGGAGATGAAGGGGCTGCCCACCTGGGAGGCGGACTGCTGCTCCGCGGCGGCCGTGGTGGCACGCGTGTCGAACGCGACGTCGGCCACGGGTCTCCCCACGGCGAACAGGAGCGCGCCCACCGCGAAGAGGGCGGCGGCGGGCATCGATATCCGGATGGATCGCATGTGTCTTCAGTCCCTGTCTGTCGTTCGTGGAGGGGGTGGGGGGTGGCGCTCGGGGGTGGTGCTCGGGGTGCGGGTCCGGTCCGCGCCGGCTAGGCGGGCAGGGACTCCAGCAGGAAGACGGCCGCGTCCTTCAGGCGGCCCGGTGCGGCCCCGGAGCGGCGCAGGCCCCGCGCGGTGCGGCGCAGGGTCCCGGTGGTCCGTACGGAGCCGATCCCGGCGGCCCGCGGCGCGAGGTCCGCGATGAGGTCCTCCGCCTCGGTCCAGGCCCCGGCGCGCACCAGGGCCGCCAGCAGCTCGGCGGTGAACAGGTGCCGGTAGGACGGTCCGGGAGCGGTGGCCGCGGCGTGCAGGAGGGGGACGGCCCGGTCCCAGCGGCCCAGCCGGGCGTGGACCCAGCCCCGGTGGCCGAGGAGCTCGCTCTGGTCGATCCACCAGGCCCAGTGCGGGTCGCGGTACGAGACGCCGTCCAGGAAGCGGCTCTGGGCGCGGGCGATCAGCACGAGGGGTTCGCGGCTCGCGCCCAGCATGGCGAGCGCGTGGGCCTGGCGGATCAGGACGAGGCTGCTCACCCGGGCGGGCAGCGGCTTCGGTCCGACGGCCTGCGCGGCGGACTCCAGGGCGGCCCGCGGCCGTCCGGTGTGGGCTTCGAGCATGCTGTGGTTGAGCAGCACCAGGCGCGCCGTCCAGCGGTCTCCGCACAGGCCGGCGAGCGCCAGGGCGCGCGCGTTCATCCGGCGGGCCTGCGGGTGCAGGCCGGCGTCGAACAGGATCCAGCCGATGACCTCGGCGAGCTCGGCCAGGGCGGCGAGCCGGTCCGCGTCCTCGGCGTGCAGGCTCCCGGGCTCGGCCGACAGCTGCGGGAAGCTCCGTACGGCTTCCCGTACGGCGGGTACGGCGGCCGTGGCGCCGTGCTCGGTGTCCAGGGCGACGAGGCGCCGGACCGTGCGCAGGGCCGCGGCGTGCAGCGCGCCGGGCTCCCCGGCCCGGTCGGCGGGGAGCCCGGGCTCGGGGTGGTCCGGGGCGCTCATGACAGGAGACCCGCGTCGACCGGCCCGTCGCGGCGCTGTCCGAGGGCGGTGAACGAGGCGGCGACCTCCGTCAGCCACTCCACCTCCTCGCGGAAGTCCTCGTACGGCGGGCGTACGGGGATGTCGGCCGCGTCGGCCTGTTCCGCGCGCTGGTCGGCGGGCCGACTGAGGACGGCGCGCACCTGGAGCGCCTCTCCGAGGGGTGAGGTGGGGTCCTCGGGGAGGTTCAGGGAGCGGGCGACGCGGGCGAAGTCCGCGAGGGAGAGGGAGGTGCGGAGCATCAGCTGGCCGTCGCGGATCTCGATGACGCGCCGGTAGAGGCTGTAGTGGGGGTCCCGGGGCGGGACGAGGTCGCGGGGCATGGAGCGGGGCGGGTCCAGCGCGATGTCCGGGGACGCCTGGTAGAGGGCCCACCACAGCGGGCGCAGCCGGAGGTAGGAGCGGTAGCTGCGGATCCAGCCGCGGGCCCGGGTGACGCGGATGCCCCAGGAGGGGATGGTCCAGCCGATGATCTGGAGGAGGGCTCCGATGCTGCCGCTCGTCCACTGGATGGGGTCGAGGCCGGCGCCGTCGAAGTCGAGCCGGGTGCCCGCGATCTGGATGCTGCGCGTCACGCAGTAGACGAGGATCAGGCTCGCGCCGACGGTGACGGTCCGCATGCCGACCGCGAGCCACTGGCGGTTGGCCATCTTGGTGAAGCGCAGCGACAGCCGCACCGTCTCGAACTGCCCGATGGCGCAGATCAGCAGGTAGAAGGACATGTACAGGGCGTACCGGCCGTCCTCGATGCTGAGCAGGATCGTGGAGGTGGCCGTCTCGGACTTGGTGGCGGGTCCCACGGCGAGCGACGTGGGGACGAGGACGCACAGCGCGGCGGTGAAGAACAGCACGCGCCGGCGGGCCATCCGCCGGGCCTCGGCGGGCGGCGACGACCAGTAGACGAGGACGACCTGCTGGGCCGCGGTGAGGATGACGACCGCGATCTGGGTGATCAGCGAGGTGATGTTGGGAAGTCCGAAGAATCCGGAGATGTGCAGCCGCAGCAGGTCGAGGTCGACGAGGAAGCTGATCCCGGAGCAGAGGAAGTACGTACACAGCGCCCAGAGGGCGATGTCGTGTCGTCTGCGGAGCAGGTCGGGGAGCCGGTAGGCGAAGGCGGCGATGCCGACGACGGCGCAGATCCACGCGAGGATCCCGTAGATCACACGCACCCCTGGTCCGGCTTGCCGAGGCCGTTCTCGATGCGGGCGACGATCTCGGCGGCGTCGGCGGGGACGCCCCAGGCGGGTTCGGTCCAGCGCTTCGCGGCCCGCGCGAGGATCAGGGAGGCCATGGTCTCGGCTTCCTGTTCCTCGTCGTCGCTGTAGCGGGAGCGCATCAGCATGCCGCGGACGGCCGCGGGGTCGACGTCGGGGACCAGCTGGCCCGAATCGCCTCCGCCGAGTTGCACGGAACCCTTGTGCTCGAAGGCGATGTGCGCCAGTTCGTGCGCGATGATGTGTTCTTTGTGTGAAGAGGAGGCGGCCTTCTCGTACACGATGACGTCGAAGTCATCCATTTTCAGCCATATACCGAACAGGTGGCGTTCGGGGAACGGCGTGGATATCAAATGGATGGGCCGGTTGCGCTGTTCGGTCAGATAGTGGTGGAGTTCGTCGATCCCGCATCCGTGCTCCATGCCCCACTGCGCGAGGAGTTCCTCGCAGGTGTGGCGGACCCGCTTGAGGCGGCGCCGGAGCCTTCTGTCCTCGGACGTCGATGACGCAGAGCCAGGTAACTTCATCACAGTCCTCCGCCGAACCCCTGCGCGGCCGTCCTCGCCCAGTCGCGCCGCCGATTCCCGTGCGACGACGCGGCCATGATGCCACACGCCCGCCGTCGCGATCCGTGCGGCGAGTTCCATCCGGCCATTCCCCGGCAGATTCGGCCGCCCGGCCCGGAGGGATTTTCGGCCACGCCTTTCGGGGGCCGTGTTTACGAATTCACCGACATGTGCCGTGATTCCAGGACGGCGGCGATGCCCTGGGCGAGGCAGGGGATCCGGTGGGGCGGGATTCCGGCGATGTTGATGCGGCCCGAGGTGGTGCCGTAGATGGCGAACTGCCTGCGCAGCAGGAGCATCTGCGGGGAGGTCAGCGGCAGCATCGAGAACATGCCCTTCTGCCGCGCCAGGGCCCGCGCCTGGACCTCGCAGCCCAGGGCGTCGAGGCGGGCGGTGAGTTCGGCCCGGTTGGCGGCGATCCGGCCGCGCATGACGTCCAGTTCCGCCTCCCAGGAGCGGCGCAGCCGCTCGTCCTCCAGGATGGCCGTCACGACGGCGGCGCCGTGCTCGGGCGGCATCGAGTACAGGGTCCGGGCGGCGTTCTGCAGGGCCGTCTCGGCGTGCCGCACGGCCGTGGCCGAGGCGCCGACGACGATGGCGCAGCCCGTACGGTCGCTGTACAGGCCGAAGTTCTTCGAGCAGCTGACGGCCACCAGCACCTCCGGCAGCCGGGAGGCGAGCAGCCGCGTGGCCGCCAGGTCGGCCTCCAGTCCGTCGCCGAGGCCGTGGTAGGCGAGGTCGACGAACGGCACCCAGCCGGTCCGGGCGGCGAGGTCGGCGAGGGCCTCCCAGTCCTGCGGGGAGGGGTCGGCGCCGGTCGGGTTGTGGCAGCAGCCCTGGAGGAGGACGACGTCGTCGCGCCGCGCCGCGCCGAGGTCGCGCAGGACCGCGGCGGTGTCGAAGCCGCCTTCGGCGTCGCGCCAGCCGTAGGTGCGCACGGTCAGGCCGGCCGCCTCCAGGATGGGCCGGTGGTTGACGTAGGCCGGGTCGCTGATCCACACCGTCGTGCCGGGGCGGGTCCGGCAGATCAGGTCGGCCAGCAGCCGCAGCGCGCCGGAGCCGGCGACGGTCTGGACGGCCGCGGCCCGGTCGGCCGGACCGCCGGATCCCAGGACCAGCGCCAGCAGGGCCCGGTTGAAGCCGGCGTTGCCGGAGAGCCCGCGGTACTCCTTGGAGTCGGAGCGCTCGGCGAGGCGTATCTCGGCCTCGCGGACGGCGGCCATCACGGGCGTGCGGCCGGTGTCGTCGCGGTACACGCCGAGGACGAGGTTCAGCCGCTCGGGCCGCTCGTCGCCGCCGAACTCGTACGTCAGGTCCCACAGGGGATCGGTGGGCGGCGGGGGAAGGAGCTCAAGCATCTGCGGGAACCTCGGGGAGCGGGCGGGCGTGGGGGCGGGGGCGGCGATTGGCGAGGACCACGCCGGCGGTGATCAGGGGCACGCCGACGAGGACGGCGAGGGCCGGCTTCTCGTCGAGGAGCGGGATGGCGAGCAGGACGACGGCGACGGGGCTGAGGCTGCCGACGACCGAGGCGCGTTCGGCACCGAGCCGGCGGATCGCGAAGGCGTAGAGCAGGCCCGCGCACAGGCCCACGCCGAGTCCCTGCACCACCAGGAAGAGGGCGATGTCCGCGCCCTCGGCGTGGGCGAGGCCGCTCGGGAGGACCCCGGTCAGCACCAGGAGTCCGATCACGGCGAAGGAGGGAAGGCAGAGCAGGCCGATCGAGCCCACGGGGTCGAGGTCGACGTCGCGCAGGCCCACCGTGTACAGGGCCCACAGCCCGCTGGCGACCAGGAGGGTGCCGGCGCCGGCCAGTACGTCCGTGTCGACGGGGACGACGTGCCGCCAGACCAGGGCGATCACGCCGGTCGCGATCAGGGCGAGGCCGGCGGTCTGCGCTCCCCGGGGCAGGCCGTGTCCGCGGGCGGCCATGAGGGCGGAGACGAACAGCGGGACCATGCCCGGGACGATCGAGCCGACGAAGGCGGCCGAGGTCAGGGCGCCGCCGTGCATGGCGGCGAGGAAGAACGGCACCCCCGCACCACAGACGATCTTGAGGGCGGGACCGGGCCGGACCGCGGCGATGCGCTCGCGGCGCTTCCACAGCGCGGGCAGCAGGACGACCAGCGGGACGCCGAAGCGCAGCAGGGCGGCGTCGGCGGGCAGGAGCGTGGAGGTGCTCAGGGCGCGGGCGCTGAGCGCGAAGGCGGCCCAGATCGCCACGGTGACCAGCAGGGCCAGCATGCCCCGGCCCTGGGGGGAGAGCCCGCGGCGGCCGGGGTTTCCGGCCCGCGGGCCCTCCGCGCGGAGGGGAGCGGCCGCCCCGGTGGTAGTGGTCGCGACCAAGGAAGTTGCTCCAGCCTGTGAGCGCGGACCGGTCTGGCCCGTTCCCTCGCAACGCTAGGGCCTGGGCCGGGGCAGCCGATTGCCAGTTCTGTCGCTCGGACATACGTTTGGGGCAGGATCTGCCAAGAAACGCCCTGGAGGAACCGTGGACGCCGTCGATCTGCAGATCATCCGGGAATTGCAGGCCGACGGGCGGTTGTCCAACCAGGACCTCGCCGACCGCGTGAGGCTGTCCCCCTCCCCCTGCCTGCGCCGGGTCCGCCGCCTGGAGGAGGCGGGCCTGATCCGGGGCTACACGGCCATGGTCGACCAGGTCGCCTTCGGTCTCCCCGTCACCGTTTTCGTCCGGATCCGCCTGGAGCGGCACACGGCGGAGGCCGTCGGGACGTTCGAAGAGCACGTGGCGGTGATCGAGCACATCCAGGACTGCTACCTGATGGCGGGCAGCAGCGACTACCTGCTGCGCGTGGTCATCGAGGACCTGGAGGCGTACGAGGCACTGGTCCGCCACCGGATCCACGCCATTCCCGGCATCGCCTCGATCGAGTCGAGCTTCGCCTACGGCAGCGTCAAGCAGTCCCGGACCTACCCGCGCCCCGCCCCCGGCCAGGCGAAGCGGGCCCGGTGACGGTCTACGCCGGGCCTCCGGCGGCGGCCTCGAACGCCGCGTAGGCCTTCTCGTCGAAGAGCACGAACCGGACCTCCTCGACCTCGGTGCGGGCCGCGCGCACGGTCTCGACGGCGATCCGGGCGCCGTCGTCCATCGGCCAGCCGTAGATCCCGGTGGAGATCGCCGGGAAGGCGACCGTACGGGCCCCCAGTTCGTCGGCGACGCGCAGGGACTCGCGGTAGCAGGAGGCCAGCAGCTCCGAGCGGTCCTCGTCGCGGGACCACACCGGCCCGACCGTGTGGATCAAGTGCGCCGCCGGGAGCCGGCCCGCGGTGGTGGCGACCGCGCGGCCCGTCGGCAGGCCCTTGCCGTAGTGGGAGCGCCGCAGGTCTTCGCAGGCGGCCAGGATCTCGGGGCCGCCGCGCCGGTGGATGGCGCCGTCCACTCCCCCGCCGCCGAGCAGCGAGGAGTTCGCGGCGTTGACGACCGCGTCGGCCGGCTCCGCGGTGATGTCTCCGAGGACGAGGGTGATGCGGACCATCACGAGGCCTTCCGAAGGTGGCGCCAGACCGCCTTGGCGGCGTTGTGGCCGGACATGCCGTGGACGCCCGGGCCGGGCGGAGTGGCCGAGGAACAGAGGAACACCGCCGGATGGGCGGTCGTGTACGGGGACAGGGTGAGCTTCGGGCGCAGCAGGAGCTGGAGGCCGGAGGCCGCGCCGCAGGCGATGTCCCCGCCGACGTAGTTGGGGTTGCGGGCCGCGAGCTGGGGCGGGCCGGCCGTGGCGCGGGCGAGCACGAGGTCGCGGAAGCCGGGGGCGAAGCGCTCCAGCTGCCGTTCGACGGCTTCGGTGAGGTCGCCGTCCCAGCCCGCCGGGACGTGCCCGTACGCCCAGAAGACGTGCTTGCCCTCGGGCGCCCGGCCCGGGTCGACGAGGCTGGGCTGGGCGGTGATGAGGAAGGGGGTGCGCGGGGCGCGGCCGCCCGAGGCCAGTTGCAGGGCCGCGTCGATGTCGCGGGTGCGGGGTCCGATCTGGACGGTGCCGGCCCGGCGGGCCTCCTCCGCCGTCCAGGGCACGGGGCCGTCCAGCGCGTAGTCGAGCTTGAAGACGGAGGCCCCGTACCGGTAGCCCTCGTAGGCGCGGCCGAGGCGCGCGATGCGGGCCAGGGCGGTCGGGGAGGTGTCGAAGACGTACGCGCGGGCCGGCGGGAGGTCGTCGAGCCGCTTGACCTCGTAGCCGGTGTGGACGGTGCCGCCGAGGTCGCGCAGGTAGCCGGCGAGGGCGTCGGAGACGGACTGCGAGCCGCCGCGCGGCATCGGCCAGCCGCCGGCGTGGGCGGCCAGGGCGAAGACCAGGCCGACGGCGCCGGTCCCGATCCCGCCCAGCGGGGCGATGACGTGCGCCACGAGCCCGGCGAACAGGGCGCGGGCCCGGTCGTCGCGGAAGCGGCGCAGCAGCCAGGTGGAGGGCGGCAGTCCGTCCAGCCCGAACCGGGCCAGGGTGACCGGGTCCCGGGGCAGGGCGGTGCTCGGCAGGGACATGAAGTCCCTGGCCAGGGTGTCCCACTTGCCGAGGTACGGGCCCACCAGGCGCCGGTACGCGCCCGCGTCGCGCGGCCCGAAGGACGCGGCGGTCTCGGCGACGGAGCGCGACAGCACGGCGGCGGTGCCGTCGTCGAAGGGGTGCGCCATCGGCAGGGGCGCGTGCAGCCACTCCAGCCCGTACCGCTTCAGCGGCATGGTCTTGAACACCGGCGATCCGATGCCGAGGGGGTGGACCGCGGAGCAGGGGTCGTGCCGGAAACCGGGGAGGGTGAGCTCCTCGGTACGGGCCCCGCCGCCGACGGTTCCGGCGGCCTCGAACACGGCTACGGAGTGGCCGCGGCGGGCCAGTTCGACGGCGGCGGTCAGGCCGTTGGGCCCCGCCCCCACCACGACCGCATCGAGGATCGGCGGCACTGTGCGACTCCTTCGTCCGGCGGGCACTGACCCCAGCTTATTGCGCCGCCGACGGCCGACGGCTCCGCCCCAACCCCTAGGGCCTGTCGTCAAACTCCCGTCTGCCCCGCGACGCCTGGCACGCGCTCTCGCCGCACCGGGCGAAAGCCAAGTACGTCCAGTACGCGGGCTTCCGCCCGGCGCACCGAGAGCACGCACCAGACGCCGCAGGGCCGCCCTCCGGGCGACGACGGGAGTTTGACGACAGGCCCTAGGCGCCGCGCAGCAGGTCGCGGATCCGGGTCGTCGTGGCCTCGTCGCGGCCCACGGCGAAGGGGAGCGCGTTGTCCCGGTCCACCCGGAAGGGCACCCCGTCGACCGTGCTCTGGGTGCCGCCCGCCTCGCCGACCAGCAGGAGGCCGGCCGCATGGTCCCACGCCGAGGGCCAGTTGAAGGCCAGGGCGTCCATCTCCCCGCGGGCCACCTTCAGGTACTCCAGACCCG
Organism: Streptomyces sp. NPDC044704; assembly: GCF_056433525.1. Lineage (NCBI taxonomy): Bacteria > Bacillati > Actinomycetota > Actinomycetes > Kitasatosporales > Streptomycetaceae > Streptomyces > Streptomyces sp. NPDC044704. The sequence continues at coordinate 86,051 of NZ_JBWKGY010000014.1, forward strand.
CCGAACCGCAGGGCCGGGAGGAGACCCCGGGCACGTCCAGGCGGCCGAGGATCCGCCGCTCCTCCTCCGTGGTGTACAGCGGGTGTGCGGTGGCCACGCGCAGCACGGCGCCCGGATCGGGCGAACCGCTGTGGATCCGCTCTCCGTTGACGTACGCGCCCTGCCCCCGCACGGCGGTGGCCAGTTCGTCCAGGGCCGGGGCGAAGGTCCAGGAGGCGAGGATCTCCCCGCGCAGGGCCAGCGCGACCAGGGTGCAGAAGGCGGGGTCGCCGTTCACGAACTGCCGGGTGCCGTCCACCGGGTCCACGATCCAGACGGGGGCGTCGGCGCGCAGGGCCCGGTAGACGTCCGGGTCGGCGTGCACGGCCTCCTCGCCGACCACGGCCGAGCCGGGCAGCAGCCGCGTCAGCGAAGCGGTGAGGTGCTCCTCGGCCAGCCGGTCGGCGACGGTGACCAGGTCGTGGGGGCCGCTCTTCTCGTCCACCTCGTGCTCGGCGAGCTGCCGGAACCTCGGCATGATCTCGGCCGCCGCCGCCTTGCGGACGGCCTCTTCGACGGCGGACAGGTCACGGTCCAGGAATTCATCGATCATGCCCCCAGCAAAGCACGCCCCGCCGACGAACCCCAGGCCGGTGCGCGACGCGGGACCGCACACCGGGTGGATTCCCCGTGAATCCCGGCGGCCGGTGCCCCGCAGCGGCCGGGACACCCCGGTGGGGTGTCCGCACCCGGAACCGGCGGGCCCTGACGGGCATGGCGGCACCGAAACCGGGCAGACGCGCCGTTCCGACGTACACGAGGGATCTGGAGCCGGACATGCGCACCGTTGGGGTCGAGGAAGAGCTGCTGCTGGTCAGCTCGGAGACGGGCGAGGCGCTCGCCCTGGCCGCGCCCGTGCTGGCGGCGTCCCCGCGGGGGGACGACCGTACGGGCCGGGAGGTGTTCGAGAAGGAGCTGGCGAAGGAACAGGTGGAGTTCGCCACGAAACCGGTCTCCTCCATGCCCGACCTCGCGGACGAGATCGTGCGCTGGCGGCGCGAGGCGGCCCGGCGCGCCGGGGAGGCCGGCGCTTCGGTCGCCGCCCTGGCCACCTCTCCGCTGCCCGTCCGGCCGTCGCTCCACCTGGGCGAGCGCTACACGTGGATCGCCGAACAGTTCGGGCTGACCGCGCAGGAGCAGCTCACCAGCGGCTGTCACGTGCACGTGGCGGTGGAGTCCGACGAGGAGGGCGTGGCGGTGCTGGACCGGATCCGCCCGTGGCTGCCGGTCCTGACGGCCCTGAGCGCCAATTCGCCGTTCTGGCAGGGCGAGGACAGCGGCTACGCGAGCTACCGCAGCCGGGTGTGGGACCGCTGGCCCTCCGCCGGGCCGGTCGAGCTGTTCGGCTCGGCCGAGGGGTACCACCGGCGCGTCGAGGACATGGTGGCCACCGGGGTCCTGCGCGACCGGGGCATGGTCTTCTTCGACGCCCGCCTGTCCGCGTCCTACCCGACGGTCGAGATCCGGGTGGCCGACGTCTGCCTGGAGGCGTCCACGACCGTGCTGGTCGCCGCCCTCGTCCGGGGGCTGGTGGAGACCGCGGCCCGGGCCTGGCACGCCGGGGAGGAGCCGGCGCGGCACGGGCTGGACCTGCTGCACCTGGCCTCCTGGCGGGCGGCGCGCTCCGGTCTGGACGGGCCGCTGCTGGATCCGCTGACCATGCGGGAGTCCTCCGCGGAGAAGGTGCTCGCCGCCCTCCTCGCGCACGTGTCGGACGCCCTCGCCGACAGCGGCGACCTCGACGACGTCCGCGACGGGCTGGCCCGGCTGGTGGTGAGCGGGACCGGGGCGTGGCGCCAGCGCGAGATCCTCCGCCGGGAGGGCGGTCTGGAGGCGGTGGTCCGCGAATGCGTGCGCGTCACGGCGGGCGCGGAGTGAGCGGGGCGGCCCGTCCCGGCCGGTTTTTCCCGTTTCGGGTGTGTGGCGGGCGGTGTGCCGGGCACGCTCGGGGGCGACGGAGGGAGGACCGCACGGCGTCGCCCTGACGGCGGGCCCGGACAGCGGGCCGCGGGCGGCGCGGCGGAGAGCGAGCGTACGAGTACCCGAGGGCCGGTTCCGCCGGCCGGAGGAGAGCGATCACATGCAGCGCGGCAGCGACAAGATGAGCCCCTACCGTGACGAACACGCCAAGCAGGAGCTCCGGAGTTACCTGACGTCCGGCCGGCCCGTCCGTACGGCCGAGGGCCGCGAGCCCGAGCCGCCGGCGGACGACGACCCGGCCGTCACCGGCCCGGCCCCGACCCCGCACCCCACCCGGCCCGGCCCGGACGCCTGACGCCGCCGCGTGGCCCGCACCCCACCCGGGTGCGGGCCACGTGCCCGCCCGGGTCCGGCGCGAGGCCGTCACCGGGCGACGCCACGGGCCGGCAGGCGCGGGGTCCACGGGCTGGGGCCGACGGACTGGGTTCGACAGGCTCGGTCCGACGGGCTGGGCCGTCACCCCGGGCACCTGCGCCCCACGCTTCCGCCGCGTCCCGCGCCCGCCGACACCGGGACAGTCAGGGCCGGTTGACGGCGCGGATCCCGGGCATGGGCGACGTAGGACGCGACCTCAGGGAGGGCCCATGGCCGGATTGCTCGCCAGGATCAAGGAGTTCAGCCGCAGCCCCCAGGGGCGGCGGACCATCGAATCGGCCCGCCGGGCGGCCGCCGACCCGCGCAAGCGCGAACAGGCGCGCGGCCTGCTCGCCCGCCTGCGCCGCAAGCACTGACCCCGGCGCCGGACGGCCCCGCACCGGCCGGGCAACAGCCCGGCCGGTCGCGTCACCCTCCGGCGTCGATGGCGGGCCGACGCACCTCGATCTCGGCCCCGGTCTGCTTGAACGACTCCGCCGACACCGGAACCAGTACGGCGTCCCGGTGGAAGTCCCGCAGGGTGGTCGACCCACAACTGATCATCGTGGAGATCAGCTTGGTCCGGGTCCGCTCCACGTTGTCGTAGAGGCTGCCTGCGTAGGGCACGTAGCCGTCGACGCCCTCCTCGAAGACCATCCGGCCGCCCTGCCCGTACCGGGCCGCGTTCTGTGCCCGCCTCGAACCCTCGCCCCAGTACTCCTTGTACCACTGGCCGCCGATCTGGAGCTTCCGTGACGGGCTCTCGTCGAGCCGGGCGAAGTAGCGGCCGAGCATGATGAAGTCGGCGCCCATCGCCAGCGCCATCGCCATGTGCGAGTCGTTCAGCAGACCGCCGTCACAGCACAGCGGTACGTACACCCCGGTCTCCCGCGCGTACGCGTCGCGCGCTTCGACCACGTCGAGCAGCGCGGAGGCCTGCCCGCGGCCGATGCCCTTCTGCGCCCGCGTGGTGCAGATGGCCCCGCCGCCGATGCCGACCTTGACGAACGCCGCGCCCGCGTCGGCCAGGTAGCGGAAGGCCCGCCCGTCGACGACGTTCCCCGCACCGACGGGAACCTCGTCCCCGAACGCCTCCCGGGCGAACGCGAGGGTCCTCGCCTGGTATTCGGAATAGCCGTCGGAGGAGTCCAGGCACAGGACGTCCGCTCCCGCCTCCACGAGTGCGGGAACGCGGTCCTTGAAGTCCCGGGAGTTGATGCCGGCACCCACGCGCAGACGCTTCGCGCCGTCCACGCTCGCCCGGTGGTACGTCTTGTGGGCCTGGTAGTCCCGCTTGAGGACCAGGGAGGCGACCCTGCCGTCTTCGAGCACCGGCAGTACGTCCAGGTGGTGTTGCCAGATCAGCTCGTTCGCCTCGGACAGTGAGGCGGTGGCGGGCGCGGTGACCAGGCCGTCACGGCCCCGCATCCGGTTGCCGGCCGTCTCGGAAGCCCCGTGGCGCTCCAGGTGGAAGTCGTCGAGGCTGATGATCCCGAGGAACTCGCCGTCCGCGTCCCCGCTGCGCGTGACCACGGCCACGCCCTGCTCGGCCTCGGACAGTTGCCGGGCGACCTCTCCGAGGGACGTCCGCGGCGCCACGGTGACCTCGCTGGTGCGGAAGCCGGCCTTGTGCCGCTTCACCGCCAGCACGTCCGCGGCCTGGTCCTCGATCTGCTGGTTCTGATGGATGAACGACAGCCCGCCGACCTGGGCGAGTGCCACCGCCAGCGCCGGTGACGACACCGCCTGCATGATGGCGCTCACCATGGGCGTGGCGATCCGGATCCCCGGTTCCTCGCCGATCCGGTGCCGCACCAGCGGCGCCCCGAGATCCACGTTGTCCGGCGTGCAGTCTTCCGTGGTCAGGCCCGGGATGAGGAGGTACTCGCTCAGCGTGCGAGAGATTTCGGGGAGGATTTTCACGTCGTCTCCAGAACGGAGCCCCGTGAACCGGTTCGGGTGAACCGGCGGGGCTCGTGCGGTCAGTACGGATCGTCACCAACCGGGGAGAGCGGGCGCACTCGGCGGGACGGTGCTCGCACGCGCGGTCGCATCGACAGCGGGGGCACTACGGACCCGACCTGCGCGGTGCTGCACAGGCGTTGACTTCCTTGACGCCATGCGAGATGCTACCGCATTTGACGTGTCCATGAGGCGAACCCCCGCGGGGGCCGCGCCGGGTGCGCGGCCCCCGCGGGGGTTGGGCGGCCCTGGGGCCGTCAGCCGTTGAGTGCCGGGATGACAAGCTGTCCGTACGCGTCGATGGTGGCCTCGCGGGCGTCGTGCATGTCGTAGACGGCGAACTGGTCGACGCCCAGGCCGCGCAGGGTGCGGAGCTTTTCGATGTGGGCCTCGGCCGGGCCCAGCAGGCAGAAGCGGTCGACGATCTCGTCGGGGACGAAGTCCGCGGACGGGTTGCCGGCGCGGCCGTGGTGGCTGTAGTCGTAGCCCTGACGGGACTTGACGTACTCGGTCAGCTCGTCCGGGACCATCGAGGAGTGCTCCCCGTACCGGGAGACCAGGTCGGCGACGTGGTTGCCGACCATCCCGCCGAACCAGCGGCACTGGTCGCGGGCGTGCGCGAGGTCGTCTCCGACGTACGCGGGCGCCGCCACGCAGATCGTGATGGCGTCCGGGTCCCGTCCGGCCTCCACGGCGGCCTGCCGCACCGCCTTGATCATCCATTCGGTGAGGTAGGGGTCGGCGAGCTGGAGGATGAACCCGTCCGCCTTCTGCCCGGCCAGCGCGAGCGCCTTCGGCCCGTACGCCGCCATCCAGACGGGCAGCTTCCCCTCCCGGATCCAGGGGATGCGGATCGGATTGCCGTCGACCTCGGCCTCCCGGCCCTCGGCGAGGTCGCGGATGACGTCGATGGCCTCGCCGAGCCGCGCCAGGGTGTTGGGGGCGCGCCCGGCGACCCGCATCGCCGAGTCACCGCGCCCGATGCCGCAGACGGTGCGGTTGCCGTACATGTCGTTGAGGGTGGCGAAGGTGGAGGCCGTCACCTCCCAGGTGCGGGTGCCCGGGTTGGTGACCATCGGCCCGACGTGCAGCTTCTGCGTGTTCGCCAGGATCTGGCTGTAGATGACGAACGGCTCCTGCCACAGCACCGCCGAGTCGAAGGTCCAGCCGTAGCGGAAGCCGTTGCGCTCGGCGCGCTTCATGAGGCTGACGACCTGGGAGGCGGGCGGGTCGGTCTGGAGGACGAGGCCGAAGTCCATGCGGGGACTCTCCTTACAGGTACTGGCAGGTGGAGCGGTGGACGAAGGTCCCGTGACCGGCCCGGCCGGCGTACTCGCGCCGGTCGATGACGAATTCCCCGCGCGAGAGGACCGTGTCGACGCGTCCGGTGATCCGCCTGCCCTCGTACGCCGAGTAGTCCACGTTCATGTGGTGCGTCTCGGCGGAGATGATCTGCTCGGCGTGCGGATCGTAGAGGACGATGTCGGCGTCGGAACCCGGCGCGATCGTGCCCTTCTGCGGGTAGAGGCCGAACATCCGGGCCGGGGTCGCGCAGGCGATCTCGATCCAGCGTCGGCGGCTGATGTGCCCGTCCAGGACGGCCTGATGGAGGAGGTCCATCCGGTTCTCCACCCCCGGCAGCCCGTTGGGGATCTTCGAGAAGTCCCCGCGGCCCAGCTCCTTCTGGCCGCGGAAGCAGAACGGGCAGTGGTCGGTGGAGACCACCTGGAGGTCGTTGGTCCGCAGGCCCCGCCACAGCGCCGCCTGGTGCTCGCGCGGGCGCAGCGGCGTGGAGCAGACGTACTTGGCGCCCTGGAAGTCGGGCTCCGCCAGGTTGTCGGTGGACAGGAACAGGTACTGCGGGCAGGTCTCCCCGAAGACGGGCAGGCCCTTGTCGCGGGCGGCGGCCAGTTCGGCCACCGCCTCCTCCGCCGAGACGTGGACGACGTACAGGGGGGAACCGGCGACCCGGGCCAGCTGGATCGCCCGGTGGGTGGCCTCGGCCTCCAGGAGGACCTTGCGGACCTCGCCGTGGTGGCGGGGGTCGGTCTCCCCGCGCGCCAGGGCCTGTTCGACGAGGACGTCGATGGCGATGCCGTTCTCGGCGTGCATCATGATCAGCCCGCCGTTGCCGGAGGCCCGCTGCATGGCGCGCAGGATCTGCCCGTCGTCGCTGTAGAAGACGCCGGGGTAGGCCATGAACAGCTTGAAGGAGGTGACGCCCTCGCCCACGAGGTGGTCCATCTCCTTGAGGGTGCCCTCGTTGACGTCCGAGAGGATCATGTGGAAGGCGTAGTCGATCGCGCAGTTGCCGTCGGCCTTGGCGTACCAGGTGTCGAGGCCCTCGCGCAGGGAGCGGCCCACGCCCTGCACGGCGAAGTCGACGATGGTGGTGGTGCCGCCCCAGGCCGCGGCGCGGGTTCCGGTCTCGAAGGTGTCCGAGGCCGCGGTGCCGCCGAAGGGGAGTTCCATGTGGGTGTGCGCGTCGACGCCGCCCGGGATGACGTACTTCCCGGACGCGTCGATCGTGCGGTCGGCCGTCCACGCCCGGGCCGCGGCCGAGCCGTGTGCGGCGAGCGCCGCCACCCGGCCGTCCTCGACGAGGACGTCCGCGTGGAGCTCGTCGGCGGCGGTGACGACCAGCCCGCCGCGGATCAGGGTGCGGATGCTCATGTGGGTCCCCTTACGTGATGCTGCGGAGCGCCTGTTCGAGGATGTCGGCGCCCTCTTCCGCCTCGGCGACGGTGAGGGACAGCGGCGGCGCGATGCGCAGCACGCTGGTGTCGTGGCCGCCGCCCTTGCCGAGGAGCAGTCCGCCCGCGCGGGCGGCCTCCAGGACGGCCGCTGCGGCGGCCGGGTCGGCCCGGTCGGTGCCGGGCTCCGTCAGTTCCAGTCCGGCCATCAGGCCCCGGCCGCGGACCTCCCGCACGGCGGGCACGTGGGCGGCGACGGCGCGCAGCCGCTCCAGGAGCAGGCCGCCGACGCGGCGGGCGTTGCCCTGGAGGTCGTGTTCCAGCAGGTAGGAGAGGTTCGCGAGGCCGGCGGCCATGGTGACCGGGGAGCCGCCGAAGGTGGAGATGGAGTTGGAGTCCAGGCAGTTCATCACCTCGGCGCGGGCGACGACCCCGCCGATGGACATGCCGTTGCCGATGCCCTTGGCGAAGGTGAGGATGTCGGGCGGGCCGTTCTGCCCGTGTGCCTGCCAGCCCCAGAAGTGCTCGCCGGTACGGCCCCAGCCGGTCTGCACCTCGTCGCTGATCCACAGGATGCCGTGGCGGTCGAGGACCTCGCGGAAGGCCCCGTACAGGCCGTCGGGCGGGGAGGTGAAGCCGCCGACGCCCTGGACGGGCTCGGCGATGAGCGCGGCCACTCCCCCGCGGGCCTGTCCGAGCACGTCCTCCAGGTCCGCTACGGCGGCGGCGGTGAACTCGGCGTCGGGCAGGGCCGCGAAGGGGCCGCGGGAGCGGACGGCGCCGTGCACGTAGTACGTCTGGAGCGGCGAGAGGCTGGTCGGGGACCAGCCCCGGTTGCCGGTGACGGAGACGGTGGAGAAGGACCGGCCGTGGTAGCTGTTGCGCATCGCCAGGATCTGGTTGGAGCGGCGGTACGTCGTCGCGAGCAGCAGGGCGGTGTCGTTGGCCTCGGTGCCGGAGGTGGTGAAGAAGACCCGGGCGTCGGGGATGCCGGACAGTGCGGCGACCCGTTCGGCCAGCTCGATCATCGGCCGGTTGAGGTACAGGGTGGAGGAGTGGATGATCCGGCCGGCTTGTTCGGAGACGGCCTTGGTGACCTCGGGCAGGGCGTGGGCGGTCATCGTGGTGAGGATGCCGCCGAAGAAGTCGAGGTAGCGGTTGCCGTCGGCGTCCCAGACGTGGCGGCCCTCGCCGTGGGTGAGCTCGATGGGGCGGTCGTAGTAGAGCGCGAGCCAGTCGGGCAGGACGGTGCGGTGGCGGCTGTGCAGGGGAATGGGGTTGGTCACGGCTGTACGAGCCCTCCGTAGGCGTCGGGGCGGCGGTCGCGGTAGAAGGCCCACTGGTCGCGGACCTCCTTGATCAGGCCGAAGTCGAGGTCGCGGACGAGGAGTTCCTCCTCCTTGTCGCTGGCCACCTCGCCGACGAACTTGCCGCGGGGGTCGACGAAGTAGCTGGTGCCGTAGAAGTCGTTGTCGCCGTACTCCTCCCGGCCGACGCGGTTGATCGCGGCGACGAAGTACTCGTTGGCGACGGCGGAGGCGGGCTGTTCCAGCTGCCACAGGTGCGCGGAGAGCCCGCGGTGGGTGGCGGACGGGTTGAAGACCAGCTGGGCCCCGGCCAGGCCCAGGGCGCGCCAGCCCTCGGGGAAGTGGCGGTCGTAGCAGATGTAGACGCCGACCTTGCCGACGGCGGTGTCGAAGACGGGCCAGCCGAGGTTGCCCGGGCGGAAGTAGTACTTCTCCCAGAACCCCTTGACCTGGGGGATGTGGTGCTTGCGGTACTTGCCGAGGTAGCTGCCGTCGGCGTCGATGACGGCCGCGGTGTTGTAGTAGAAGCCCTCGGATTCCAGCTCGAAGACCGGTACGACGATCACCATGCCGGTCTCGCGGGCCAGTTCCTGCATGCGGCGGACGGTCGGTCCGTCGGGGACGGCCTCGGCCCAGCGGTAGTGCTCGGGTTCCTGGACCTGGCAGAAGTACGGGGCGTTGAACACCTCCTGGAAGCCGATGATCTTCGCACCCTGGGCAGCCGCCGCGCGGGCGTGCTCCTCGTGTTTGGCGATCATCGACTCGGTGTCTCCGGTCCAGGTGGCCTGGACGAGTGCGGCGCGGACGACTTGGGCCATGAGCTGCTCCTCGCGACGGGAACGCCGACTTCTACGCACGTAGACGGGGTGCGTAGGGAGTCGAAGGTAGGCCGCGTCACAGCCCGGGGCAAGACCGCCGTGCGCAGTTGGAGTAGTCGATCAAGTTACGTCTCCACGCGGTCGATTACGGTCGGCAGGCGGGCGCTTCAGGCCTCCGGGATCCCGGCCACGCGCAGGGCGTGCGACAGGTCGCGGTGCCGGGTACCGGGCTGGGAGCGGGCGGCCCGGAGCAGCCGGGGGGCGAACCAGTGCGGGTCCCGGCGGGCGAGCGCGGCGGCCTCCTCCGCGGTGCGCAGGCCCACGAAGGCCCCGAGCAGGGCGTGGGCCTCCCGCTCCCGGCCGGCGGCGCCCAGGGCGAGCGCGGCGTCGGCCACCTCGGCCGCGGGGCGGGCCACGCCCTGGCGCAGCAGGCGTCCGCAGTCGGTGTCGCGGCCCGCGTCCGCGAGCGCGGCGGCGGCCTCGGCGAGCCGGCCGGGCGGGAGCGAGGCCGCCTCCCAGAGCAGGGTGGCCCAGTCGGCGGCGAGCCCGGCGCCGGCGAGTCCGGCGGCGAGGGCGGGCAGGAGCCGGGCGGGCCAGGCGGCGGCCTCGCACAGCAGGGCGTGCGCCTCGCCGCCCCGGCCGCGTGCGCGCAGGTCGAGGAGCCGGGCGACGAAGGCGGCGACCTCCGGCGCGGGGGTGCGGGGTGCCGGTTCCGGTGCCCCGGGGGCGGGCTTCGGCCGGTCCGGCGTCCCGGGGGCGGTGACCGGCCGGCCGCCGAAGCGGGCGCCCCGGGGCGCCGACGCGGCGGGCTCCGCCTCCGTCCCCGGCGGCGGGACGAACACCGGGTCGGGCCCGGCCGTGGCACCGGCGTACCGGGCCCCTCCGGCCCGCCGCCCGCCACCGCGCAACCACCGCCCCTCGGCCCGCGCGACGGGGGGCTGGGCGGGGGCGGACCCGGGGCCGCCGGGCGCCGGGGCTCCGGGGTCCGCCGGGGGGACCGGCGGCGCGACCGGCCCGGCGTGCCCCCGAGGTCCGGGGTCCGCCGACGGGCCGGGCCAGGTCGGGGATGCCGGCGGGGCCGACGGTGCGGGCGGTGCGGGCGGCGGCAGGGGGGCCGGAGGGGCTTCGCGCTGGCGGGGTACGGACGGGAGGGGCCCCACGGCAGGCCCGGTGGGGGCGGGGTCCGCGGGGGCCGGGCGCGGCGCGGTGCGGAGCGCGTGCAGGCGGGCCGTCAGGTCGGCGTGCCGGGCGGCCGCGCGCGCGGCGTCGTCCCGGGTCCAGGACAGCTCCCGGGACAGGGCGGCCGCCTCCCCCGGGTCGGCCACGGCGCCGAGCCGCGCGGTCAGGGTCCGTACCGCCGCCTCCGACGCGGCCCGCTGGCCGGCCGCCGCCGCGAGCAGCGCGGGCAACTCCCGCGCCCCGTCCGGGGTCCCGTCCAGGGCTGCGGCCGCCGCGGCCCTCAGCCGGGCCGCGTACACCGCCTCGTGCGCCGCCGGTTCGGCGCCCGCCGCGCCCGCGAGGTCGGCGAGCAGGGAGTCCAGTACGTCCCACGGCGGGACCGCGACCCCGTCCAGGCAGGCCCGCATCCCCTCGGGGTCCCGCCGCAGGAACTCCCCGTACCAGCCCGCCCCGGGATCCAGTCTGCTCGTCAACGCCCGCAGGTAGTCCGCGAGTTGCCCGATCACCAGTGAAGTCGGCGTCTCCATGACCGCATTGGATCCCACCCGTGTTACGGGCGGGCTACGGGAGTCTCAAAGCTTGACGGCGATCCCGGTGTGCGGCCGCTTCCCGCGCCGCGCCAGGGTGGCGGGTACGTCCACCATCCAGAACTGCCAGGTGTACTTGCGCGTCATCAGCCGGCGCACCCGCTTCAGCCCCTCCCCGTCGAGCAGCCGCGCCCGGCCCTCCAGGACGGGGGCGCCCTCCACGACGCGCCCGCGCACGTCGCAGGCCACGACGGTGACCCGCCCGTCGTTGCGGATGCGCCGGACCTTCCAGGAGTCGCTGCGGGTCCACACGTACAGCTCGCCGCCGTCGGCGACGGCCCATACGGGGGTCGCGACGGGGGTGCCGTCCTTGCGGAAGGTGGTGAGGCTCACGTACCGGGCCCGGCCCAGCTCTTCAAGGGTCATGGAGGGAGCCTAGAGGGTGGCCGGAAGGGGGCCGGCGGACCGGCAATTCCCACCCCAACAGCCTTGCGGATCAAGACGTTCACAATGCCGGAATTGTTAATTCCATGTCACTCGGCCCACACACCGCGGCCCCGCGCAACGGAACGCCCCCGCACCGGCGGTGGGGTCTTCGTTATTCAGCCGTGATCCGGAGTCGTGCAACCATTTCCTGGTACATCTTGTTCGTCCCGGCCCCCGATTCCTCCCCGAAACGCGGGTTATCCTGATTGTGATCGAATATGCGTCCGCTGTGTAGGCCGGGTGTCTCTGGGGCCTTCGCGGCCTCGGTCGCCCGGAGGCCTGGGGGGGTCTGGAAATGAGTGCGACGGAAGCTGCCCGCACGGACGGTGGAAACGGCATCGGGAGCGGTACCGGCAACGGCGGCGGGACCCTTGTCAGGACGGCCGGCAGCCGGTCCCGGCGCGGCACCCGGAGGCGGGGCAGACCGGTGCCGTCCGGCACCGCCGCGCACCACGGACTGCTGCCCCAGCCGCCGGACGACGTCGAGAAGTATTCCTATGCCCGCCGGCACCTGTGGGTGCTGACTTTCGGGTCCCTCCTCAGCTTCGCCTGCCTCGCGGCCAGCCAGTTCCTGTTCACGAAATCCAGCCCGTGGTTCTGGCTGGCATTGCCCCCGCTGGCATTCGTGACGGCGGACTATCTCATCTCGCTGTACCTCGACGGCTTCAGCAAGGACTTCGACATCAAGGCCCACCGCCGCATGGTGCGCCGCTGGCGGCCCGCCGTCCGGCCGAGCGTCGACGTGTACCTGCCTGTGTGCGGCGAGCCCATCGAGGTGCTCCACAACACCTGGGTCCACGTGCGCCGCCTCGCCGCCTCCTACGAGGGCGAGGTCGTCGCGTACGTCCTCGACGACGCGGCGGACCCGGAGGTCGGGGCGATGGCCCGCGACTTCGGCTTCACCTACGTCGTCCGCCCCAACCGCGGCTGGTTCAAGAAGGCCGGCAACCTGCACCACGCCTTCGCGATGACCCGCGGCGAACACATCCTGATCCTCGACGCCGACTTCGCGCCGCGCGCCGACCTCCTCGACGAGCTGCTCCCGCACATGGACGACGACGAGCGGATCGGCATCGTCCAGTCCCCCCAGTTCTTCCGCATCACCGACCGGCAGAACTGGATCGAGCGCGGCGCCGGCGCCGTCCAGGAGCAGTTCTACCGGTCCGTCCAGACCTCCCGGGAGGACAAGGACGGGTCCATCTGCGTGGGGTCGTGCGCCGTCTACCGGCGGGCCGCCCTGGAGGAGATCGGCGGGATCTCGCTGATCGAGCACTCCGAGGACATGTACACCGGCTTCGACCTGCGGGCCCTGGGCTGGAAGCTGCGCTACGTGCCGCTCGCCCTGTCCGCCGGTGTCTGCCCCGACTCCGCGGGCGCCTTCCACAACCAGCAGTACCGCTGGTGCATGGGCTCGCTGTCCCTGCTCACCAGCAAGAAGTTCTGGGACATGCCCATGCGCTTCAAGACGCGCCTGTGCTACGTCTCCGGCTTCCTGTACTACCTCCAGACCGCTCTGGCCACCTTCATCGCCCCGCTCATCCCGCTCGCCCTGCTGGTCCTCAAGCCCGACCTGCTGCGCGCCGAGGCCAGCGTCCTCGTCCTGCCCAGCATCGCGTACGTCACCCTCGTGCTGCCGCTCTGGCACCGGGCCCCGTACCGGCTGGAGGCCTGGTCCACCCGGCTCATGTACGGCTGGTCGCACACCTTCGCCGTCTGGGACGTGCTGCGCGGCCGCGAGATGGGCTGGAAGCCCACCGGATCCGACGGCGCCAAGAAGAACGGCATGCGCCGCTACTGGATCGGCATGATCGGCTGGACCGGCGGCACCGCCGTGCTCTGGCTGGTGCTGGCGGCCTGGCGGATGCTCACGATGTATCCGCCGGACTTCGCCCTCATGCTCGCCGCAGGCATCTTCTACGCGACCATCGTCGGCCGCGTCCTCGTTCAGCCCCGCGCCCAGGAGTCCCACGCGTGACCGTCTCCCTCCGCCGCTGCCTCACGGCCGCGGTCCTCGCCGGCTCCCTGCTCGCGGGCACCGTCGGCTGCAACACCTTCTCCTCCTCCGGGCGGGACGAGTACAAGATGAGCGCGGGTGACTCCGGCTCCGGCGCGGGCTCCCGGACCTCCGCCGCGCCCGCGCTGCCCTACGACGTACGGCCGCTCCTCCAGCCGAAGAACAAGTACCTCGGCCTGGCCGCCGACGGCGCGCCCGAGTCGATGAAGCCCGTCGAGAAGTTCGCCTCCGACGCCGGCAAGAAGCCGAACGTCATCGAGTTCTACTCGGCCTGGGGCGACCAGTACGAGACGAAGCTCGTCCGCAACGCCTGGGAGTACGGCGCCGTGCCGTTCATCGCCTGGGAGCCGATGAAGAAGAGCCTCGCCGACATCTCCTCCGGCCGCGAGGACGGGTACATCCGCGCGTACGCGCGCTCCGTGCGGGAGACGAACCTGCCCGTCGCCCTCAGCTTCGCGCACGAGATGAACGGCCACTGGTACCCCTGGGGCACCAAGAACGCCACCCCGCAGCAGTTCATCGAGGCGTACAAGCACGTCCACGACGTCTTCCAGCAGGAGGGCGCCACCCAGGTCATCTGGGTCTGGAGCCCCAACGTGATCAACCCGATGCCGACCGTGCGGCTCCAGCCGTACTGGCCCGGGGACAACTACGTCGACTGGGTCGGCGTCGTCGGCTACTACGGCAAGGCCGGCCCGGCCACGTACGAGACCCTGTACGGCCCTACGATGACGGAGATCCGGCGCTTCACGCAGAAGCCGTTCCTCATAGCCGAGACGGCGGCCGAGTCGGGCACCCGCAAGAGCGCGGACATCGCCGACCTCTTCCAGGGCACCCTCAAGCGCGACGACGTCATCGGCTTCATCTGGTTCGACTTCGACAAGGAAGCGGACTGGCGCATCACCAGCACCCCGGAAGCGGCCCGTTCCTTCAGGAAGCAGGCGGAGAACCCGCGCTTCGGATTCGACGTGAAGAAGCCGTGACCGAGCACCCGAGACGCCCCCGCTGGGCCCACGACCCGTACCCCGGGGAAGAACCCCGCCCGTACGCCCCGGCGGATCCGTACGCGGCGGCGGACACCTACGCCGCCGACCCGTACGCCGCCGCGGATCCCTACGCCCCGTCCGGCCTGTACGCCGCCGCGGATCCGTACGCCCCGTCCGGACCGTACGCCGCCCCGGAACCCGAACCGGAGGCGCCGGTCGGCCGCGTGCCCGCCCAGGCCGGCGCGCCCGAGGCGGAGCGGGCCGAGCCCGGGTACCGCCTGCCCGAGACCCCGGAGTCCGCCTGGTCGCTGGACTCCCGCCGCAGCACCCTGCTCGGCCGGGGCCTGCTGCTCTGCGTCCTGCTCGTCCAGGCCGGCCTGTCCCTGCGGCTGCGCGGCACGGCCTTCCAGGACGAGGCCCTGTACATCGCGGCCGGCCACTACGAGCTGGCGAACCTGCGGGACGGCACCCCGCTGCCGGTGGACTTCGCCGCGTACTTCTCCGGCCACCCGAAGCTGTATCCGGTGCTCGCCGCCGCGGTGGACACCCACTTCGGGCTCACCGGGGTCCGGCTGGTCAGCCTGCTGTTCATGCTGGGCGCGACCACCCTCCTCTACGCCCTGACCCACCGCATGTTCAACGTCCGGGCGGCGATCGGCGCGGCCGCGCTGTTCTCCGTCGTCCAGGCGACGATGATCCTCGGCAACTTCGCCACCTACGACGCCGCCGCGGTCTTCCTGCTGGCGCTGTCCGCGTGGGCGGTGGTCCGCACCGGCCGGATGAACGCCCTGGCGGTGCTCCTCGCGGCGCCGCCGGCCGCCCTGGCCTTCGGCGTGAAGTACGCGTCGGGCCTGTACCTGCCGACGCTCGTGGTGCTGGCGGTCCTGACCGCCTACCGGCACCGCGGCGTCAGGGCACTGGGCCGCGGCGCGGTGCTGGGAGCGGGCGTGGCGGCCCTGCTCGGCGCGGGCTACGTCCTCTCCGGACCGCTCGGCGGCATCAGCGGCACGACCACGGACCGGGCCAAGGGCACGGACTCCGCGTTCACCCTCCTCCAGCACAGCGCCGAATGGGGCGGGCTGCTCTTCCTGGCGGCGCTCGGCGGGTCCGTCGCGTACACGGTGCGCGCCCGCATGGGCGAGATGCCCTGGGTGCCCGGGACGACCCCGGGCCGGCTGCGCCGGGCCTCGCTGGGCCTGCTGCTGACGGGCACGGCGCTGCTGGCGCCCGCCTACCAGGTCCACCTCCAGACGGAGGTCTCGCTCTACAAGCACGTCGGCTTCGGCCTGCTGTTCGCGGCGCCGATGGCCGGCCTGGGCATGGCCCGCCTGGTCGGGCCGCACTTCCGGCACCCGCAGCTCGGCATCATGCTCTACGTCGCGACGCTGACCTTCGGGATGGTGCAGGCGCAGCAGTACTACAGCTTCCCGGACTCGCGGGCGATGACGCAGTTCCTGCGCACGGTGGTGGACGACAAGGGCGTCTACCTCGCGGAGGAGCAGGAGGTGCCGGGCTACTACCTGCGCGACGTCACCGACTGGGGCCAGTGGCAGAACACCTACGTCATGGACTACAAGGGCAAGAGCGGACCGGAGGCGTTCCGCGCCGCCGTCCTCGACGGCCACTTCCACGCGATCGTGCTGCACGGCGGGGTGACGCCCCAGACCGCCGCGGTCGTCGAGGAGGCCCTGCGCGGCAATTCCCGCTACCGGCTCGCGGCCGTGCTCCCCTTCACCACGAGCAGCGGCGAGCACGACTACCGAATCTGGGTCAGACGATGAGCCTGCACGCCCCCGCCCAGCCGGGGACGCCGACCGAGCGCACGGACGCGCCCGCGCACGGGGCGGCCCTCGGCCGGACCCCGGGCCGGGACCGGATCCTGTCCGCCGTCCTGTTCCTGCTGCCCGCCGCGGTCGCCTCGGCCTCCATCTGGAACGGGATCGGCGGCCGCCAGCTGTGGCGCGACGAGCACGCCACCTGGTGGGCCGCCACCCTGTCCTTCGGTGAGCTCGGTTCGCTGATCCGCAGCATCGACGTGGTCTTCACCCCGTACTACGTGCTGATGCACCTGTGGGTGGGCGTGGCGGGCGACTCCGCGACCGCCCTGCGCGTCCCCGGGGCACTGGCCATGGCCGCCGCCGCGGGTCTGCTCGCGCTGCTCGGCCGCCGGATGTTCACCCCGCAGGTGGGGCTGCTGGCGGGGCTGGCCTTCGCCGTCGTCCCGGCCGTCACCCGGTACGGGCAGGAGGTCCGCCCGTACGCCTTCGCGGTCGCCGCCGTGCTGCTGTCCACGCTGCTGCTCGTACGGGCCCTGGAGCAGCCGACCTTCAGGGTGTGGGTCGGCTACACCCTGTCGATACCGCTGGTCGGCTGGAGCCACCTGGCCTCGCTGGCCGTGCTCGCCCCGCACCTGATCCTGGTCGTGCAGGCGCGCCGGGCCGGCGACCGGATCGTGGGCTGGGCCTACGCCGCGGCCGGGATCCTGGGGCTGTGCTTCGTCCTGCCGATGGTCGCCTCCGGTGCCGGGCAGAGCGGTCAGATCGCCTGGAACAACCCGGGGGTCAAGGACCTGCTGGAGTTCCCCGCGCACCTCTTCGGTTCCTGGGCGGTCGCGGTCCCGGTGATGGTGCTGGGCCTGATCGGCCTGTGCTTCACGGGGCGGCGGGCCCTGCCGCTCGCCCTGTGGATCGTGCTGCCCCCGGTGGCCACCTTCGTGACGGCCGCCCAGCTGCACCTGTTCCTGCCGCGCTACCTGTTCTTCACGGCGCCCGCGTGGGTGCTGCTCGCCTCGGTGGCGGTGTGCCGGATCACGGGCCGGGTCGCCCGGCCCCCGGCGGCGGAGCCGGGGGCGTCCGTACCGGGCACGGCTGCCCGGGTGGGCGGCTGGGTGCTGGTGGCGGCCGCGGCCGCCGGGCTCGCCTTCCAGGCGCTGCCGGGCATCGAGGCGGCCCGCGGCCCGGTCGCCGGCGAACCCGACTTCCGGGGGGCCGCGGGCATCGTCCGCGCGGGCCAGCGGGAGCGGGACGGCATCGTGTTCGCGGGTGAGCTCGCCGAGCGCCGGGCCCTGGCGTACGAGCTCCGCGACGACCGGGCCCGGCCCGCCGACGTGCTGATGGACCGCACGCCCCAGGAACTGGGCTCGTTCGGCGCGCTGGAGTGCCCGGAGCCCGCCAGCTGCCTGTCCGGGGCGGACCGGCTGTGGCTGGTGTCGACCTCGCCGGATCCCGGCGAACCGTTCACCGGCATGCCGGAGCGGACCGCGCGGGCGATCCGCGCGGAGTTCAAGGTCGTCCGCACGGACGGGCTGGACTCCGTACGGGTCCTGCTGCTGGAGCGGATCCCCGAGGCCGCCAAGTCCCGCGGCGACGACGCCGCGACCCGCAAGGTCCACTCCTGAGGCACTGGGCGTCTCCCTCGCGCGCGAGGCGCCTCAGCGCGTGGAGACGCCCCGGTGCGGGAGGACCGCGTCGCCCGGCTCGTGGGCGCGGGTGTGGTCGTCGGGGGCGGAGCAGGCCGCGAGCAGCAGCCCGCCCGCGAGGAGGGCGCCGAGGAGTCCGAGACCGAGCCGCTGGGACGCGTTGGCGGTGGACGTGGCGGTGGACAGGGCGGTGGCCGTGGTCATGGTGTGAGCTGCGTTCGTCTCGGGGGCCGCGTGCGTTGCCTTCGTTGCGTTCGTTGCTGACACGCCTTCACGCTTGCCCCGCGGTCCGGGGGTCGCACCGCCGATTGGTCCGATCGGCCGCCGGACACTCCCGGGGCGGGCGGCGGTCCCGGGCCGGGGTCTGTCGGACCATCACACCGGGCGCGTACGGTGCCGGAGTCGGTGTCCCGTCGGAATGAGGCTCTGATGGCCGGGATGGCAGCGCACGTGTGCGGTGACTGCGAGCACGAACGGGGCGTTCACGTCCCCTCGCTGGGCCGGTGCCTCGGCCTCCGGGACGGCCCGCCCTGCGGCTGCCGGCTGTTCCGGCGCGCGGACGAGCCCGCGCCTCCCGGGTGGGAGGCGACGGAGCCGGAGCCGGCGGATCCGCCGTGCGCGGAGTGCCGCTCGCCGTTCGGTGTGTGCCGGTGCGAGTCCTGGTGGGAGCGGCAGCGGTCGCCGTTCGCACCCTGCGGGGGCTGAGCCGGTGAGCGGGGGCGACTGGTTCCTGCTGTGCTTCGCCACCGCGCCGCTCGCCCTGTTCGCGATCGGCCTCACCCTCGCCACCGTCTTCGGCCGCCCGGAGGCGGCCCCGTGCGAGGGCTGTACCCACGGTTTCGAGGAGCACGGGCCGGGCCGCTGTACGGGTGACGGCGGTGGGTGCCGGTGCACCGGTTACCGGCCGGAGTGGGAGCACGGACCGGAGCGGCCGCCCATCGGATGCGGGGGCTGAGGTCCGGGCGGGAGCGACGGGGGCGTCAGGCGGGTACGAGGGCGCAGCGCCGCATCACGTCGTCGAGGGACAGTCCGAGGGCTCCGGCGAGGGCGGCGACCGTGAAGAAGGCGGGTGTGGGCGCCCGGCCGGTCTCGATCTTGCGGAGGGTCTCGGCGGAGAGTCCGGCGCCCGCCGCGACCTCGACCATGCTGCGCGCGCCGCGGGCCTCACGGAGCAGGGCGCCCAGGCGCTCGCCGCGTTCGCGCTCTTCGGGTGTCAAAGGGGTGCGGACCATGCGCCCATCATACCCCCGGACCCCCATTACTATCCCGGTAAAGTTATACCGGTATAGTTATTGGCATGGTGAAACTGAAGACGGACCAGTCGATCGACGAGATGCGCGAAGCCGGCCGGGTGGTCGCCCACGCCCTGGCGGCCGTCCGGGAAGTGGCCGCGGTCGGGGTGTCCCTGCTGGAACTGGACCTGGCGGCGCGCGAAGTGCTCCGCGCGGCCGGTGCTTCCTCGCCCTTCCTCGGATACCGGCCGCAGTTCGCGCCCGTGCCGTTCCCGGCGGTGCTGTGCGCCTCGGTCAACGACGCGATCGTGCACGGCATCCCCGACGGCTACCGGCTGCGCGACGGCGACCTCGTCAGCATCGACTGCGGGGCGAAGCTCGGCGGCTGGGCCGGCGACGCGGCCGTCAGCTTCACGGTCGGCCAGGCCCGGCCCGCCGACCTGAGGCTGATCGAGACCGCCGAGGCGGCCCTCGCCGCGGGCATCGCCGCCGCCGTGCCGGGCAACCGGATCGGCGACATCGCCCACGCCATCGGCCGCGTCTGCCGCGGCGCCGGGTACGGCATCCCCGACGGCTTCGGCGGGCACGGCATTGGCCGCAGCATGCACGAGGACCCGGGCGTGCCGAACGAGGGCCCGGCGGGGCGCGGCATGAAGCTGCGCCCCGGCCTGGTCCTCGCCATCGAGCCGATGCTGACCGCCGGCGGCACCGACGACTACACCTGCGACCCCGACGGCTGGACCCTGCGCACCGTCGACGGCAGCCGCGCCGCGCACGCGGAACACACGGTCGCCATCACCGCCTCCGGCCCGAGGATCCTCACCGCCCCGTAGCCCGCCGACAGGCTCTACGGCCTGCCGTGCGGGTGGACGACCATCGCGGAGCCGCCGCCCCGGCGGGTGGTTTCGGCCGCCGCGAGCCAGCGGCCGTCCGGGAGGCGCTGGACGCCCGTGGCGGCGCCGATCTCGGGGTTCTGCCGGAAGCCCTGGCCGAGGGCCTCCAGTTCGGCGCGGAGCGGGCTGTCCCACAGACCCGGTTCCAGCTCGGTGGTGGTCTGGTTGCGCTGGCTGGCGCGCGGGGCCGCGATGGCGTCGACCAGCGGCAGGCCCCGGTCGAGGTGGCCGAGGAGGGTCTGGAGGACGGTGGTGATGATGGTGGCGCCGCCCGGGGAGCCGACCGCCAGCACCGGACGCCCGTGCTCCAGCACGATGGTCGGGGACATGGAGGAGCGCGGCCGCTTGCCGGGGCCGGGCAGGTTCGGGTCCGGGACTCCGGGGGCGGCCGGGGCGAAGGAGAAGTCCGTCAGCTCGTTGTTGAGCAGGAAGCCGCGGCCCGGGACGGTGATCGCGCTGCCGCCGGTGGACTCGATGGTCAGGGTGTAGGACACCACGTTGCCCCAGCGGTCGGCGACCGTCAGGTGCGTGGTGTTCTCCCCCTCGTACGTGGTCGGGGCGGCCTGGCCGGTGGTGGCGCAGGGCACCGGCCGGCGCGGGTCGCCGGGGGCCAGCGGGCTGGTCAGCGCCCGGTCCGGCCGGACGAGGCAGGCGCGCGAGTCGGCGAAGCGCTGCGAGAGCAGGCCGCGGGTCGGAACGTCCTCGGCGGCCGGGTCGCCCACCCATCGCCCCCGGTCGGCGAAGGAGATCCGCGAGGCCTCGATGAAGCGGTGCAGGTACTGGGTCTCGGAGAGCTTCGAGACGTCGGTGCGCTCCAGGATGTTCAGGGCCTCGCCGACGGTGGTGCCGCCGGAGGAGGAGGGGGCCATCCCGTACACGTCGAGGCCGCGGTAGCTCACCTGGGTCGGGGCCTGCCGCTTCGTGCCGTACGCGCGCAGGTCGGCGGTGGTCAGGTCGCCCGGGCGGACGTTGCGGGTGGCGGCCGGGTCGACCGGGGGCTTGCGGACGGCCCGGACGATGTCCTCGGCGATCGGGCCCCGGTAGAGGGCTCCCGTCCCCTTGCGGGCCAGCTCGGCGTACGTGGCGGCCAGGCCGGGGTTCTTGAAGGTGGAGCCGACCACCGGCAGCTCCCCGCCGGGCAGGAACAGCTCGCGGGTGTCCGGGAAGTCGCGGAAGCGCTCCTCGTTCGCCGCGGTCTGGGACCGGAAGGTGGGGTCGACGGTGAACCCGTCGCGGGCCAGTTTCTCGGCGGGCTTCAGGAGTTGGCCGAGCGGCCGGGTGCCCCAGGAGTCCAGGGCGCTCTTCCAGGTGGCGGGGGTGCCGGGCACTCCGACGCCGAGGCCGCTGGTCTGGCCCTCGGCGAAGGGGATGGGGACGCCGTTCTCCTGGAAGAGGGTGGCGGTGGCGGTGGCCGGGGCGGTTTCGCGGCCGTCGACGGTGTGCACGCGCCGGGTGCGGGCGTCGTAGTAGACGAAGTAGCCGCCTCCGCCGATGCCCGCCGAGTAGGGCTCGGTGACGCCGAGCGCCGCGGCGGTGGCGACGGCCGCGTCGACGGCGTTGCCGCCGGAACGCAGTACGGCGATCCCGGCGGCGGAGGCGTCGGCGTCGACGCTGGCGACGGCCCCGCCGTAGCCGGCGGCGACGGGCACCTTGGGCGGGGTGCCCGGGGACGACGGCGGAGCGGCCGCGCCGGTGGAGACGAGCGCTCCGACGAGGGCGAACAGCGGTAAGGCGCGGGCGGCGGGACGGAGCATGGCGGACCTCCAGTCGGCGACGTCCGCAGAGCCTAGCGCTCCCCCCGCCACCCCGTCAGGGGACGGCTCCGCCCGGCCCCTTCCGGGTGGCCCGCCCGGGGGTGTCTATCATCCGGCGCATGAACGACGACGTGCGCAACATCGTGCTCGGGCTGGTGGCCACCGCCCTCAGCGGCGGGTTCGGCTGGTCCGCCCGGACCTACCTGTGGCGCCGCGCCCTGCGCCGCAAGCAGGCCTTCCTCGGGCTGCCGACGGGGTCCGACTGCCTGTTCGTGGTCAACCGGCAGATGGGCGGCAAGGATTCCTCGCTGCACCGCAACGACGCCTTCGCGCTGCTGGAGATATCCGCCCTGATCAAGGACTGCGGGGCGACCGTGCAGATCGTCCCGCACGACACGGCCCGTCAGGGCTTCGGCGAGCGGGCCGAGTTCTGTGTCGGCGGGCCCGCCTCCAACACCCGTACGACGGCCCATCTGGCCTCCATGCTCCCGGGGGTGCGGGTCGTCACCTCCGAAGAACCGGGTCCGGACCGCGGGGCCATCCGGGTGGGCGGGGAGACGTACCGGTGGGAAGCGGGCCTGGTGGAGTACGTGCTGCTGGCCCGGCTGGCCGGCGGGCGCGCCACCCGGCCGGTGTTCCTGCTGTCGGGACAGACCGCCGTCAGCAACCAGGCCGCCGCCCGCTACCTGGCCCGGGAGCACGTGCGGCTGGCCCGCACCCACGGCCGGGAACCCTTCTGCCTCGTGCTGAAGGTCGTCAACTCCGATGCCTACGGCCCGGACGTGACGGAGCTGGCCGCCGACGTCACGCGGGCGGCCCTGACACCCGTAGCGGAAGCCGCGTGATCCCGTTGATGAAGTTCGAGACCAGCCGGCGCGGCGGGCCCGCCAGTTCGGGCGCGGGCAGGGCGGTGCGCCACTCCTCGTAAAGGGTGCGGAGCTGGAGCCGGGCGAAGTGGGCGCCCAGGCAGACGTGCGGGCCGTCGCCGAAGGAGACGTGCGGGTTGGGCGTACGGGCCGGGTCGAGGCGGTCCGGGTCGGCGAAGGCCCGTTCGTCGTGGTTGGCGGAGGCGTGGAACACCACCACCTTGTCCCCCGCGCGGATGCGGGTGCCGGCGAGGACGGTGTCGCGGGCGGCGGTCCGGCGGAAGCTGAGCACGGGCGGGTGGACGCGCAGGAGCTCGTCGACGACCCGGTCCGGCGGGGCGCTGCCGTCGGCGAGGCGGCGGTAGGCGTCGGGGTGGCGGGCCAGGGCCAGGAGGCCTCCGGGGGCGGCGCTGCGTACGGTGTCGTTGCCCGCGACGGTCAGCAGGAAGAAGAACATCTCCAGTTCGGCCGGCGCCAGCCCGGCCTGCGCGAGGACGGTCATCACGTCTTCGCCGGGGTGGGCGCGTTTGTGCGCGGCCAGTTCCCGGGCGTAGCCGAACATCTCGCCGAGCAGGGCCGGGGAGCGCGGGTTCAGCGGGGTGCCGTCGGGGCCGAGGACGGGTTCGGGGGCGTCGTCGGGGTCCTGGTAGCCGATGATCCGTACGGTCCACTCCAGCAGCAGGGCCCGGTCGGCGGGCGGGACGCCCAGCAGGTCGGT
This sequence comes from Streptomyces sp. NPDC044704, assembly GCF_056433525.1. Taxonomy (NCBI): domain Bacteria; kingdom Bacillati; phylum Actinomycetota; class Actinomycetes; order Kitasatosporales; family Streptomycetaceae; genus Streptomyces; species Streptomyces sp. NPDC044704. The sequence goes on from NZ_JBWKGY010000014.1 coordinate 109,277, forward strand.
GAGGTTCAGCAGGGCGTACTCGTCGGTGACGGCGGAGACCAGGTCGGTGCTGCCGTCCTCGGCGCGGTCCCGGGCGGCGGCCAGGAGCGTACGGGCGCGGTCGCGGGTCCGGGCGGCGAAGGCGTCGACGCGGGCGGGGGTGAAGGCACGGGCGACCAGACGGCGGAGCCTGCCGTGTCCGGGCGGGTCCTGGTTGAGCATGGTGCTCCGCAGGAACGGCAGGTCGGCCGGGTCGGGGTCGCGGATCTGGGTGGCGCCGGCCCAGGAGGAGTAGGTGCCGTGGTCACGCAGGACACGGACGACGTCGGCGTGCCGGGTGACGGCCCAGAAGCCGGGTCCGGCCGGCCAGCCCCGGATCTCGGGCTCGGTCTGCCAGGCGACGGGGTGCCGGTCGCGCAACAGCCGGTAGCGCTCGTGCGGGATGCCCTCGGCGTAGACGCGGGGGTCGAAGACGTCGGGGACGTCGGCGGCGCGTTCCATGGTCCACACGGTGGCGGCCGGGCGGGGCGCCCGCAAGGGTCCGCGTCAGTGAGCGGGGTCGCAGGGTTCGGGTTCCAGGCTGGCGTCCGGGCCGTGGAGGACGGCCTCGTAGCCCGGGTCGAGGGTGGAGGTGGCGCTGCACACGAGCTGGCTGCGGGCGAGGGCGTCCAGGCCGGCGACCGGGAAGGGGAGGCGTACGTCGAGCCGGTCGTCGGAGGTGAAGACGACGGACACGGCGGCGAGGTCCTGGCCCTCGACGGCGGGGAGCCGGGTGCCGAGCCCGGCCTGTAGTTCGGTGCGGCCGGGGCCGCGGAGCAGTCCGACGACGCTGCCCTGGGGGGCGCTGGGCGTGTACTTGGGCTGCGGTGAGGGGACGAGGCTCCCGTCGGGGCCGACGAAGTAGGCGACCGAACCGCGGCTGGGCGCGGCGACGGCCACGCGGGCGGCCGCGCCGCTCTCGACGACCCCGGTGGGGGCGATCCCGCAGGCCGTGAGCAGCAGGGCTGCCGTCAGGGCCGCGGCGGCCACGGCGGCGGCCGCCCGGGGGCCGGGAACGGGCGGGCGGGTCACGCGGTGGCCTCCAGGGGCATGTCGAGGGTGAACACGGCTCCGCCGGCGGGGGCGTTGGCGGCGCTCAGGGTGCCGCCGTGGAGGCGGACGTTCTCCAGGGTGATGGCGAGGCCGAGGCCGCTTCCGGCGGAGCGGGTGCGGGCGGAGTCGGCCTTGAAGAACCGGTCGAAGATGTGCGGCAGCACCTCGGCGACGATGCCGGGCCCGCTGTCGGTGACCTCGATCAGCAGGCGTTCCCCGTCGGGGCGGGGACGGGTGCGGACGGAGATCCTCACGGGTGCGGAGCCGTGCCGCAGCGCGTTGCCGACGAGGTTGGCGAGGATCACGTCGAAGCGGCGGGGGTCGAGGCGGGCGCGGATGCCCTCGGGGAGGTCGGCGGTCACCCGGCCGTCGTCCCAGTGGCGGCGTTCCAGGGTCTTGCCGACGGCTTCGGCGATGTCGACGTCGTCGAGGTTGAGTCCGGCGGCGCGGGCGTCGAAGCGGGAGATCTCCATCAGGTCCTCGACGAGCACGGCCAGTTTCCCGGTCTCGGCGCTGATCAGCCGCAGGGCTTTGGCGGTGTCGGGGTCGAGCTGTCCGGCGTCCTCGTCGAGCACCTCGGTGACGGCGAGCATCCCGGCGAGGGGGGTGCGCAGTTCGTGGGAGACGTCGGAGGCGAAGCGGCGGGCCCGGACCTCGGCCTCGCGGAGCTCGGCGACGGATTCCTCCAGGGCGCGGGCGGTCTCGTTGAAGGTGCGGGCGAGGCCGGCGAGTTCGTCGGAGCCGCGGACCTCGATGCGGGTGTCCAGGCGGCCGCGGCCGAGGTGTGTGGCGGCGCGCCGCATGTCCCGTACGGGCCGCAGGACGCTGCGGGCGGCGAGCAGGGCGGGGACGACGGCGATGGCGAGGCCCGGGAGGGCGCCCTGCCGGGCGGCCTCGACCATGGCGTCCACGGTCTGTTCCTCGGCGTTCAGCGGCATGACGGCGTAGAGGACGACGCCGGTGGGCCGGTCGGAGGCGCCGGCCGGGGAGAAGACGGCGGGCATGCCGATGGTGAGGTAGGTCTCGCCCCGGGCGTCCTGGACGCGCTGGAAGGCTCCGTGGGGGTGGGCGGCGACCTGCCGGCGGAGCCGGTCGGTGAGGACCGCGGAGGTGGCGGGGGTGACGTTGGAGGAGGCGCGCAGGGTGCCGTACTCGCCGAACACCACCCAGGGGTGCGGTTTGCCGCGTTTGCCGATCTCGTTGACCAGGCGCTGGAGCTGGTGCTGTTCCACCGGCAGTGCGAGGGTCTGGCCCTCCAGCTGGTCGCGCAGGGTGCTGACGGCGGTGTCCTGACTCTGGGTGAGGATCGCCGTGCGCGCCTTCTGGTAGGTGAGGGCGGCCGTGCTCACCGCGCTGATCGCGGCGACGAGGAGGAACGCGGCGATCAGGCGGGTGCGCAGTCCGAGGGGGGCGAGGTGGCGCACGGCCGGCTACAGCGGTCCGAAGCGGTAGCCGAAGCCCCGCACCGTCTGTATGTAGCGGGGGCTCCCGTCGGGGTCCTCGATCTTGTTGCGGAGGCGGCGTACGCAGGCGTCCACGAGCCGGGCGTCGGCGTGGTAACTGTGCTCCCACACGTACTCCAGCAGCTGCTGGCGGGAGAAGACCTGCTCGGGCGAGGCGCTGAGGTGGAGCAGCAGTTTGATCTCGCTGGGGGCGAGGGCGACGCGTTCGCCGTTCTTGGCGACGGTCAGCCCGGCCCGGTCGACGGCCAGCTCTCCGTGCTGCTCCACGCCGGGGCGGCCGCCCGGGTCGCCGAGGCGGCGGAGCACCGCCTTGATGCGGGCTTCGATGATCTCGGTGCGGGCGGGTTTGACGATGTAGTCGTCGGCGCCCGCTTCCAGGCCGACGACGATGTCGAAGTCGTCGCCGCGCGCGGTGAGCATGATGATCGGCACCTCGCTGGTCTCGCGGATCCGGCGGCAGACCTGGACGCCGTTGATGCCGGGGAGCATGAGGTCGAGCAGGACGAGTTCGGGGTGGAAGCCCGCCATCAGGGCGAGCCCCTCCTCGCCGGTCCCGGCGGCGCTCACCTCGTGGCCGCGGCGGCGCAGCCCGAGTCCCACGCCTTCCCGGATGGAAGGGTCGTCCTCGATCAGCAGTACGCGTGGCATCCGGCCAGTATCCCCAGAAGTATCGGTGGCCTTCCTCCCGCTAACGGCCGGTTCGGCGCCGCAGGGAGGTCAGCAGGTCGGTGATCTCCGTCAGGCGCAGCGGCCCGGCGAGGACAACGACGACCAGCAGGATCGCGACGGTTCCCGCTCCGGCGGCGGCGACGTCCCCGAACCGGTCGGCGGCACGGGCGGCGGCGTACCCGGCGGCGCCCGCGGGCAGGCAGGCGGCGAGCAGCCGCAGGTGGGTGCCCGCGGCCGTAGAGGTCCGGCCGGTACGGGTCCCGGGGCGCGGGCCGAGCCGGCGGGCGAGGGCGTACGCGGTCACGGCGGCGCCGACGGTGTAGGCGATCGTGGAGGCGGCCGCCATGCCGGTGACCGCCCAGCGCGGGGAGAGCAGGAAGAACGCGGCGGCCGACAGGGCGGCGTTCAGCCCGGCGATGACCAGGTTGAGGAGGAAGGGGGTGCGGGTGTCGGACAGGGCGTAGAAGGCGCGGGAGAGCACGTACTGGCCGGAGAAGGCGACGAGGCCGGGCGCGAAGGCGATCAGGATGCCGGCCATGGCCTCGATGTCGGCGGGGGCGGTGCGTCCGTACCCGAAGACGCTGCCCATCAGCCACGGGGCGAGGACCGCGAAGGCGGTGGCGGCGGGCACCACGAGGGCGGCGCTGGAGCGCAGCGCGTACGAGACGTCCCGGCGGACCGACGCGCGGTCGCCCTCGGTCGCCGCGGCCGCCATGCGGGGAGTGAGGGCGGTGACGAGGGAGACGGTGATGATGCCCTGCGGGACGACCCACAGCTGGTAGGCGTTGCTGTAGGCGGTGTAGCCCATGCCGTCGTGGCCCGCGAGGTCTCCGGCGGTGGTGGACAGGCGGGTCACCACCCAGTAGGCGATCTGGTTGGTGAGGACCAGCAGGACGAGCCAGCCGGCGTTGCGCAGGGGGCGGGCGAGGCCGCTGCCGCGCCAGTCGAAGCGGGGGCGCCAGCGGAAGCCGGCGGAGCGCAGCGAGGGGATCAGGGCGAGGGCCTGGACGACGATGCCGGCGGTGGTGCCGATCCCGAGGAGTCGGGCGTCGGCGGCGGTGAGGCCGTCGGCGTCGCCGTGGGAGAGGTGGAGGAAGAGCCCGAAGACGCCGATGACGACGAGGTTGTTGAGGACCGGGGTCCACATCATCGCGCCGAAGCGGCCGCGGGCGTTCAGCACCTGGCCGAGCAGGGTGAACAGGCCGTAGAAGAGGATCTGCGGGAGGCAGAACCGGGCCAGGGCGACGGTGGTGCTCAGCTGGTCCCCGCTGTAGGGGGTGTACGCGCCGATGATGGCCGGGGCGGCGAGGACCGCGAGGGCGGTGAGCAGGAGGAGCGCCGCGGTGCAGGCGGTGAGCAGCCGGTCGGTGTAGGCGGCGCCGCCGTCCGCGTGTTCCCTGGCGGCGCGCACCAGCTCCGGGACGAAGACGGCGTTGAGGGCGCCGCCGACGAGCAGCATGTACAGGATGTTGGGGACGGTGTTGGCGACGGCGTAGGAGTCGCCGAGGATTCCGATGCCGAGGGCGGCGACGACGACCGCGGAGCGGACGAAGCCGGTGGCGCGGGAGACGACCGAGCCGGCGGCCATGAGCGCGCCGCTGCGCAGGACCGACCCGCTCTTCGCGGGGGCCTGCGCGTCGGGGGCCTGTGCGTCGGCGGGGGCCGCGGCCGGACTCGTTCCGGTGGCGGTCATCGGGGTCTCCCGTTCGGTGCGGCCCGACGGGCTGGCGTCGGGCGGGCGAAGTCTGGAGGGTACCCCGTGTATCTGGCATGCACCTGCCGCAGGTCGGAGCGTACGCGGCACCTTGCCGGTGAAGTCGGGCTCCGGGTAGGGCCTTTCGGCCCTGATTCCCGGACGAAGGGCCCTGACCTGCCGCCGGGAGGGAGCGGGTGACGTACCGGAAAAAATCCTCCGGATATTTTCCGCAAAACGCGCAACCCGACGGCGCCCCGTTCGCTCCTTGCTTACGACGATCATTATTTTCGGAGGGGAATCCGTTGAGCCGCACACGCCGTACCGCACTGCCGCGCCGGGGCCGTCACGCCACGCTGGCGGGCACCGCACTCCTGGCCGCCGCGCTGACCGCCTGCGGGGGCGGTTCGGACGCCGGCGGGAGCGGGACCGGCAACGCGGAGATGAAGCAGAAGCCGGCCATGGCGATCGCGGTGAACCTCACGGGCGATCAGGTCAAGGCGGGCGAGCCCGTCACCGTGACCCTCGCCGAGGGCAAGCTCGCGCAGGTGAAGGTGACGGACGGCAAGGGCGGGGAACTGCCCGGCCGGATATCCGCCGACAGCAAGAGCTGGACCTCGGAGCGCAACGCCTCGCCGGGCACCGACTACAAGGTCGAGGCGCAGAACACCGACAGCCAGAACGCGAACGCCCAGTTCAAGACCTCTGCGGCGGACAAGGTCAACAAGGTCTCGATCAACATCCCCAAGGGCAGCACGGTGGGCGTCGCGATGCCCGTCTCGCTCGTCTTCGACAACCCGGTGAAGAACAAGGCCGAGGTGGAGAAGCAGCTGAAGGTGACCTCCTCGGACAACACCGAGGGCTCCTGGGGCTGGTTCAAGGACTACTCCGGCAAGGACCGGGTGGACTGGCGGCCGAAGGACTACTGGAAGTCCGGCACCGACGTGAAGGTCGAGATGAACCTGAACGGCGTGGACTCCGGACAGGGCGGCGGGCTCTTCGCCCGCGACTACAACACCGAGTTCAAGATAGGCAAGGACCGCCGGATCGAGGTCAGCCTCGACACCAAGAAGCTGTCGGTCACCGAGGGCGGCCAGACGGTCAGGACGATCCCCGTCTCGGCGGGAACTCCCGGCGGCGACAAGGCCTCCTGGTCCGGGAAAATGGTGCTGATGGCGAAGGAGGGCACCATCCGGATGGATTCGCGGACGGTGGGCCTGGGCGACTCCTACGACAAGATGGTCGACTTCTCCATGCGGCTGACCTGGTCGGGCATGTACGCGCACGCCGCGCCGTGGAACTCCGGCAACTTCGGCAACGCCAACAGCAGTTCCGGCTGCGTGGGCATGAGCGACGCCAACGCGAAGTCCCTCTACGAGCAGGTGCAGCCCGGCGACCCCTTCGAGGTCGTCGGCAAGGGGTCGAAGGGCAACGCCGAGATCGGCAACGGCTACGGCGAGTGGAACCTGTCCTGGGACGCCTGGAAGGCCAAGAGCGCCCTGGGCGGCGGCGCGCAGAACGGCTGACCCCGGCGCGGGCGCCGGCCGCCGCGGCACTGACCGACGTGGCACTGGCCGCCGTGGCACTGGCCGCCGTGACGCAAACCGCCGTGGTGCTGACTCTTGTTCAATTGTTACCACCACGTAACTTACTCACGGGTTACCCCGAGTAAGCCCCTCCCGTTACCGTCGGGTCACTTTGACACCGGCGCACGTGAGGAGCGACCGATGCCAGTCCGCACCACCACCGCAGCGACCGTGGCGACCCTGCTCGCGGCAGCCGCCCTGGGCCTGGCCCCCCACCAGGCCCAGGCGGCACCCGCAGCCGCGCACACCTCGACCGCCGCCGCCTCGCCGGAACTGCGCTTCCACGACATTCCGGGCTCCGGCGGCATCACCCTCAAGGGCAACGTCTTCACCCCCGCGGGCGCCGTGGCGGGCCGCACCTACCCGCTGATCGTGCTGCCCACGAGCTGGGGCATGCCGCAGATCGAATACATCGCCCAGGCCCGCAAGCTCGCCGACTCCGGCTACGTGGTGGTCGGTTACACCTCGCGCGGCTTCTGGCTCTCGGGCGGCGAGATCGAGACGGCCGGCCCGGCGGACGTCGCCGACGTCTCCGCCGTCATCGACTGGGCCCTCGCCAAGACCCCCGCCGACCCCGCGCGCATCGGCCTGGGCGGGGTCTCGTACGGGGCCGGCATCAGCCTGCTGGCCTCCGCGCACGACCCGCGCGTCAAGGCCGTCGTCGCGCTCAGCGGCTGGGCCGACCTCATCGAGTCCATCTACTCCGGGCGCACCCAGCACGTCCAGGCCGCCGGTCTGCTCGGCGCCGCCGGCGCCGTCACCGGCCGCCCGGGCGCCGAACTCCGGCAGGTACTCGGCGACTTCCTCGGCTCGAAGCTGGACAAGGAACAGCAGATGATCGACTGGGGCCGCAAGCGGTCCGCCTCCGAGCAGGTCGACCGGATCAACGCCAACGGGGCGGCGGTCATGCTCGGCAACGCCTGGGGCGACACCATCTTCCCGCCCAACCAGTACGCGGCCTTCTACGAGAAGCTGACCGGACCCAAGCGCCTGGAGTTCCGGCCCGGGGACCACGCCACCGCCGAGGCCACCGGACTGCTCGGCCTGCCCAACGACACCTGGACCAGCGCCCACCGGTGGTTCGACCGCTACCTCAAGGGCGAACGCAACGGCATCGACACCGAGGCCCCCGTCCAGATCAAGTCCCGCAGCACCGGGGGCTACGAGGGCTACGCCGACTGGAAGTCGGTCGGCTCCGGCGGCACCGAGCGGATCGCGCTCTCCGACAGCGAACACGTCTTCGCCAACGTGGACTCCGGCGCCAACGGCGGCGTCGTGCTGCTGTCCAACCTCCTCGACCAGTTCCTGAAGACGCCGCCGGTGGCTTCCATCCCGCTGCTCCCCCGCTCCTTCGCCGCCATCTGGCAGTCGCAGCGCTACGACGAGGAGCGCCGCGTCCGCGGCACCGTGAAGCTCCACACCACCGTGACGCCCACCAAGGGCGACGGCACCTTCGTCGCCTACCTCTACGACGTCGGCCCGCTCGGCCTCGGCAAGCTGGTCAGCAACGCCCCGTACACCTTCCACGGGAAGACCCCCGGGCAGTCGTTCGGCGTGGACCTGGAACTCTTCTCCACCGCCTACGACGTACCCGAGGGCCACCGGCTCGCGCTTGTCGTCGACACCGTCGACCCGCTGTACATCGAGCACAACCCCACCGGCGCGCAGCTGACCTTCTCCTCGCCGCGCACCGATCCCAGCTACGTCTCGGTGCCGCTGCGCGAGCAGTGATCCACGGCCGCGGCCGGGGAGGGGCAGGTGCCCCGCGCGCCGCTACCTCCCCGGCAGCACCCCTCCCGGTTCCGCGTCCGGGAGGGTGACCGCCTCGGTCTTGGGGTTGCGGCGCTCGCGCCGGGCCACCCAGGTCGCGAACCAGGACAGCAGCATGCACATGCCGATGTAGATCGGGGAGATGATCATCACGACGGGGATGAACGGCAGGTCGTAGTCCAGGTTGGAGGCGATCAGCTTGCCCGCGTGCAGGAACTCCTCGTAGGTGATCAGGTAGCCCAGCGAGGTGTCCTTCAGTGCCACGACGAGCTGGCTGATGATCGTGGGCAGCATGGCCCGGACGGCCTGCGGGGCGAGGACGTGGGTCATGACCTGCGTCTTGCGCATGCCGAGCGCGTACGCCGCCTCGCGCTGCCCCTTGTCCACCGCGTTGATGCCCGTACGGAAGACCTCGGCCAGGACCGACCCGTTGTACAGGGTCAGCCCGGCGACCAGCGCGGGCAGGGGCTGGACCTTCAGCGCGACGAAGATGAAGAAGATCATCACGAGGACCGGCATCGCGCGGAAGAACTCCACGCACAGCGTCGCGAGCCAGCGCAGGGGCCGGTGCACCGAGAGCCGGCCGCAGGCGAGGACCGCGCCGAGGACGAGGGAGAGCACCGAGGCGTAGACGAAGGCCTTCAGGGTGTTGCCCAGGCCCCTGAGCAGGAGTTCCTGGATCCCCTCGTAGGTGAAGGGGTTCCACTTGGCGGCGGTGAACTGGTCGGTGTCGAAGAGCAGGTAGAGGATCCAGGCCAGCAGTCCGAGGATGAGCGCCGTCGAGGCGATCCCGTAGAGCAGGTGCCGGCGCCGGGCGCGGGGGCCGGGGATGTCGTAGAGGGCGGTGGACTCCACGTCTCCGTGCAGCGCGTGGGCGGTCATCGGGCGACTCCGTAGCGCTTCTCCAGCACGTGGAAGAGCGCGCTGATGGACAGGGTGATGATCAGGTACCCCACGGCGATCCAGATGAAGGTCCAGATGATGCTGTAGCCCAGCTCGTTGAGGGTCTTGTAGGTGCCCAGCAGTTCGTTGACGCTGAAGGCCCCGGCGATCGCCGAGTTCTTGGCGAGGGCGATCAGCGTGGAGCCGATGGGCGGGATGACGGAGCGGAAGGCCTGCGGGAGGACCACGTCGCCCAGGGTCTGCCCGAAGGACATGCCGAGGCTGCGGGCCGCCTCGCCCTGCCCCTTGGGCACGGTGTTGATGCCGGAGCGGAGCACCTCGCAGATGAAGGCGGAGGTGTAGCAGCCGAGCGCGAGGACGGCGAACACCTGGAAGGGCAGGACGATCCCGAAGCGCGGCAGGCCCAGCAGCACGGCGAAGAAGAGGAGGGTGAGCGGGGTGTTGCGCAGCACGGTCACCCAGACGGTGCCGAAGACCCGGAAGGAGCCGACGGGCGCGACCCGGAAGGAGGCCATGAGGAAGCCCAGGACCAGGGCGAGGAGGGAGGCGTAGACCGTGAGCTGGACGGTGCCGAGGAAGCCCTTGCCGTAGAGGGCGAAGTTGTCGGTGAGTACGTTCATGGCGGTGCGCTCTCCCCTCAGCCCGCCGGGTAGCGGTCGATGGCGGGCGGTGTGGGGGCGGGCTGGCCGGACAGGCCGAGCGTGGCCTCGTAGGCCTTCTTCCAGTCGCCGTTCTTCTCGTGCGCCTCCAGGGCGTCGTCGAGGGCGAGGCGCAGCGCGTTGTCGCCGCGCGGGACGCCGATGCCGTAGGGCTCCTCGGAGAAGGGTTTGCCGACCACCTTGAGTTCCTCGGGGACCTTGGCCGCGTAGCCCAGCAGGATGGAGTCGTCGGTGGAGACGGCGTCGACCTGGTAGGTCAGCAGGTTGTCCACGCAGACCGAGTAGGTGTCGTAGGCGACGAGGACGGCCTTCGGGTACTCCTTCTGGAGCCGCTGGTAGGGGGTGGATCCGGCGGCCGAGCAGACCTTCTTGCCCGCCAGGTCCTCGGGGCCCTTGATGTCCTTCTCGTCCTTGCGGACCAGGAGGGACTGGCCGGCCATGAAGTAGGGTCCGGCGAAGCCGACCTGCTTCTTGCGGTTGTCGTTGATCGTGTAGGTGCCCACGTAGTAGTCGATCTGGCCGTTCTGGAGGGCCGTCTCGCGGTTGGCGGAGGCGATCGTCTTGAACTCGATCTGCTTCGGGTCGAAGCCGAGGGAGGCCGCCATCATCTTGGCGATCTCGATGTCGAATCCGGAGTAGCGACCGCTGGCGGGGTCCTTCTCGCCCATGTACGGCTGGTCCTCCTTGACGCCGACCACGAGGCGGCCGCGCTTCTTGGCCCGCTGCCAGGTGCGGGAGCCGGGCAGCTCGAAGCCGGTGGCGACCTTGTAGACGGGCAGGTCCTCGGGCTGCGGGCCCTTGACCGGGGGGCTGCCGGGCTTGCCGCAGCCGGCGGTGGCGAGGAGCAGGACCAGGAGGAGGGCGCCGAGGGCGCGGACGTGCTTCATCGGGCCGCCCCCTCAGTGCTTGAGGATCTTGGAGAGGAAGTCCTTGGCGCGCTCGCTCTCGGGAGCGGTGAAGAACTCCTCGGGGGTGCGGTCCTCGACGACCTTCCCGTCGGCCATGAAGACGACGCGGTTGGCCGCGGAACGGGCGAAGCCCATCTCGTGGGTGACCACGACCATCGTCATGCCCTCGGCGGCGAGCTGCTGCATGACCTCCAGCACCTCGTTGATCATCTCCGGGTCGAGTGCCGAGGTGGGCTCGTCGAAGAGCAGCGCCTTGGGGCTCATGGCCAGGGCGCGGGCGATGGCCACGCGCTGCTGCTGGCCGCCGGACAGCTGGGCGGGGTACTTGTCGGCCTGGTCGGCGAGGCCGACCCGGTCGAGGAGCTCCCGGGAGCGCTTGTCGGCCTCGTCCCGCTTGCGCTTCCTGACCTTGATCTGCGCGAGCGAGACGTTGGCCAGGACGGTCTTGTGCGCGAACAGGTTGAAGGACTGGAAGACCATCCCGACCTCGGCCCGCAGCCCGGCCAGGTCCTTGCCCTCGGCGGGGAGGGGTTTGCCGTCGAGGAGGATCGTGCCCGACTCGATGGTCTCCAGCCGGTTGATCGTCCGGCACAGGGTCGATTTCCCGGAGCCGGAGGGGCCGATGATCACCACCACCTCCCCGCGGCCGACCGTGAGGTTGATGTCCTGGAGGACGTGCAACGTCCCGTAGTGCTTGTTGACGTCCCGCAGCTCGATCAACGGATCGACGGCCATACGCTGCCCTGCCCACTTGTCGGTGTGTCGAGGTCAGCGCAAACTATCCAGCCGCCGAAGGGGACTTCCCCTCGACACGCCTAAAAGGTACATAAAGCAGACCGGGCCGGTCAGCCTTCGGAGGCCTCGGCGTAGGCCTGGCTGAGCTCGGGCGATCCGGTCATCGCCCAGGACACCCCCGACTCGACCACGTTCAGCTCGCGCCCGGACGCGAGGCGGATCACCGGCTGCCCGTTCGGCCAGATCTGCCAGGCGGAGCCCGGGATGGTCCGGACGATCACGGTCCCGAGGTAGAAGCCGGCGTCGTTGCCGAGCCAGGGCACGGCCTCGGGATCGCGCCGCCAGCGCGGCATCAGCTGGTCGAGCGCCTCCAACGAGGCCGGGGTCCCGTCGAGTTCGAGCCCGGCCGCCCTCGCCTGCGCCCGCAGCATCTCGCACTCCGAGAACAGTTCGGCGACGCCCTCGGGATCGTCGGCGAGGGCGACGGCGAGTCCCGCACCCTGTTCCGTCTCGTGCCGGTTCCGCCAGTTGGCCAGGAAAGGGATACGCATACCGCCCAGCGTGGCACCAGGAACGGCCGCTGGCCACAGGGCGCGCCTGCCCGGCCGGTGATCACGGGATCCCGGCCGGGTGCTCAGACGTCCAGGTCGACGACGACCGGGGCGTGGTCGGAGGCGCCCTTGCCCTTGCGCTCCTCACGGTCGACGTACGCGTCCTTGACCGCCTTCACGAAGGGCTGGTTCCCGTAGACCAGGTCGATGCGCATGCCCTTGTTCTTGGGGAAGGCGAGCATCCGGTAGTCCCAGAAGGTGTACGGACGGTCGTACTTGAGCGCGCGCGGGAAGACGTCGGACAGGCCCGCGGTCCGCAGGGCCTCCAGGGCGGCGCGCTCCGCGGGGGTGACGTGCGTGAGGCCGGCGAAGACCGCCGGGTCGTAGACGTCCTCGTCGGTCGGCGCCACGTTGAAGTCGCCGAGCACGGCGAACGGGCGCGGGCCGGCCGCGTCTTCGGCGATGGCGGTGGTGAGGGCGCCGAACCAGTTCAGCTTGTAGCCGTAGTGGTCGTGCTCGACCTCGCGGCCGTTGGGTACGTAGACCGACCAGACGCGGACGCCGCCGCAGGTGGCGGAGATGGCGCGGGGTTCCTGCACGCCCTCGTAGTCCGGTCCGTCCGGCAGGCCCCGCACCACGTCCTCCAGGCCGACCCTGGAGAGCAGGGCGACGCCGTTCCACCGGCCGGTGGCGTGGACGGCCGACTCGTATCCCAGCTCGCGCAGCGCGTCGGCGGGGAACTGCTCCGCCGAGCACTTGGTCTCCTGGATGCACAGGACATCCGTGCCGGAGCTCTCCAGCCAGGCGAGCAGACGCGGCAGCCGGGCGGTGATCGAGTTGACGTTGTACGTGGCGATGCGCATGCGTCCCAACCTACCGCCAAGCACCGACAGTCACAGGTCGGTGTGCTCCCCGGCGGTGAGTCGGCCGTGCGGGGCGCCGGAGAGGGCGTTCAGGGCCGTGTCGTAGACGGGCCGGGCGATGTCGGAGAGGTAGGCGTCGTGGATGTCGACGGTCTGGCGGGGCTTGACCTCACGGACGTAGTCGATCACCTCGGCGATCTTGTTCCAGGGGGCGTGCACCGGGATCATCAGCGTCTCGACGGGCACGCCGGGCACGGTCAGCGCGTCCCCGGGGTGGAAGAGCGAGCCGTCCACGAGGTAGCCGACGTTGGTGACGCGCGGGATGTCCGGGTGGATCACCGCGTGCAGTTCTCCGTGCACCTGGATCTCGAACCCGGCGGTCGCGAACGCGTCGCCGTGTCCCACGGTGTGCACGCGGCCCGGGTAGGCCGGGGCGAGCTTCTCGGCGACGCTGCGCAGGGTCCACAGCTCCGCGCCGGGGTTCGCGTCGAGCGCGGCCCGCAGCCGGCCCTCCTCGAAGTGGTCGGGGTGCTCGTGCGTGACCAGCAGGACGTCCGCCCCGAGGCCCGCGTCGGGTTCGCTGAAGGCGCCCGGGTCGACGACGAGCGTGCGCCCGTCCTTCTCCAACTGGACGCAGGAGTGCAGCCGCTTGGTGAGCTTCATGATCCCAGGCTATCGGCCGCGGGCGCCCCCCTACGGGATCGCGGTGGAGACGACGTAGACCCGGGGGTTCGCCGGGTTGGTGAGGTCGACGGTGACGTCCCGGGTGGGGCGGGGTTCCTTCGCGTCCAGCGTGACCCCGTACCAGCGGTGCTTCGGGCTCCAGCTCCAGCCGGCGACGCCCGCGTCGTGCGCGGAGATCGACACCCCGGGGGTGAGCGCCTCGCGGCTGGTGCCGACGTCGGCGAGGAAGGTGTCGAGCTCCTGCGGCGTCACGCCGAACTGGACGTACAGCCGGCTGGTGTGCCAGTTGTTGGTCTCCAGGTACCCGACCAGGGAGGCCATCATCGGGATGGGCACCTCGTAGATGCTGCGCTGCACCTTGGAGGGCCAGGCCTCGCGGACCTTGACGGCGCCGACCTTCGCGGCCTTGTCGCGGCCGCTCTGGCGGCTCTGCTGGGCGGAGACGGCGAGGTAGCCCGCCGGGACCCCGACGAGCAGCAGGATGATGATCGCGGTGATCCAGCGGCGCCGGACCACGTGTCTGCGGTCCTCGGAGGCCGGCGGGGGCGTGCCGTCCGCCTCGGGGGACGGGGCCTGGCGGGGCAGGGAGGGCGGTGTCACGGCTGTCCTGCGTCCTTGGCGTCCGGGGCGTCCGTGGCGGCGGTGCGCCGGCCCAGCTGCGCGTAGCGCTCGTGGCGCTCGACGCGCCGGCGCGTGGCGCGGCGGAAGCGGCGGGCGACGAGCCGGGCGAGGTCGGCGGCGCCGACCATGCCGGCCTCGGGGCCGAGCTGCGCCTTGGCGATGCGTGCCTCGGGGCGGTAGCCCCGGCCGGTGAGGTGGCGCCGGAACGCGTCGCGGGCGGGGCCGATGAGGAGGTCGTCGGCGGCGCTGACACCGCCGCCGATGACGAAGCAGGACGGGTCGAGGGCGGCGGCGAGGTTGGCGATGCCGACGCCCAGCCACTGGCCGATGTCCTGGAGGAGCTCGACGCACATGGCGTCGCCCTCGCGGGCCAGCTCGGTGATCAGCGGTCCGGTGATCTCCGCGACGTTGCCGCCGACCCGGGCGATGATGTTGTACGCGACCGGGGAGTCGGCGGCGGCCAGCTCGCGCGCCTCGCGGACCAGGGCGTTGCCGGAGCTGTACTGCTCCCAGCAGCCTCGGTTGCCGCAGGGGCAGCGGTGGCCGCCGGGGACGACCTGCATGTGGCCGAATTCGCCGGCGACCCCGTAGCGGCCGCGCTTGACCTGGCCGCCTTCGAGGATGGCGCCGCCGATGCCCGTGCCCAGCGTGATCATGACCAGGTGGTCCTCGCCGCGGCCGGCGCCGAAGCGCCACTCGGCCCAGGCGGCGGTGTTGGCATCGTTGTCGACCATGACCGGGACCGCGAGCCTCGACTGGAGGGCGTCGCGCAGCGGCTCGTCGCGCCAGGCGAGGTGGGGGGCGAACAGGACGCGGGAGCGGTCGGCGTCGACCCAGCCCGCGGCCCCGATGCCCACCGCGTGCACGTCGTGCCGGTCGGAGAGGTCCAGCACCAGTTCGACGATGGTGTCCTCGACGACCTTGGCGCTCTTGGACTTGTCGGGGGTCTCGGCGCGGATCTTCTCCAGGATGACCCCGTCGGCGTCCACGACGCCGGCCATCACCTTCGTGCCGCCGATGTCGATCCCGACGGTCGGGACGCGCGGGGCGGTCAGCAGCGACCTGCGCTCACGGGTCCCGACGGTCCGCAGGACGGTGCCCCGCGCCGCCCCCCGGTGGGCGAGCGTGAAGTCCCGGTACGTGCTCATCGAGTCGTGTCGTCCCTCATCGTGCGGTGGTGCCCGGTGCGGAGCCGGGTGCGGCGTCCGGTCCTGATTCTGCCACTCGCTCCAGCTCGTGGCTCAGCTCGTCCAGCTCCGAGCCGCCCGCCATCTGCCGGGTGAGCTCGTCCAGGGTGATCGATTCCCGGGTGTGGCTGCCGGCCATCGTGCCGCGCTTCAGGAGCACGAAACGGTCCCCGACCAGGTAGGCGTGGTGCGGGTTGTGGGTGATGAGGACCACGCCGAGGCCCGCGTCGCGGGCGGCGGCGACGTACTTGAGGACCACGCCGGACTGCTTCACGCCGAGGGCGGCGGTGGGCTCGTCCAGGACGAGGACCTTCGCGCCGAAGTACACGGCCCGGGCGATGGCCACGCACTGGCGCTCGCCGCCGGACAGGGTGCCGATGGGCTGGTCCACGTCGCGCAGGTCGATGCCCATCCGCAGCAGCTCGGTGCGGGTGGTTTCGCGCATGAGGTCCACGTCGAGGCGGCGGAAGGGACCGCGGCCCCTGGTGGGCTCGGAGCCGAGGAAGAAGTTCCGCCAGACGGGCATGAGCGGGACGACGGCCAGGTCCTGGTAGACGGTGGCGATGCCGTGGTCGAGGGCCGCGCGCGGGTTGGCGAGCACGGTCTCCTCCCCCTCGATCTCGAAGGAGCCGGCGTCGTGCCGGTGCAGCCCCGCGATGATCTTGATGAGGGTGGACTTGCCGGCGCCGTTGTCGCCGAGGACGCAGGTGATCTCGCCGGCCGAGACCTCCAGGGAGACCCCCTGGAGGGCGCGGATGTTGCCGTAGTACTTGCTGACGTCGGTCAGCTTCACGAGGGCCGTCGCGGCCTGCGCGCCGGTTCCGGTTTCCTTGCTCACTTGCTCGCCTCCGCCCGCTTGCGCACCCAGGCGTTCAGCAGCGTGGCCAGCAGCAGCATCCCGCCGAGGAAGAACTTGAACCAGTCCGGGTTCCACTGGGCGTAGACGATGCCGTTGCTCGTCATGCCGAAGATGAAGGCCCCGACGGCCGCGCCGATCGCGGAGCCGTAGCCGCCGGTCATCAGACAGCCGCCGATGACGGCCGCGATGATGTAGAGGAACTCGTTGCCGACGCCCTCGCCCGACTGGACGACGTCGAAGGAGAACAGGATGTGCTGGCCGGAGATCCAGGCGCACAGGGCGACGCCCATGTAGAGGCCGATGCGGGTCTTGACCACGGGGACGCCGGTGGCGCGGGCCGCGTCGGCCCCGCCGCCCACGGCGAAGATCCAGTTACCGGCGCGGGTGCGCAGCAGGATCCAGGTGGCGATGGCGACCAGGGCCAGCCACCACAGGATGGTGACCTTGAGGGTGACCGAGCCGATGTTCCACTGCGAGGCGAAGAGCGCGCGGGCCGAGGAGAAGCCCTCCATGTCGGCGATCGACTTCGTGGAGACCGAGCCGCTGATCAGCTTGGTGAAGCCGAGGTTCAGGCCGGTCAGCATCAGGAAGGTGCCGAGCGTGATGATGAAGCTCGGCAGCTTGGTGCGGGTCAGCATGAACCCGTTGAAGAAGCCGATGGCGAGGGTGACCAGCAGCGACACGAGGACGCCGACCCACACGTTGGCGGTCATCTGGTAGCTGAACATCGAACTGACCAGGGCCGACGTGGTGACCATCACGCCGGCGGAGAGGTCGAACTCGCCGCCGATCATGAGCAGGGCGACCGGTACCGCCATGATCCCGATGGTGGAGGCCGAGTAGAGGATCGTGCTCAGGCTGGAGGCCCGCAGGAAGCTTTCGGCCGCGAAGGAGAAGAACACGAAGACGGCGACCGCGCCGACGACCGCGCCCAGTTCGGGGCGGCCGAGGAGGCGGCGCAGCAGGGAGGCCGGCGCGAGGCGTTCGTCGGCGGTGGGGGCGGCGGCGCTCATCGGGTGCCCCGCTTGACGTACTCCTCCAGCTCGGAGGCCTCGGCCCCGGTGACGATCTGCGGGCCCGTGAGGACGGGGCGGCCGCCGCCGAGGACGTCCGCGTTGTAGCGGTAGAGCCACAGCAGGTCCACGGCCTGGTAGCCCTGGAGGTAGGGCTGCTGGTCCACGGCGAAGCCGAGGGCGCCGGACTTGAGGTCACGGGCGACGGATTCGTTGAGGTCGAAGGTGTCCACCTCGGCCTTGCTGCCCGCCGCGTCCTTCGCCTTGACGGCGGTCGGGGCGAAGGGGGCGCCCAGGGTGACGATCGCGTCGACGGACGGGTCCGCCTGGAGCTTCGCCTGGATGGCCGCCTGGACGGAGGGCATGTTGGTGCCCTCGACGTACAGGTTCTCCATGCTCCCGCCGAAGGTCTTCTTCGCCCCGGCGCAGCGCTGCTCGTGGCCGACGTTGCCCTGCTCGTGCAGGACGCAGACGGCCTTCTTCCTGCCGCGCTTGGTCAGCTCGGTGCCGACGGCCTCGCCCGCGATCTGCTCGTCCTGGCCGATGTGGGTGAGGGCCCCGTACTCGGCGGACTGGGCGGATCCGGAGTTGACCGTGATCACCGGGATGCCGGCCTTGACCGCCTTGCCGACGACGTCCTTGAGGGCGTCGGGCTTGGCGAGGCTGACGATGATCCCGTCGACCTTCTGGTCGATGGCGTTCTGCACGAACTGGGCCTGCTGCTGTGCCTGGTCGTCGTGGGAGTAGACGAAGTTGATGTTGTCCTTCGCCGAGGCCTCCTTGGCGCCCTTCTGGACGATGTCCCAGAAGGTGTCCCCGTCGCCCGCGTGGGTGACCATCGCGAAGGTCCAGCGCGGGGTGGACACGGCGGGCCGGCCCGCCTCGGCGGCCTTCGCCCGCTCCTCGGCGCGCTTGCCGCCCGTGCTGCTGCAGCCCGCGAGGGAGGCCCCCAGTACCGCCGCGAGCACGGCGCCCACGACGCGTACCCCTGTCCGAACCCTAGCCACGTCGCCGTGCCCTTCCCTCGTCCGTCATCAATCGGTCATTCCGGTTCCAGCCGCCCAGTATCCGCCACAGTGGACCATGAAGGGCCATCGGGGCGTGCGCGGGCGGATTGACAGGTCCCCCGTACGGGGTCAGGTTGAGTGCATGCGCATCGGGCTCATCGGAACCGGCCGCATCGGTTCGTTCCACGCGGCCGCACTGGCCCGCCACCCGGACGCCGGCTCGCTGCTGCTCGCCGACGCCGATCCCGGGCGGGCCGCGCGGCTCGCGGACCGGCTCGGGGCCACCGCCGCACCGAGCGTGGAGCAGGTCTTCACGTGGGGCGTGGACGCGGTGGTCGTGGCCTGCTCGACCGAGGGGCACGCCGAGCTGGTGCTGCGGGCGGTACGGGCCGGGCTCCCGGTGTTCTGCGAGAAGCCGATGGCACCGGACCTGGCCCGCAGCCTCGCCGTGCTGCGGGAGGTGACGGCCGTCGGCGCAGTGGTCCAGCTGGGCTTCATGCGCCGCTTCGACGCGGGCTACCGCACCGCGCGGGAACTGGTCCGTTCCGGCGCGCTGGGCCGGCTGCACACCGTACGGACGGTGACGGCCGACCCGGCGCCGCCGGACGCCGCATATCTGGCGGCCTCCGGGGGCCTGTACCGGGACTGCCTGGTGCACGACTTCGACGCGGTCCGCTGGGTGACCGGGCACGAGGTCGTCGAGGTGTACGCGGCCGGTTCGGACGCGGGGCCCGCGCGGTTCCGCGCGAGCGGCGACGTCGACACCGCCGCGGCCGTCCTCACCCTGGACGACGGAACCCTCGTCGGCAGTACCGGGACGCGGTGCAACGGCGCCGGGTACGACGTGCGCATGGAGCTGGCCGGTGAGCTGGACCAGGTCTCCGCCGGGCTGGACGACCGTACGCCGATCGCCTCGACCGAACCGCAGGGCCCGCCCGCGGCGAGCAAGCCGTGGGGCGGGTTCCTGGAGCGCTTCGCCCCCGCGTACGAGGCCGAGCTGGCGGCCTTCGTCCGGCTGGTGCGCGGCGAGGGCCCCAACCCGTGCGACGGCCGGGAGGCGCTCGCCGCCTTCCGGGTCGCGGAGGCGTGCGAGCGCTCGCGCCGGGAGCGGCGTCCGGTCCGGCTGGACGAGCTCCCGGATCTCTGAGGGGCCGCGGCGGCGGGCGCTCACGGTGCGGCGCCTACCAGCGCACCGGGTACTGCTTGACGCCCCGGACCAGGGCGCCCCTGATCCACTCGCGCGGCCCGGGCACCTCGGCGAGGTCCGGGAAGCG
Organism: Streptomyces sp. NPDC044704; assembly: GCF_056433525.1. NCBI lineage: Bacteria > Bacillati > Actinomycetota > Actinomycetes > Kitasatosporales > Streptomycetaceae > Streptomyces > Streptomyces sp. NPDC044704. The sequence goes on from NZ_JBWKGY010000014.1 coordinate 128,793, forward strand.
CTCCAGCAGGCTGCGCAGGGCGATCCGGCCCTCCATGCGGGCGAGCGGGGCGCCGAGGCAGAAGTGGATGCCGTGGCCGAAGGCCATGTGGCCGGGGCCCTGGCGGCGGATGTCGAACACGTCGGGCCGCGCGAAGCGGGCCGGGTCGCGGTCCGCGCTCGCCAGGGAGATCAGGACGGCGGTGCCCTCCTCGATGAAGGTGCCGCCGATCTCCAGGTCCTCGCGGGCGAAGCGGAAGGTGGAGGACTCCACCGGGCCGTCGTAGCGCAGGATCTCCTCGACGGCGCCGTCGATCAGCCCGTCGAAGTCGGCGCGCAGGGCCGCCAGCTGCTCGGGGTGGGCGAACAGGGCCCGTACCCCGTTGGTGATGAGGTGGCTGGTGGTCTCGTATCCGCCGATCATCAGCAGGAAGGCCATGGCAACCAGTTCCCGCGGGGTCAGCCGGTCGCCGTCGTCGTCGCGGCTGAGGGTCCAGGCGCTGAGCAGGTCCTCGCCGGGGGCGGCGCGCTTGGCGTCGGTCAGCTCGGTCAGGTAGGCGGTCATCTCCCGCAGGGCGGCGTCCTCGGCCTCCTGGCCGGTGGGCGAGACGATCTCGACGGACCAGGCCCCGAAGGGGGTGCGGTCGGCGTCGGGGACTCCGAGGAGCTCGCAGATGACGGTCATCGGCAGCGGGGAAGCGAAGGACTTCACCAGGTCCGCGCCGCGGGACGGGTCCGCCTCCATCGCGTCCAGCAGCTCGTCCGTGATCTGCTGGACGCGGGGGCGCAGGTCCTCGACCCGGCGGGAGGTGAAGGGCCGGGACACGAGCCGGCGCAGCCGGGTGTGGTGGGGCGGGTCGGCGCGGTGCATGTTGGCGCTCGCGTCGGTGGTCTCGCGGTCGGCGAAGCTGCGGCCGGAGGTCAGCCAGTTCTTGGAGACGGCGGGGTGGACGAGGGCCTGCCGGGCCTCCTCGTCACCGACGATGAGACAGATTTCCGTGCCGTCCGTCGCCTTGACCCGGTGGACGGGTCCTTCCGCCCGCATCCGCGCGTAGTGCGGGTACGGGTTCTCGTTGAAGTCTTCGGCGATCGAACTGATATCGAGAACGGGCATGACCGTCACAGTAGGCGCGGCGATCAAGCGGGACGGAGCTACTTTCGGACAATCGTGCGGCCCGCGGCCGGTCGTTCAGCCCGCCGCGCGACGTCCCCAGGCGGTACCGGCGAGTACCAGGGCGGCGCCCGTCAGACCCGCGGCGCCGAGGTGCTCGCCGCCGAGGGCGATGCCCGCCGCGGCGGCCCAGAGGGGTTCGGTGCCGAGCAGCAGGCTGACCCGGGAGGGCGAGGTGCGGCGCACGGCCCACATCTGCACGAAGAAGGCGAAGAGGGTGCAGAAGACGGAGAGGAAGACGAGGCCGGCCCATTCGGCGGCCCCGAAGTCCGCCGCGGCCGCCCACGGGGAGGCGCCCGTGCCCGGCAGGGCCGCGAGGACGGCAAACACCAGGACGGCGCCGCCGAGCTGGACGGTGGTCAGGGAGAGCGGGTCGGCGTCCTGGACGCTCTTGATCCGGGCCATCAGCAGCACGTGGAGGGTGCGGGCGAGGGCGGCGCCGAGGATCAGCAGGTCGCCGGCGCCGGGTGCGGTGAACCCGGCGCCCTGGGTGAGCAGGACGACACCGGCGACGGACACCGCGGCGGCGCCGAGGAAGGCGGGCGAGGGGGCGGTCCGCCGGACGGCCGATTCGGCGAGCGGGGTGAAGATCATGGTCAGGCTGATGATCAGCCCGGCGTTGGTGGCGGAGGTGTGCACCACCCCGTAGGTCTCCAGCAGGAAGATCCCGCCGAGTACGAGGCCCAGCACCCCGGCGCCGCGCATCTGGGCGGCGTTCAGCGCGCGCAGCCGGCTCCACCCGGCGAGGACCAGGACGGGCAGCACGAGCGCGAAGCGCAGTACGAGGACCGCGATCACGGTGTGCGGGGTGGTGATCCCCTTGGCCGCGAGGTAGCTGCCGCCCCAGACGACGGCGACGAGCAGCACGGGCAGGTCGGCGAGCCGGGCCCGGCGTTCTGCGAGGGCGGGCGAGGGGGCGGCGAGCGTGGACACCGGGGCGTCTCCAGCGGCGGGAAGGGGGTGGAGACTTCGGCGGCTCGCACGGGTGCGGGCCCACGGTAGCCGAGTCGATCTTCCCGGTCGACCGGTTTCCGCGGCGCCCCTCCCCCGCTCCGGCCGGCCCGGCGCGCCGGAGGGGTTACTCGCCGATCGTGCCGAAGGCGGCGCGGCCGGCGGTCCGGTAGGTGTGGATCGCGATGCCGCTGCCCGTGGTGCGGGAGGCCGTCAGCTCGAAGGCCGTCGGCAGGCCGCCGGTGGAGAAGAGGCGGCGGCCGGCTCCCAGGAACACCGGGAAGGTCAGCAGGTTCAGCTCCTCGACGAGGTCCCGGGCGAGCAGCCACTGCGCCAGCTGCCCGCTGCCGTGCAGCTGGAGTTCGCCGTCGGTCGCGTCCTTGGCCCGGACCACCTCCGCCTGGAGCTGCTCGCCGTCCACGACGGTGGTGCCGGCCCAGGCGGGCTCCTTGAGGGTGGTGGAGGCCACGTACTTCGGCAGTCGGTTCAGCGGGCCCGCGATCGGGTCGGCGGGATCGGTCTGCTTCGGCCAGTACCCGGCGAAGATCTCGTACGTCTTGCGCCCGAGCAGGAACGCCCCGGCGCGGCCGAACAGTTCCGCGGCGAACTCCCCCATGCCCTCGTCGGCGAAGGGCGCCACCCAGCCGCCGTACTCGAAGCCGCCGCTGGTGTCCTCCTGCGGGCCCCCGGGGGCCTGGTACACGCCGTCGAGGGTCAGGAAGGTGGTGAGGGTCAGCTTGCCCATGGCTCTGCGCTCCTTGCTGGTTCGTCCTTGCCGGGTCGTCCTTGCCCGGGTTCAGACTCCCGGACCCCTCGGAACTCATCGGCGCGGCGCGCGAAAACGCCGTGTCCGATTCCTGCCGGCGGGCCGCCCCGGACTCCCATTTCATTGAAATCGCAACCAACTGACGAGGGAGAGCACCATGAACGGATCCGTGGCACTGGTGACCGGCGGCGGTCGCGGGATCGGCGCGGCCGGCGCCCTGCGGCTCGCGGAGGACGGGTTCGACGTCGTGATCACGTACGTCGACGACGCCGGGGCGGCGGCGGGGGTGATCGGCGAGGTCGAGGCCCTCGGGCGGCGCGGGCTGGCCGTACGCGCCGACGCGGGCGACCCCGAACATCGTCCACCCGGGTCCGGTGGACGCCGGCATGAACCCGGCCGACGGGCCCTACGCGGCGCCCCAGGCGGCGATGACGGCCCTCGGCCGTTTCGGCACCGCCCGGGAGGTGGCGGCCATGGTGTCCTTCCTCGCCGGAGCGGACGCCCGGTACGTCACGGGCGCGGAGTTCTCCGTGGACGGCGGGCACGCGGCGTAGCGGGGCGCGGCGGGCGTGACGAAGGGGCGCGCCGGCTCGCGGTGCGCCCCTTCGGTCAGGGCCCGCGCCCCGGGGGTGTCGGCCCCCGGGGCGGTCGTCGGGAGGGGTGGCGTCAGCCGCCCAGCTCCTGGTGGCGGGCGGCGTGCGCGGCCGCGCCCGTCTCCGTCAGCGAGCCGTACAGACGCAGGCGGGAGAAGCCGCCGTCCGGGAAGATGTCGATCCGCACGTGCGTGCCGACCGCCGGGGCGTCCAGTACGAAGCGGTGGTTGGTGTCGGGCTGGAGGCGGGTGCGCGGCAGGAACTCCGTCCACTCGCCCTCCTCGCCGGTCTTGACCGACAGCGAGGCCCAGCCGGCCGAGTTGCCCTTGAGGTACGCGGTGTCGATCTCGACGGCGCGGATCTCGGACTCGGCGACGAGCTGGTAGCGGATCCAGTCGTTGCCGTTGTCGCGGCGGCGGGCGGTCTCCCAGCCGTCGTCCATCTTGCGGGAGCGGCCCGGGTTGATGGTGTTGGTCGGCGGGGAGTAGAAGCGGTTGGACGCGTCCTCCACCGAGCCGCCGTTCTCCAGCGCGACGACGTCGAAGGTGCCGAGCGTGGCGAGCCACTGCGGGTCGGGGACGACCTCGCCGTAGACGCGCAGGCGGGCGATGCCGCCGTCGGGGTGCTGGTTGACGCGCAGGTGCGTGAAGCGCTGCTCGGCGCTGACCTCGAAGCCGTTGGCCGCGTGGCCGCCAACCGGGGTGCGCGGGACGAGCACGGTCCACTTGACGTCGTCGCCGAGGAGCTCCTCCGGGGTCGGCGCGAGGGCGCCTTCCCAGTTGGTGCCCTCGACGGAGACGGCCTGCGGCATGTTGCCGCGGAAGTGGGCGGTGTCGACGACGATGCCGCGGATCACGCCGGGGGCGCCGAGGCGCACCAGGGCGTAGTCGTGGTCCTCGGGGGTCGGCCAGGGCTGGGTGGCGGAGACGCCGCGGCGGCGGCGGGTCTCCCAGCCGTCCATGACCTTGCCCTTGTGGCCGAAGTGCTCGGGGTCGAAGTGCGCGGCCTCGGCGATGAGCAGGTTCTCGCGCATGGCGAAGAACTCGTCGTTGGCGAAGGTGACACCGGCGCCCAGCTCACGGGCGGCGAGGTTCGCGTACTGGGTGAACGGGAAGTCCGCGGTGCGGTAGTCCGCGTACGGGTCGCCGCCTCCGTACGGGTTCGCGTTGCCGGTGAAGGAAGCCAGTCCAGTTGAACGCTGTGCCACTGTCAGTTCTGCCTTTCGAGGAGGAGGCCCGTGGGCTCGGTCGGGGTGCCGTGGTCGGCGATCTGGGTGCCGCGCAGCCAGGTGGACTTCACGACGCCGTGCAGGGTCTTGCCCGCGTACGCCGTGACCCGGTTGCGGTGGTGCAGTTCCGCGGGGTCCACGGTGAAGGTCTCTTCGGGTGCCAGGACGGCGAAGTCGGCGTCGCGGCCCGCCTCGATCGCGCCCTTCTGGGCCAGTCCGGCGAGGGCGGCCGGGGCGGCCGACATCCAGCGGACGACGTCCTCCAGGCTGCGGCCGCGCCTGCGCGCCTCGGTCCAGATCGCCGGGAGGCCCAGCTGGAGGGAGGAGATGCCGCCCCAGGCGGTGGCGAAGTCGCCGGTCTTCAGGTCCGCGGTGGAGGGCGAGTGGTCGGAGACGATGCAGTCGATGGTGCCGTCGGCGAGCGCGTCCCACAGGAGGTCCTGGTTGGCGGCCTCGCGGATGGGCGGGCAGCACTTGAACTCGGTGGCGCCGTCCGGGACTTCCTCGGCGGTGAGGGTGAGGAAGTGCGGGCAGGACTCGACGGTGATCTGCACGCCCTCGGCCTTGGCCGCGGCGATCAGCGGCAGCGCGTCGGAGGAGGACAGGTGCAGCACGTGGACGCGGGCGTTCAGCCGCCGGGCCTGGTCGATCAGGTTCTGGATCGCGGTGTTCTCGGCGTCCTTGGGACGCGAGGCCAGGAAGTCGGCGTACTTGGGGCCCGGGTTCTGCGGCGCGGACTCCAGGTGGTGCGGGTCCTCGGCGTGCACGATCATCAGGCCGCCGAAGCCGGTGATCTCCGCGAGGGAGGCGGCCAGCCGCTCCTGGTCGAGCTCGGGGAACTCCTCGACGCCCGAGGGCGACAGGAAGCACTTGAATCCGTAGACGCCGGCGTCGTGCAGCGGGCGCAGGTCCTTGACGTTGTCGGGCAGCGCGCCGCCCCAGAAGCCGATGTCCACGTGCGCCTTGGTCCGGGCGACCTCCTGCTTGACGCGGAGGTTGTCGGCCGTGGTGGTCGGCGGCAGGGAGTTGAGCGGCATGTCGAGGATGGTGGTGATGCCGCCGGCGGCGGCGGCGCGGGTGGCCGTCCAGAAGCCCTCCCACTCCGTGCGGCCCGGGTCGTTCACGTGGACGTGGGTGTCGACCAGGCCGGGGAGCAGGACGTCGTCTCCGAAGTCCTCCAGCCGTGCTCCGGCCGGTACCTCGGCGTCGTGCGCCAGCACCGCCGTGATCTTCCCGCCGGCGACGGCCACCGAGGCGGCGCGCGTCCCCTCGGGGGTGATGACGCGCGTCGAGCGCAGTACCAGTTCCACAGCCACGTCGGCCACCGGAACCTCCCCATCTACTTCCACAGAGCGAAATTCAACGTTCTGTTGACGGAGTCTTCACCCCGATCCGGAAGCAGTCAAGAGCGACCGGACGGACCGCTGACCCTCTCGGGCCGCAATTGGATGTTTCCACAGGATGGAATTAAGATTTCACTATCCAGAATGTAGCTACCACCACCAGGAACCGGACGGGTAACTTCCCGAGGACGTCCGCCACCAGGACAAACCGCCTCTGACCGGCGGGGACGGCAAGGGCCCGGATCTAGGGCCGCCGCCGACCGACCGGTAGGCTGCTCCCTTGCCTGCCAGCACCGAAAGGACCGCGCCCGTGCCGACGTCCAGCGCCAGCACCACCGACGCTTCCGCCAAGCCCACCGCCGCCAGCGGTGGCGTCCAGTCCCTCGAGCGCGCCTTCGATCTGCTCGAACGCATGGCCGACGCCGGGGGCGAAGTCGGACTCAGCGAGCTCTCCGCCGCCAGCGGCCTCCCGCTGCCCACCATCCACCGCCTGATGCGCACCCTCGTGGCGTGCGGCTACGTCCGGCAGCAGCCCAACCGGCGCTACTCCCTCGGCCCCCGGCTGATCCGCCTCGGCGAGTCCGCCTCGCGCCTGCTGGGCACCTGGGCCCGCCCCTACCTCGCCCGTCTGGTCGAGGAGACCGGTGAGACGGCCAACATGGCCCTCCTCGACGGGGACGAGATCGTCTACGTCGCGCAGGTGCCGTCCAAGCACTCCATGCGCATGTTCACCGAGGTCGGCCGCCGGGTGCTCCCGCACTCCACGGGCGTGGGCAAGGCGCTGCTCGCCCACACCCCCGCCGACGAGGTCCGCGCCCTGCTGTCCCGCACCGGGATGCCGGCCGCGACCGAGAAGACCATCACCACGCCCGAGGGCTTCCTGGAGGCGCTGGAGAAGGTCCGCAAGGCGGGCTACGCGGTCGACGACAACGAGCAGGAAATAGGAGTCCGCTGCCTCGCCGTGTCGGTGCCGAACTCGCCGACCGCCGCCGCGATCTCCATCTCCGGCCCGGCCGGCCGTGTCACGGAGGCCGTCGCCGAGTCCTTCGTGCCGATCCTCCAGGGCGTCGCCGCCGAACTGTCGGTGGCCCTCCAGAGCCAGAACCCGGCCTGACCCCGTACGCGTACGAAGGCCCCCGCCGCCCCTCTCCGGAGGGGCCGCGGGGGCCTTCGTACGCTTCAGGCCGCCGGGGACGGCTCCGGCGCGGTGAGGCGGCCGTCGGCCATCGTCGCCGTACGGTCCGTGCGGTCCAGGTGGGCGTGGTCGTGGGTGACCAGCACCGTGGCCGTGGAGCGCTCCCGGGTGAGGGCGACCAGCAGGTCGAGCACGGCCGCGCCCCGCTCGTGGTCGAGGGCGCTGGTGGGCTCGTCGACCAGCAGCACCGCGGGCTCGTTCATCAGGGCGCGGGCGATGTTGACGCGCTGGCGCTGGCCGCCGGACAGTTCGTGCGGGCGCTTGCCGGCCTTGTCGGCCAGGCCCACCGCCTCCAGCAGCTCCAGCGCGCGCCGGCGCATCCGGCCCGAGGGCCGGCCGGAGAGGTGGGCCATGACCTGGAGCTGTTCCAGGGCCGTCAGCGAGGCCAGCAGGTTCGGCTGCTGGAAGACGATGCCGATCTCCTCCCGGCGCAGGGCCGACTTCTCGGCGGCGCCGAGCAGGGCGGTGTCGCGGCCCGCGACGACGACCCGGCCGGAGTCCGGGGTGACCAGGGTCGCGGCCACCGCCAGCAGGCTGGACTTGCCGGAGCCGGACGGCCCGATGACGGCGGTCATGGTGCCCGCGGGCACCTCCAGGGACACCGCGTCCAGGGCGGTGAGGCGGCCTTCCCCGTCGGGGTACGTGAGCGTGACGTCGTGGACGAGCAGGGTCATCGGGCGCTCCCGAGGGCGGTCAGCGGGTCGACGGCGGTGATCCGCCGGATGGACAGGGCGGCGCCCAGCACGCCCAGCGCGATCATGATCGCGGCGGGGACCAGCACGGTGGCCGCGTCGAGGACGAAGGGCACGTCGCCCCCGCTGATCAGCGCGCCGGCGGCCACGGCCAGGGCGGTGCCGGCCCCGGTGCCGATCGCCAGCATCACCACGGCCTGGCCGAGGGCGTCCTTCAGCAGGTACGGGGTGGAGGCGCCGAGCGCCTTCAGCACGGCGACGTCGCCGCTGCGCTGGATCGTCCACACCGTGAAGAAGGCCCCTATGACCAGGGCCGAGATGGCGAAGAGGAAGCCGCGCATCAGCTGGAGCGAGCCGTTCTCGGCCTGGTAGGAGCCTATGGCGCCCAGGGCGTCCTCGACGGTCTGGGCGCGGGTCGAGGCGGCCCGGTCGCCCGCGGCCCAGTCCACGGCTCCGTCGCCGTCGAGGGCCAGGACGGTGGCCAGGGACTCCAGGGAGGTTCCGGGGTTGCCGATGCGCTGCCAGTCGTTCAGGTCCATCCACACCACCGGGGTGTGGCTGTAGGCGGCCGTGCCGGAGACGCCGGCCACCGTCAGCTCCAGCGGACCGGCCTTCAGCTTGGCGCCCGCGGTGAGCCCGCCGAGCTCCTCGGCCGCCTTCTCGCTGAGGACGACCTGCCCCTGGGTGAGCCCGGCGCCGGCCGGCGCGAGACGGCCGGCCGATTCGACGCCGAAGAGGGACACGGCGGCGGTGCGCTCACCCGAGACCGCGTTGGTGGTGCGGATCCCGAGCGGCTCCGCCGACGTCACCCCCGGCCGCTCGCGCCAGGCCCGCCAGGCGCTCTCGGGCACCTGGGAGCTGGTGAAGGACACCTTCTGGTCCCCGGCGGGCGCGGCGAAGGCCAGCCGGGTCGCGGGCAGCCCCGTGATGGCCGAGATGTTCTCCCGGGCCAGTCCGGAGGTGAGCCCGGACAGCAGGCCGACCAGCAGTGTGATCAGCAGGACCACCGAGCCCATGAGGGCGAACCGGCCCTTGGCGAACCGTAGATCTCTCCATGCGACGAACATGTCCCCCACCTTGGTCTTCCGCGTGGGCACGGGACATCGCGCCACAGTAGTGATCCTCGTATCGAAAGACCCGTCCCGACATCGAACTTTTGGTTGACCGGAGCTCCCGGCGGCCGACTTACGCTGGTCGGGCCATGTCCGACGCCCCGCGCCCGCGCCCCCCGACCCCCGTCTCCCGCGTCCTGCGGCTGTGCCTGCACGCGCTGCTCTTCGGGCTGCTCGCGCTGGCCGCCGGGCGGGCCGTCGCCGCACCCGGGCCCGGGGCCCAACCGGTGATCGCGGCCTGCGCGCTGCTGGGCGCCGTGTACGTGGCGGGCGTACTGACCCCCTCCGTCCAGCGCTCCGCGCGCGCCGCCGCGGTGTGGCTGGCCGCGGTGGGGGCGGCCTGGGCCGCGCTGCTGGTGGTCTCGCCCGACGGGCTGTGGATCGCCTTCCCCCTGTACTTCCTGGAGCTGCACCTGCTGCGGCTGCGCTGGGGCGTAGCGGCCGTCGCCGTCACCGCCTGCGCGGCGATCGGCGGGTTCCTCGCGCACAGCGGCGCGGTCACCCCCGGGGCCTTCCTGGGCCCGCTGCTGGGCGGGGCGGTGGCCGTCGCGACGGTGCTCGGCTACCAGGCCCTCTACCGCGAGAGCGAACGCCGCCGCGAGCTGATCGAGGAGCTGATGGCCACCCGGGCCGAGCTGGCGGCCGCCGAGCGGGGCGCGGGGATCCTGGCCGAGCGCGAGCGCCTGGCCCGGGAGATCCACGACACCCTGGCCCAGGGCCTGTCCTCGATCCAGCTGCTGCTGCGCGCGGCGGAGCGCGCCCTGCCGCCCGACGCCCCGGCCGCCGAGCACATCGGCCGGGCCCGGGAGGCCGCGCAGGAGAACCTCGCCGAGGCGCGCCGCTTCGTCCGGGCCCTGACCCCGCCGGACCTGGAGCACGGTTCGCTCGCCGGGGCGCTGGAGCGGCTCTGCTCGGGGGTGCCCGGTCCGCGCGTGCGGTTCTCCGTGAGCGGCGACCCGCGCGTCCTGCCCACCCCGTACGAGGTGGCGCTGCTGCGGATCGCGCAGTCGGCGCTGGCCAACGTCGTGCGGCACGCACGGGCCGGGCGCGCCGAGATCACCCTGACCTTCATGGACACCTCGGTGACCCTGGACGTGGTCGACGACGGCCGGGGCTTCGACCCCGCCGCCGCGCCCTCGGCGCCCGCGGACGGGGGCGGTTTCGGCCTGCCGGCGATGCGCGCGCGGGCCGAGACCCTCGGCGGGCTGTTCACCGTCGAGTCCGACCCGGGCCAGGGCACCGCCGTGGCCGTCACCCTGCCCCTGCCCTTGGAGGCGTCCTGATGACGATCCGGCTGCTGCTCGCCGACGACCACCCGGTGGTGCGGGCCGGGCTGCGCGCGGTACTGGACACCGAACCGGACTTCGAGGTGGTCGCGGAGGCCGCGACGGCGGAGCGGGCGGTGGAGCTGGCGGCCTCGGAGCCGGTGGACGTGGTCCTGATGGACCTCCAGTTCGGGGCCGGGATGCACGGCTCGGCGGCCACGGAGGCGATCACCGCGCGGCCCGGCGGGCCGCGGGTGCTGGTGCTGACCACGTACGACACGGACGCGGACATCCTGGCGGCGGTCGAGGCGGGCGCCTCCGGCTACCTGTTGAAGGACGCCCCTCCGGAGGAGCTGGCGGCGGCGGTGCGCACGGCGGCGGCGGGCCAGTCGGCGCTGGCCCCGGCGGTGGCGCTGCGGCTGATGGACCGCATGCGGACGCCCGCCGAGGCGCTGACGAAGCGGGAGCTGGAGGTGCTCCAGCTGGTCGCGGACGGCCTGTCGAACCAGCAGATCTCCAAGCGGCTCTTCCTCAGCCAGGCCACGGTCAAGTCCCACCTGGTGCACGTCTACGCGAAGCTCGGCGTCGACTCCCGCACGGCGGCCGTGGCGGTGGCCGGCTCCCGCCGCCTGATCCGCGCGCACGGGTGACCGTACGGCCTACGCCACCCAGTGCGGGCGCTCCACCGCCGGGGCCAGCGGTACGCCGTCGTGGAAGGCCGACGCGAGGAGCCGTACGCCCTCGTCGAGCCGGTCGGCGGGCAGGGTGTACGGGATCCGCAGCCGGTGTTCGAAGGTCCCCGGGTCCACGCCGAAGCGGGCTCCGCGGCCGATGTGGACGCCCGCGGCCGCGGCCCGTTCGGCGAGCGCGGAGCTCACCGGTTCGCCGAGGTCCACCCAGAGCGAGAGGCCGCCCGGGGGCAGCTGCCAGGACCATTCGGGGGTGTGTCGCTGGAGGGACCCGACGAGGGCCTCGCGCTGGACGCGCAGCTGGGCGATGCGCGCGGGCAGGGACCGGTCGAGGGCGTCCATCAGGGGCAGCGCCACGACCTGGTCGAGTACGGAGCCGGTCATGTCGGCGGAGACGCGTACGGCCGTCAGCTCGGTGATCATCTTGGCGGTGGCCCGGATCCAGCCGACCCGCAGGCCGCCCCAGTGCGTCTTGCTGAGCGAGCCGATGGTGATCACGTGGTCGGCGCCGCCGCGCGGGGCCAGCGAGGCCAGGGGGGCGGGGGCCGGCACGTCCAGCGCGATGTCGGCGATGGTCTCGTCGACCACCAGCCAGGTACCGGTGGCCCGGGTCGCGGCGAGGAGGCGCAGCCGCTGTTCCGGTGGCATCAGCGCGCCCGTCGGGTTGTGGAAGTCGGGGATCACGTACGCCAGCCGCGGGACGGTCTGGCGCAGCGTGGACTCGGCGATCTCCAGGTCCCAGCCCGCGTCGGAGACCGCGATGGAGCCGGTGCGCAGCCGGGCGTGGCGCAGGGCGTCGAGGGCGTTGGCGTAGGTGGGGTTCTCGGTGACGACCCGGTCCCCGGGCCGGCAGAGGAGGCTGACGACCAGGGCGAAGGCCTGCTGGGCCCCGGCGGTGACGAGGATCTGCTCGGGGCGCGTGGGCAGCCCGCGCCGGGTGAAGCGGTCGGCGACGGCCGTGCGCAGGTCGGGCAGCCCGAAGGGGTGGTAGCCGGGGGTGCGGGCGAGCTCGGGCAGCCGGGGCGCCGCCCAGGCCAGGGCTTCCGCGAGGCTGCCGTCGGGGGCGCCCATGGCGGCGATGGCGAGGTCGATGCCCGGTTCGTCGTCGGCCCGTCCGCCGATGCCGCCGACGAGGGCGTGGGTGCCGACGGGGCGGTGGCCTTCGGGCAGTTCGGTCCAGGTGCCGGAGCCTCGCCTGCTGCGCACGTAGCCGCTCTCGCGGAGCAGGTCGTAGGCGCCGGTGACGGTGGCGCGGCTGGCGCCGACGGCCTCGGCGAGTTCGCGTTCGGCGGGGAGGCGGACGTGCAGGGCGATCCGGCCGTCGAGGATCAGGGTGCGGACGGCGTCCGCGAGGGCCCGGTAGCCGGGGCGGGCCAGAACCTCCGCGGGGAGCAGTGCGGCGAGCTGCCGACTGCCGATCGTTCTGTCCGCCGTCTGGACCACTCGCGCGTTCGCCATGCCAACCTCCCCCGATTGGCTCTGCCAGCCAGGCCAATCCAGGTCCAGACTCGCCTCATTGGACCCCGATTGGCAAGGAGAAGCCGATATGTACGAGCAGGTGTTCACCGACCGTGACGAGCGGGCCATGGCGGCCGCCTTCGAGAACCGGATCTCCGAGCCGCTACGGATCGGCGCCGCGCTGGCCGCCGTCGGACGCGCCCTGGCGGGGCGCCCGCGGCGGGCCTCGAAGGCGCGAGAATCGTTGCCATGTCAGCACCCGAACGCCTCACCGACCCGTCCGCTGCCGCAGTAGCCACCCCGCACGCCGGGGAGGGACCGGTGGTCGCGGGGCTGCTCCTGGCCGCCGGCGGCGGGCGCCGTCTCGGCGGACACCCCAAGGCCCTCCTGACCTACCGGGGCCGCCCGCTCGTGGAGAACGCGGTGCGCGTGCTGCGCGAGGCAGGCTGCGGTCCGGTCCACGTGGTGCTCGGGGCCTCGGCGGCCGAGGTCCGCGAGCGGGCCGACCTGACGGGCTGCGTGGTGGTGGACAACCCGGACTGGGAGGAGGGCATGGGCTCCTCCCTGCGGGTCGGCCTCGGTTCGCTGGCCGGTACGGGGGCCCGCGCGGCCCTGGTGTCCCTGGTGGACCAGCCCGGCATCGGCGCCGCGGCGGTGACCCGGGTCCGGGAGGCGTACCGCTCCCCCACGAGCCTGGCAGCGGCCGCGTACGGCGGGGAACGCGGGCATCCGGTCCTTTTCGGGGCGGACCGCTGGGCGGACATCGTGCGGACGGCGACCGGCGACCGGGGTGCGCGCGTCCATCTGAGGGAACACGCGAAGGAGGTCGTCCTGGTGGAGTGCGGGGACGTCGCGGTGGACTTCGACATCGACACCCCTCCCGACCTGGCACGACTGGCCGGGAGCGGGCCGGAGGAGGGCCTGCGCGGGGCGTGACCGAGGTGGCACCGAGGGCCACCGGCAGGCTGAATCTGTCGACTCAGAGAATCTCGACATCAACAAACCATTGAACTTCCACCATGAGGAAATTACTATCCACTGGTCAGAAGCGCCCTGAACCCCCAGACGGCGCCCGCGACCGTATTCCGGAACTCTCCACACCCGACGGCACTGCGTGCCGTCTCGCGCGAGCATTCCCCCGCGGCCGCCAGGCACCGCCGCTGAAGGAGTGACAGATATGTCCGCACCAGCGCCGTCCCCGCTGGCCATCGTCGACGCCGAGCCCCTGCCCCGGCAGGACGAAGTCCTCACCGAAGCGGCCCTCGCCTTCGTGGCCGAGCTCCACCGGCGGTTCGTCCCCCGCCGCGCGGAGCTCCTCGCCCGACGCGGCGAGCGGCGCGCCGAGATCGCCCGGACCTCCACCCTCGACTTCCTCCCGGACACCGCACAGGTCCGCGAGGGCGACTGGAAGGTCGCGCCGGCCCCGGCCGCGCTGAACGACCGCCGCGTGGAGATCACCGGTCCGACGGACCGCAAGATGACCATCAACGCCCTGAACTCGGGCGCCAAGGTCTGGCTCGCCGACTTCGAGGACGCCTCGGCTCCCACCTGGGAGAACGTCGTCCTCGGCCAGCTCAATCTCATCGACGCCTACGAGCGCCGCATCGACTTCACCGACCCGCGCACGGGCAAGGCGTACGCGCTGAAGCCCGCCGACCAGCTCGCCACCGTCGTGATGCGGCCGCGCGGCTGGCACCTGGAGGAGCGCCACCTCCGCTTCGAGGGCGGCCCGGCCTCCGGCTCGCTCGTGGACTTCGGCCTGTACTTCTTCCACAACGCGCAGCGCCTGATCGGCCTCGGCAAGGGCCCGTACTTCTACCTGCCGAAGACGGAGTCGCACCTGGAGGCCCGCCTCTGGAACGAGATCTTCGTCTTCGCCCAGGACTACGTCGGCATCCCGCAGGGCACCGTCCGCGCGACCGTCCTCATCGAGACCATCACCGCGGCCTACGAGATGGAAGAGATCCTCTTCGAGCTCAAGGACCACGCGGCGGGCCTGAACGCGGGCCGCTGGGACTACCTGTTCTCCATCGTGAAGAACTTCCGCGACGGCGGCGAGAAGTTCGTCCTGCCGGACCGCAACGCGGTGACCATGACCGCCCCCTTCATGCGGGCGTACACCGAACTGCTGGTCCGCACCTGCCACAAGCGCGGCGCGCACGCGATCGGCGGCATGGCGGCCTTCATCCCGTCCCGCAAGGACGCCGAGGTGAACAAGGTGGCCTTCGAGAAGGTCAAGGCCGACAAGGACCGTGAGGCCGGCGACGGCTTCGACGGCTCCTGGGTCGCCCACCCCGACCTGGTCCCGATCGCGATGGCCTCCTTCGACGCCGTCCTGGGCGACAAGCCGAACCAGAAGGACCGCCTCCGCGAGGACGTCTCGGTCGCCCCCGGCGAGCTGATCGCGATCGACTCCCTGGACGCGAAGCCGACGTACGAGGGCCTGCGCAACGCGGTCCAGGTCGGCACCCGTTACATCGAGGCGTGGCTGCGCGGCCTCGGCGCCGTCGGCATCTTCGGCCTCATGGAGGACGCCGCCACCGCCGAGATCTCCCGCTCGCAGATCTGGCAGTGGATCAACGCCGGAGTCGTCTTCGAG
This sequence comes from Streptomyces sp. NPDC044704, assembly GCF_056433525.1. Classification (NCBI taxonomy): domain Bacteria; kingdom Bacillati; phylum Actinomycetota; class Actinomycetes; order Kitasatosporales; family Streptomycetaceae; genus Streptomyces; species Streptomyces sp. NPDC044704. Next base: position 143,833 of record NZ_JBWKGY010000014.1, read on the forward strand.
AACGGCAAGACGGCCACCGCCGAGCTGACCCGCGAGATCGCCGCCGAGGAACTCGCCGCCATCCGCGCCGAGGTCGGCGAGGAGGCCTTCGCGGCCGGCAAGTGGCAGCAGGCCCACGACCTGCTCCTCCAGGTCTCCCTGGACGCCGACTACGCGGACTTCCTCACCCTCCCCGCGTACGACCAGCTCATCGGCTGACCACCGCTTCGGCTGTCACGCACAGCAGCCGGAACACCGCCTCCGCCCCCGTCGCCCCCAAGGCGCCGGGGGCGGAGGCGTTTTCGGCCCCGGCCGGAACGGCCCGGCGGCCGCGGACCGGAGTCCGGACGGACAAGCGGAATCCACCGGCCCGAACGACCGGTCGGTCGTTACTCCATCGTAATCTGCGGCTACCTAGCGGTAACAACCGTCGGCATGTCACCTTTCCGAAAGCCACCGGCCGGCGGTATCCCCCACTTCCCCAGCCACGCACCGGAGTTCTTGCCGTCTCCGGCGTGGCCTACCGCAGGAGTTCCGCAGTGATCGGATTCCGCAACGCCAGCAAGAGCAGGAACGGCGGCCGGGTGCGACGGCCCGTCAGGGCCGCGGTGGCCGTCTCGGCCGTCGCCGGCGCACTGATCGCCGCCGGCGCCGGCACCTCGGCGGCAGGCCCCCGGCCCGGACCGGGCACGGGACCCACCGCCGTGGTGTCCATGGGCGACAGCTACATCTCCGGCGAGGCCGGACGCTGGAAGGGCAACAGCCTGACCAACAGCGGGAGCAGGAACGGCACCGACCGGGCGTGGGTCAGCGGCAGTTCCTACGATCCCTCCAAGGTCTACGGCGCCACGGCGGGCGGCTGTCACCGCTCGGACTCGGCCGAGGTGTTCAGCGCGGGCGCGATCGCCGAGACGGCCGTGAACCTGGCCTGCTCCGGAGCGGTCTCCCGGAACGTCTTCCGGGCCTCGAACGGCGGCGTGTCCCAGAACGGCGAGGCCCCGCAGGCCGACCGGCTCGCGGCGGTGGCCGCGAGCAACAACGTGAAGATCATCGCCCTCTCCGTCGGCGGGAACGACCTGGGCTTCGCCGACATCATCAAGGACTGCGCCTACGACTTCGTGCTCTGGGGCTCCTACTGCCACGACGACCAGCAGGAGGGCGTCGACGCGAAGATGGACGGGGTCATGGCGGACGTCGGCAAGTCCGTCGACGAGATCCGCGCCGTGATGCGCGCGGCCGGGTACGCGGACTCCTCGTACCGCATCGTGCTCCAGTCGTACCCGTCGCCGATCCCGCGCGGCGCGGAGAACCGGTACACCCAGAGCGACTGGAGCCGGCTCAACACCGGCGGCTGCCCCTTCTGGAACCGGGACTCGGACTGGGCGCGGGACTCCCTCGTACCCCAGATCTCGAACCGCCTCAAGGCCGTCGCCGCCGCCAAGGGCGCCCAGTTCCTCGACCTGCGGGACATGATGCAGGGGCGCGAGGTGTGCGCGAAGGCCAGCAAGCAGGTCAGCTCCTCGGTCCCGGCCTCGGCGAAGACGAGCGAATGGGCGCGCTGGATCGACAACAACGAGTCGCAGGGCCTGATCCAGGAGTCCATGCACCCGAACCACTTCGGACAGCTGGCAGCCGGGCGCTGCCTGGCACTGGCCGTCGCCCAGCCCGCCGGCTCGGGCGTCAGCTGCAAGAACACGGCCGGGGGCGACCACAGCGGGATGTACCTGACGCCCGCCCCGTAGCCGCGATCACCCCGTGGGGACGTCGCCCGACGCCCGCGGGGCGCGAACGAGCGGGCCGCCGTGGCCGGTCCACGGCGGCCCGCTCCGCTCCTCCCGCAGCGACGCCCGCGGCCGGGCCTACGTCGCCACCTCGAACCTTCCCTGCGCGGCGCCCGGTTGGCCCGGCAGGGCGGCCAGGGCCGTGGCGAAGGCGGCGCGGCAGCGGAGCCAGTCCGGGTCCGCCGAGGTGGTGTGCAGGTCGCGGAGTTTGGGCAGCAGGTCCGCGGAGAAGTCGCGGGCGGCCTCGGCCGGGAGCAGGGACGGCAGGTTGTCGATGGCGATCACGTCCAGCGGGCGGTTCCCGCCGCGCAGGCGCCGGGCCGGGACCGTCCAGTCGGTGAGTTCGTCGTACACGGGCAGCAGGTGCAGCTCGGATCCCGTGTCACAGGTGATGTCGGCGATGACCGAGAGCCTGCGGGCCCCGGCCTCCAGGTCGTCCGGGGTCAGGAAGGGCGCCACGGGCCGGGTCGTGAGCACCGCGTTGACCAGGATGTCGTGCTCCAGCAGCGCGGCCTTGTCCAGCCGGCCCGTCGCGGCACGGCCCCAGCGGGTGACGGGGATTCCGGCCGCGGCGAGGGCGTCGCAGGCGCCGCGTCCGCTGCGGCCGCCGGCTCCGATCACCAGGGCCCGTAACCCGTCGGGCGCGGAGGCGCGGAGGCGGGCGTCGAGTTCGGCGCGGGCCTGGGGCACGAGCGGGGCCGCGAGCCGGCCGCGGGCGTGCAGTGCGGCAAGGGCGGCGCCCGCGTAGCCCGCCCAGTAGCCGAAGGCGGCCAGGCGACGGCCCTGCGCGTCGGCGAGGTACTCCAGGTCGAGCAGGGTTCCGCCGCCGGCCGCGAAGCGCCTCAGCAGGCCGGGCGCCTGGGCCTGGCCCTTGTAGGCGTGCCCGAAGTACACGTGCCGGTGGTGCAGGCGCTCGGGCGCGGGCGGGAGTTCCTTCAGTCCGAGGACGTACGCCGACCCGGGCGCGGCCTCGGCCCAGGAGCCGGCCGGGGCGGCGCGGCAGCCGGCGGCCAGGTAGTCGTCGAGGGGGAAGACCCGGTGCGCGGAGTCCTCCACGGTGACGCGTACGCCCTGCCGGACGAGGCGTCCGGCGTCGTCGGGGGTGAGCGGGGCGCGCCGTTCGGTGGGCCGGGTCTCGTTGCGCATCCAGAGCTGCGGAAGATCTGCCATCGCTGTGCCACCTGTCTGCTCAGAGGGGTGGGGACGAGCGGGCGGCGCGCGGGCCCCGGGGGTGGGGGGGACCACGTGCTCATGCGATGTCTTTCCGCGTCCTTGACGCTGCACGCGGGTTCGGGGAGGGAACTCCGGGCCCGGGCGCACCGTGCGCACCGCGGGTCTTCCCGGGCCCCAGAGCTGCGGCGACGACGGCCGCTTGTGCGTCCGGGCGCCGGGGGCGTGCGCTGCTGCGGGGCGGGGGCCGGGCGGCGCGCGTACGCGTGCGGCGGTGCGCACGTCACACCCGCAGTGGGTGACGTACGCACCGCCGCACGCCGGTCGGGTGGGGCCGCGGTGCCGGTGGTCCCGGTACCGTCGCTCCCCGTGCCGGGGTCCCGCGTCAGTGCACGAAGGCGGGTTCCGGGGCCTGTTCGGAGGCGGCGCCCTTCCTGGAGCCGAGGTGGTTGAAGGCCAGGTTGAGGACGATCGCGACGACGCATCCGGTGCTGATGCCGGAGTCGAGGACGACGAGGAGGTCCTTGGGGAAGGCGTGGTAGAACTCCGGCGCGGCGATCGGGATCAGGCCGATGCCGACGGAGGCGGCGACGATCAGCGCGTTCTCGCCCCGCTCCATGGCCGCGCCGGCCAGGGTCTGGATGCCGCTCGCCGCGACCGAGCCGAAGAGGACGATGCCGGCGCCGCCGAGGACGGGCAGCGGCACGACCCCGATGACGGAGGCGGCCACCGGACACAGGCCGAGCAGGATCAGGATGCCGCCGCCCGCGGCGACCACGAAGCGGCTGCGCACCTTGGTCATCGCGACCAGGCCGATGTTCTGGGCGAAGGCGCTGCACATGAAGCCGTTGAACAGCGGGCTGATGGCGCTGCCGAGGGTGTCGGCGCGCAGGCCGCCCTCGATGGTCTTCGCGTCCGCCGGCCGGCCGACGATCTTGCCGAGGGCCAGGATGTCGGCGGTGGACTCCGTCATGCAGACGAGCATGACGATGCACATCGAGATGATGGCGGCGACCTGGAACTGGGGGGCGCCGAAGTGGAAGGGGGTGGGGAAGCCGACGAGGTCCGCGTTGCGGATGGCGTCGAAGCTGGTCATGTTCAGCGGTATCGCGATGAGCGTGCCCGCGATCAGGCCGAGCAGGATGGAGATCTGCTGGAGGAAGCCGCGCAGGAACTTCCGCATCAGCAGGACGATCGCCAGGGTGAGGGCGGCCATGCCGATGTTCTGCATCGAGCCGTAGTCGGAGGCGGTGCTGTTCCCGCCCTGCGACCAGTTGAACGCCACCGGGAGCAGTGACACGCCGATCAGCGTGATGACGGTGCCGGTGACGACGGGCGGGAAGAAGCGGACGAGCTTGCCGAAGTAGGGGGCGGCGAGGAAGCCCACGAGTCCGGCGACGATGATCGCGCCGAAGATGACGGGGATGGCGTTGTCCCCCTCCCCCTTGCCGATGGCGATCATCGGGGTCACGCCGGCGAAGGAGACGCCGTTGACGAAGGGGAGTTTGGCGCCGATCTTCCAGAACCCGAGGGTCTGGAGGAGGGTGGCCAGGCCTGCGGTGAAGAGGGAGGCGCCCATCAGGAAGGCGGTCTCGGTGGCGGAGAGACCGACGGCGGGGCCGACGATCATGGGCGGTGCGACGACACCCGCGTACATGGCGGCCACGTGCTGGAGGCCGCTCGTGAACATCTTCAGCGGGGGCAAGGTCTCGTCGACCGGGTGCTTCTCCTCCGGTACTGCGACTGCATCTTTGCGAAACCTGGGCGTTGCGGCCACGGCTTCCTCCGGTCGGTTAAACACGTCGGCAGGGACGTGGGTGTCTTGGAGGTGGTGCGAAAGCGTGCTGGTCGAGCCTGTCTTCAGTTGTGGGGTCGTGCCGAATGCGGGTCCCAAGGGGTGCGGAAACGATTCGCCCAAAAACCGGTTCCACGAGGGGTGCTGCGCTGGAGCTGGTGGTGCCGTGGCAGTGGCGCGGGACGAGTGCTGCGGGGCAGCCGTCACGGGTCACCGGCCCCGGGGGCGCCCTCGGATCTCTCCTCGGGCGCGTCCCGGGAACGGCTGCCGCGGACCCCGCTCGGGTCCGCGGCCGCCGGCCGGGGGCCGTCCCCCCCGACCGGACTCCGGGGGATCAGGCCTGCGCGGAGATCCGCGCGAGGCGCTGGGCCTCTTCCCGCGTGGACACCGCGATGGCGTCCTCGTCGGCGAAGAGCAGTCGGTTGTTCTCGACGATCTGCTTGCCGTTGACGAACGAGGCCGTCACCGGGGCCGCCGCACCGAAGACCAGCGCGGTGACCGGGTCGGCGATCGAGGAGTGCAGGAAGGTGTTCAGGTTCCACAGGACGAGGTCGGCGCACTTGCCGACCTCAAGCGAGCCGATGTTGTCGGCGCGGCCGAGGACCTGGGCGCCACCGTAGGTACCGAGGCGCAGGGCCTGGCGCGCGTTGAGGGCGCGCTCGCGGTGGACCGGGTTCAGGCGGTTGATCAGCAGCGCGTTGCGCAGCTCGGTGTGCAGCTCGCCGGACTCGTTGGAGGCGGTGCCGTCCACGCCGAGGCCCACCGGTACGCCGGCGGCCAGCATGTCCGGGACGCGGGCGATGCCGGCGGCCAGACGGGCGTTGGAGGACGGGCAGTGCGCGACACCGGTCTTGGTGCGGGCGAACGCGGCGATGTCGGAGTCGTTCATGTGGACGCTGTGCGCCATCCACACGTCCTCGCCGAGCCAGCCGGTCGACTCGAAGTAGTCGGTCGGGCCCATGCCGAACAGTTCCTTGCAGAACTGCTCTTCCTCGACGGTCTCGGAGCCGTGCGTGTGCAGGCGCACACCCAGGCGGCGGGCCAGCTCGGCGCCCTGCTTGAGCAGTTCGGTGGAGACCGAGAAGGGGGAGCAGGGGGCGACGGCGACCTGGGTCATCGAGTCGAAGGAGGCGTCGTGGTACTTCTTGACGGTCGCCTCGGTGTCGGAGAGCGCGCCTTCGAGGGTCTCGACGGCGTGGTCCGGCGGCAGGCCGCCGTCCTTCTCGCTGCGGTCCATCGAACCGCGGGCGAGGGTGAAGCGGACACCCATCTCGGACGCGGCGCGGATGATCGAGCCGGACAGGTCGCCGGAGCCCTTGGGGAAGACGTAGTGGTGGTCCATCGCGGTGGTGACGCCACCCTTGGCCATCGCGGCGAGGGAGCCCTGCGCGGCCGAGTACGTCATCTGCTCGTCGATGCGCGCCCAGGTCGGGTACAGCGAGACCAGCCAGTTGAAGAGGTTGTGGTCGGTGGCCAGGCCACGCGTGATCCACTGGTAGAAGTGGTGGTGCGTGTTGACCAGACCGGGAGTCACGAGGTGCCCGGTGCCGTCGATGCGGCGGACTACGTTCTCGAGGTTCTCGGGGGCCTTGCCCGCGCCGATGGACTCGATCTTGTTGCCGGCGACGACGATGTGACCCGAGGCGTACTCGGTGTCGTTGGCGTCGACGGTCGCAATCGCACAGTTCTCGATGACGATGCGCTCGACGGCGCTGTCAGGGGCTGCCGATGCTGCCATGGGACTTCCTCGTGCTTTCAGTGGCGGTGCGGGCACGGCAAAACCCAGGGGATTTGAGTGCCGGAGCCGGGGGCCTTGGCAGCTGACAGTACTGCCGCCCCGTGTGTTGCGTCCGGGTGCCGATTCAGGAAGTTGAAGAGTGTCGCGCGCCCCGGGGCCACTGCGGAGCCCCGGGACGCGCGTGCCGCGCTCAGAGGTTGGTCATGTCCACGGGGATACGGGCGTCAACGCCGTCGCGGAGAACCGTCGCCTCGATCAGACCGTACGGGCGGTCGGCGGCGAAGTAGACCTCGTTGTCGTTCTTGAGCCCGAAGGGCTCCAGGTCGACGAGGAAGTGGTGCTTGTTCGGAAGCGAGAAGCGGACCTCGTCGATCTCCGAACGGTGGTTGATGATGCGCGAACCCATCTGGTACAGGGTCTGCTGCAGCGAGAGGGAGTAGGTCTCCGCGAAGGCCTGGAGCATGTGCTTGCGGGTCTCGGCGTAGGACTTCTCCCAGTTGGGCATCCGCTGCTCGTCATCGGACCAGGCGAAGCGCCAGCGAGCCGAAACCTGGGTCGCCAGGATGCGGTCGTAGGCCTCCTTCAGCGTCGTGTACTTGTCCTTCACGTAACCCCAGAACTCGGAGTTCGTGGAGTTCATGACGACGAGGTCCTTGAGGCCGGAGATGACCTCCCAGTTCTTGCCGTCGTACGTGATCTGGGTGACGCGGGTCTCGCCGCCGTTGCGGACGAAGGAGTGGTTCACCTCGTCGGAGCCGATGAACTTGGAGTTGGCGTCCGAGGTGGCGATCCGGGACCAGGAGTACTCCTCGATCCGGATGCGCGCCTTCTGGATCGGCTCCTGGCTGTTGACGAACCAGCGCGCCAGGTGGATGCCGAACTGCTCGGCGGACTCGATGCCGTATTCCTTCGCGAAGGCGTACACCGTGTTCTTGGTGGTGTCCGTCGGCAGCACGTTGGCGTTCGAGCCGGAGTAGTGGACGTCGTCCATGTCGCCGGAGAGGGCGACCGAGACGTTCAGGTCCTTGATGTGGTGGGTGTCGCCGTCCCGCGTGATCTTGACGACGCGGTTCTCTGCTTTGCCGTACTGGTTCTGGCCGAGAATCGTGGCCATGCTAGCTCCCTCGGTAAACGGAGTAGCCGAACGGGTTGAGCAGCAGCGGTACGTGGTAGTGCTCGCCCGGGTTCACCGCAAAGGTGATGGTGACCTCGGGGAAGAACGCACCGCTGTCCCTTACGCGGGGGGCGTCCTGCTGCGCCTCGGCTTGCTTCTTGGAGAAGTACGTCTCGGTCTCGAAGTCGAGACGCACGTGGGTGGTGCCCTCCGGCAGCGCCGGCAGGTCCTTGCAGCGCCCGTCCGCATCGGTGGCGGATCCGCCCAGGGCCGCCCACTCGCCGTCGAGACCCGTACGGGCCGACAGGGAGATGGCGACGCCCTCGGCGGGCTTGCCGATGCTGGTGTCCAGGATGTGAGTGGACACCGACGCGGTGGTTGCCGTGCTCATGGTCACTCTCCTTCTACGAGTCGGGTCAGGCGGATCTTGTTGATCTTGACGAGCTCGCCGCGGGCGATTTCCCGCTCCTGCTCCGGCGAGTTGTCGATCCGGACCTTGACCGCGTCCCGCATGAACTCACCGGTCGCACCGGTGGCACAGATGAGGAAGACGTGGCCGAACTTCTCCTGGTAGGCCAGGTTCAGTTCGAGGAGCTCGGTCTTGAGCTCCTCCGAGGCACCGGCCATGCCACGCTGCTCGCGGGCGGAGGTCGGGTCCCCCGGCTTCGGCCGGCCGATCGGCGCGTGGCCGCCCATCGCCTCGCCCAGGTCCTCCGCGGTGAGCTCCGCCATGGCGGATTCGTTCGCGGCGAACAGGGCGTCGGCGGTGGCGAAGGGGCGCTGGGCGAGGAGCTTGCCGCCCCACGCCGAGCTGGCGCACACCTCGTGCAGCTCGGCCGTGGCCTCGCTGTCATCCAAGGCGTTGAACCGGGTGAGACCCGGGGTCGGACTCGAAGTCACGGTAGGCCTCCGTGGCCTGTTGTTGCTTAGACGGGCTGCGCATAGCTAACGCCCTCGACAACACGGCGTCAACACTTTGTTGAAACTTCCCGTACACAAAAGCCGCCGCCCGGGTGAATTGGGCGGCGGCTCGTCACCAGCGGTGACTCGTCCTTCACTCTTGGCTGCTCTTCGGCCCTTTCGGGGTGGCGGAATCCCTGTTCAGGTAGTTGTAGACCGTGAAGCGGCTTACACCGAGGGCTCCCGCGACCGTTTCCACGCCGTGCCGGACGGAAAAGGCACCGCGCGCCTCGAGTATCCGCACCACGTCCTGCTTGGACTTCCGGTCCAGCTGGGCCAACGGTACGCCGTGCCGGCGTTCCAGGGCCGCCAGGATGTGGTCCAGCGAGTCGGAGAGCTGGGGCAGCCGCACCGCCAGCAGCTCCTGGCCCTCCCAGGTCAAGACCACGTCGTCCGGCTGCGCCAGGGCCGGATCCATCAGCTCGCCGCCCATCGCGTCCACCAGGGGCTTGACCGCGGCGACGAACGGGTGGTCACGGGGCTCGGTCACGGGGTCTCCTCCCGGATCACGTTCACCTGGAGCGAGACGCGCGTGGCGCCGGCCTCCAGGGAGTCGCGCAGCAGCGCGGCCACCGCGCTCAGCACCCGGTCGGACTCGCCCTCGGCGGTGTTGCCGAACGGGCCGACGTCCACCGCGTCCAGCTGCGCCCTCTGGATGACCTCGCGAGCGGCCACGGCATGGGCGGGGGCCTCTTCGAGGTCGAAGGGCTCGGTCGTGAACTCCACTCTCAATCGCACGCAGGTCAACCTACTGCGCGGTCAGGATTTTTCGAGAGTCCGCACTTGACATCCGCGCGCAAGCCCATGCAGTCTTCCATCAAGCAGAAAATAACTTCCGCAATACGGAAGGAGCGCACACCCCTCATGGGATACACGGACCAGCGCTTCGATGTGAACCTGTCGATCCTCTTCACGGAACTCCCGCTTCTGGAGCGTCCCGCGGCTGCCGCCGCGGCGGGCTTCACGGCGGTCGAGCTGTGGTGGCCCTGGATCGAGACCCCCACCCCCGCTCAAGCGGAACTCGACGCCCTCAAGAAGGCTCTTGAGGACGCCGGCACCCAGCTGGTGGGCCTGAACTTCTACGCCGGACAGCTGCCGGGACCGGACCGCGGTGCGGTCTCGGTACCCGGTGAGGAGTCGGACCGCTTCAACGCCAACATCAACGTCGCGGCGGACTTCGCCGCCTCGGTGGGCTGCAAGGCGCTGAACGCCCTGTACGGCAACCGCGTCGAAGGCGTGGACCCCGCCGTCCAGGACGAGCTCGCCCTGAAGAACCTGGTCGTGGCCGCTCAGGCCGCGGACCGCGTCGGCGCGATCCTCCTGATCGAGACCCTCAACAAGCCCGAGTCGCCGCTCTACCCCCTGGTGAGCGCACCGGCCGGCATCGAGGTCGTGGACAAGGTCAACGAGGCCACCGGCCTCGGGAACGCCAAGTTCCTGCTCGACCTGTACCACCTGGCGATGAACGATGAGGACCTCTCCGAGGTCATCGAAAAGTACGCCGCCAAGACCGGCCACGTCCAGATCGCGGACAAGCCGGGACGCGGTGCCCCCGGCACCGGCGAGCTGCCCCTCGAGGCGCTCCTGGACCAGCTGAAGAAGGCCGGATACGAGGGCTACGTAGGCCTCGAGTACAAGGCGGCCGACGCCGCCGCGTCCTTCGAGTGGCTGCCGGCCGAGGCCCGCGCCGCCCGATAGGCGGACAAAGTCCAGGCGATCAGCCAGGCACCCCCCGCACTTTTCGTACAAAGCATTAAGAGAAGGACCCTCATCATGAGCAACCTCCCCAAGATCGCCTGGATCGGTCTCGGAATCATGGGCTCCCCCATGGCCGAGAACCTCCTGAAGGCCGGCTACTCGGTCACCGGCTTCACCCTGGAGCAGGACAAGCTCGACCGCCTCGCCGCCGCCGGCGGCAGCGCGGCCGGCTCGATCGCCGAGGCCGTCAAGGACGCCGACGTCATCATCACGATGGTGCCCGCCTCCCCGCAGGTCGAGGCCATCTCCTACGGTGAGAACGGCATCCTGGAGAACGCGAAGTCCGGCGCGCTGATCGTCGACATGTCGTCGATCACCCCGCAGACCTCGATCGACCTCGCGAAGAACGCCGCCGAGAAGGGCATCCGCGTCATCGACGCCCCGGTGTCCGGCGGCGAGGCCGGTGCCATCGAGGCCGTCCTGTCGATCATGGTGGGTGGCGAGCAGGCCGACTTCGACGAGGCCCTGCCGGTCCTCCAGGCCCTCGGCAAGACCATCGTCCTGTGCGGTCCGCACGGCTCCGGCCAGACGGTGAAGGCCGCCAACCAGCTCATCGTCGCGGTGAACATCCAGGCCTGCGCCGAGGCCGTCGTCTTCCTCGAGAAGTCGGGCGTGAACCTCACCGCCGCCCTGGACGTCCTCAACGGCGGTCTGGCCGGCTCCACGGTCCTGACCCGCAAGAAGGACAACTTCCTGAACCGCGACTTCAAGCCCGGTTTCCGGATCGACCTGCACCACAAGGACATGGGCATCGTCACCGACGCCGCCCGCAACGTCGGTGCGGCCCTCCCGGTCGGCGCGGTCGTCGCCCAGCTCGTCGCCTCGCTGCGCGCCCAGGGTGACGGCGGTCTGGACCACTCCGCGCTGCTCCGCGCGGTCGAGCGCCTCTCCGGCGCCCAGATCTGATCCGGTTCTGATCCAGATCTGAGTACCCCTCCCCTCACGGGGCCCTGAGTTTCCGGATGGTGCCGGTGCTGACACCTGTCCTGTCGCGCCCAAGCGCCGGCACCGTCCGGATTTCCTCTCCTCAATCTTTGTTCAACAAACTGTTGACGTTTAGTTCTCGCCGAAATTAGGCTGTTCCGCATGACGGAAGACGCTTTCCGTCAGCAGTTACCCGTACGGAAGGTCACCATGTCGAAGCGCACGCTGACGACCGAGTCCGGCGCCCCGGTCGCCGACAATCAGAACTCCGCCACCGCCGGCGTCGGTGGCCCGCTCCTGGTCCAGGACCAGCAGCTCCTCGAGAAGCTTGCCCGGTTCAACCGTGAGCGCATCCCGGAGCGCGTGGTGCACGCCCGCGGCTCGGCGGCGTACGGCCACTTCGAGGTGACCGACGACGTCACCGCGTACACCAGCGCCGCGTTCCTGAACACGGTCGGCAAGAAGACCGAGACCTTCCTGCGGTTCTCCACCGTGGCGGACTCGCTCGGTGGCGCGGACGCGGTCCGCGACCCCCGCGGCTTCGCGCTGAAGTTCTACACCGAAGAGGGCAACTACGACCTCGTCGGCAACAACACCCCGGTGTTCTTCATCAAGGACCCGATCAAGTTCCCCGACTTCATCCACTCCCAGAAGCGCGACCCCTTCACGGGCAAGCAGGAGCCGGACAACGTCTGGGACTTCTGGGCGCACGCCCCCGAGGCGACGCACCAGATCACCTGGCTGATGGGTGACCGCGGCATACCCGCGTCCTACCGCCACATGAACGGCTACGGCTCCCACACCTACCAGTGGACCAACGCCCAGGGCGAGGCCTTCTTCGTCAAGTACCACTTCAAGACGAACCAGGGCATCCGCTGCCTGTCGGGCGAGCAGGCCGCCGAGCTCGTCGGCAAGGACGCGAACTCGCACCAGACCGACCTGCTCCAGGCCATCGAGCGCGGTGTGAACCCGAGCTGGACCCTCTACGTCCAGATCATGCCCGCCGCCGAGGCCGCGGACTACCGCTTCAACCCGTTCGACCTCACCAAGGTGTGGCCGCACAGCGACTACCCGCTGCAGCGCGTGGGCCGTCTGGTCCTCGACCGCAACCCGGACAACGTCTTCGCCGAGGTCGAGCAGTCCGCGTTCTCCCCGAACAACTTCGTCCCGGGCATCACCGCCTCGCCGGACAAGATGCTCCAGGGCCGTCTCTTCGCGTACGCCGACGCCCAGCGCTACCGCCTCGGTGTGAACCACACCCTGCTGCCGGTCAACGCCCCGAAGGCCACCACGGCCGACAACTACGGCCGCGACGGCGTCATGGCGCTGCGCAACGGCTCGCGCCGCGACAAGAACTACGAGCCCAACTCGTACCAGGGTCCGGCCGAGACCGGTCTGGCGCTGGGCGCCCCCAAGGCCGTCTCCGGCTACACGGGCACCCACGAGGCCCCGGCCCACACCAAGGACGACAACTTCTTCCAGGCCGGTGAGCTCTACCGCCTGATGTCGGAGGCCGAGAAGGAGCGTCTGGTGGCGAACATCGCCGGCGGTCTCTCCCAGGTCACCCTGGAAGACGTCATCGAGAAGAACCTGGCTCACTTCCACGCCGCCGACGCCGACTACGGCAAGCGCGTCGAGGAGGCCGTCCGCGCCCTGCGCGACGCCTGAGCCACACAGCTGTACCGGGGGCCTGACGGGAGGTCAGGCCCCGGGTACTGAGCCCGACCCGTGGACCCGGATGAGGGGTGGTACGCGGTGAGGGCCGGACGAGGACCGTGGCGAGCGAGCGAGCCAGTGCGGTGGTAATGGGTTCCGAGGCCCGTCTCTTGACCTGAGGGAGACGACGCCGGAGTTCTCGTCGCCCGCCCGCCACGGTCCCAGCCATCTCCCGCGCATATAGGGGACACGCACAGCGTCCCCTCCGTGCGCGGGACCACCTCCCCCCGACAACTCCGCCCGGCGGTGCGAACGTCCTGTCGCGCCAGCCTCGCTCCGTCGGGCGGTACCAGCCAGAGCGCCGAGTCACGGACGGTCCCGTGACCCGGCGCTTTGTCGTTCCCGGGGCTTTGCCGTTCGGGGGGCTTTGCCGTTCGGGGGGCTTCGTCGTTCCCGCCGTGCGGTGCTCCCGGCGCGGGAGGCCCCTACGCCAGCGGCTCGGTGAGCTGTCCGTAGAGCTCGGGGCGGCGGGTCTGGAGGAGGCCGAACGCCAGCCAGTCGCGGCGCTGGTCGAGGTCGAGGTCGGCGACGAGGACGGCGGGCCGGTCGCGGGGGGCGCGCAGCACGACTCGGCCGTAGGGGTCGGAGATGAAGGACGAGCCGTAGAAGGTGGAACGGCCCTCGGTGCCCACCCGGTTGGGGACGATCATGAAGAGGGCGTTGGCGAGGCCGTTGGCGGTGATGGCGTGTTCCCACATCGGCCGGGTGTCGAAGTCCGGGAGGCCGACCTCGGAGCCGATGGCGGTGGGGTGGACGAGGATCTCGGCGCCGTGCAGGGCGTAGGCGCGGGCGAGTTCGGGGAACCACTCGTCCCAGCAGGTGGGGAAGCCGAAGCGGGCGCCTTCGTGGGAGACGACGGGGAACCCGCTGTCACCGGGGCGGAAGCAGAGGTCCTCGCGGTAGCCGGGGAAGGCCGGGATGTGGTTCTTGCGGGTCCGGGCGATGAGCTTGCCGTCCGGGCCGACGCAGACGGCGGTGTTGTAGCCGAGGCCGCCGTCCTCGGCGCGCTCGTAGAGGGAGGCGTGGACGGTGACGCCGAGGTCCGTGGCGAGCTCGCCGGCCAGCCGGACGGTGGGTCCCGTGTCGAGGTCCTCCAGGTGGCGTGCGGCGCCGTCGGCCATCGGGTCGTCGGTGGTGCAGAAGTAGGGGCTGCGGGTGAGTTCGGGCAGGCAGACCACCGTGGCGCCCTGTGCGGCGGCCAGGGCGACGCCCTCGCGGATCCGGTCGTCGTGCTCGTTCGCGTCGGGGTACCAGCGCGTCTGGACGAGGCCGACGCGCAGCATGCCGCGCTCGGCGGGTTCCGTGCGGGCCGGGGAGCCGAGCGGGGAGCCGTGGGAGGTGAGGAGTGCGTACGGGGTCACGCGCGGGCCTCCTTCGGGAGCTGCTGGGTGATGCAGTGGACACCGCCGCCGCCGTAGGCGAGGACGGGGGCCGGTACGCCGACGACCTTGCGGCCGGGCAGGGCGGCGGCGAGCACGGCGAGCGCCTCCTCGTCGCGCGGGGTGCCGGCGACGGGGACCACGCAGCCGCCGTTGGCGAGGTAGAAGTTCAGGTAGCCGATCTCGATCGGGACGCCCTCCACCTCGCCGCGGGAGGTCTGCGGGACGGCTATGACCTCCAGCCTCCGGCCCCGGGCGTCGGTGGAGGCCTCCAGGACGGCGAGGTTGGCGCGCATCCGGGCGTGGTCGGGGTGGGCGGGGTCGTCGGGGAGGGAGACCACCACCGTGGCGGGGGCGACGAAGGCGGCGACGCCGTCGACGTGCCCGTCGGTCTCGGTGTCCTCCAGGCCGCCGTACGGGAGCCAGATGATCTTCTCGATGCCGAGGCGGCGCTTGAGCTCGTCCTCGATCTCGGCGCGGCTCATGCGGGGGTTGCGGTTGGGGTGCAGGAGGCACTGCTCGGTGGTGATCAGGGTTCCCTCGCCGTCGACGGTCAGGGCGCCGCCTTCGAGGACCATCGAGGAGTGGACGCGGGGGATGCGGAGCCGGTCCAGGAGGAGCGCGGCGAACTTGTCGTCGGCGGTCCAGGGGTGGTGCTTCTCGCCCCAGGCGTTGAAGCGGAAGTCGACGCCGACGCGGGTGCCGTCCGCGGCGTGGGCGAAGATCGGGCCCGAGTCGCGCAGCCAGGAGTCGTCGATGGGCAGTTCGATGACCTCGATGGGGTGAGTGCCGGACGCCTCCTCGCGGCCGGTGGCACCCTCGCCGCCGGGGGCGTCGGCGCCGCATGCGGCCCGGGCCTCGTCGGCCAGGCCGGGGGCGGCGGTCATGAGGACGGGCTCGAAGGCGGAGATGGCGCGGGCGACCGCCGCGTACTCGCGCTTGGCCGCCTCGAAGGCCGGGCCCCACAGTTCGCGGCGGGTCGGCCAGGCCATGAGGCAGGCCTCGTGTTCGGTCCATTCGGCCGGCATGCGCGGGTTCATCGGAGAGCTCCTCGGGTGCGGGTGTGCGGGTGTGCGGGTGTGTGGTCCCGGGCCGTGGTGTGCGGGAGTCTTCCTGACTGAAATTTCAGTCAGAAGGACAGGCGGCTGAAAATCCGGTCAGGGGGCACGGTGGGGACTATCGTGGGTCCTGACTGAAAGGTCAGTCAAGGGGTGAACGACCGAAAGGTGCGAGCAAGAGTGGCCGACCGACAAGCGTTGATCTTGGAAGCAGCCGTACGGGTGATCGCGCGCAACGGGGTCAGAGGCCTGCGCGTCGAGGAGCTCGCGGCCGAGGCGGGGGTCTCCACCGCCCTGATCTACTACCACTTCAAGGATCGCGCCGGCCTGGTCCAGCGGACGCTCGCCTTCATCAGCGACCGCGCCACCGGCTACACCGACGAGGCCCTGGAGGACACCGAGGACGCCCGTGCGGTACTGCTCCAGCTGCTGCTCGGCGAGCTCCAGGAGGTCCCGCGCGTCCGCGAGAACAGCATCGCCTGGGGCGAGCTGCGAGCCAGCGCCATCTTCGACACCGACCTGCGCGAGCCCCTGGCCGAGTCCACCCGCAGCTGGACCCAGGACACCGCCGACGCCGTGGCGGACGCCCAGACGGCCGGCCTGGCCGACCTCCGGGCGGTGCCGCTGGACGCCGCGGAGCGGCTCACCGCCCTGGTGGAGGGGCTCAGCGAGCGCTGGCTGAGCGGCTCCCTGAGCCTGGAACGGGCCCGCACCCTGCTGGAGGGCGCCGTGGACGCGGAACTGGGGCCGCACCCCGGCTAGCGCCGTGACCGGAAATGTCCACCGGGTCGCGACGCCCGGCACGGCACCTCTCCGCGTTGTCGGACCACGGAGGTACGTCCAGTACGAACCGCGGCCCTCCGCCTTGAGATGCACCGCACCGGACGCCGCGACCCGGCACACCTTCCCGGCCACGGCACTAGTGCCGTGACCGGAAAGGTCCGCGGACGCGGGACGGCCCCCGCCCCTCCGGGGGGAGGGACGGGGGCCGTTCGGCGCTGCCGGACCGGTCAGACGGTCAGCGGGAGGATCGCGGTCGGGGCGTGACCCGGCTCGGTCGCGAGCTCTTCGAACTCGGTGACGTCGCTCATGTCGACCGTCTTGCTCATCGCGATGTTGGTGATGCGCTCCAGGATGGCCTCGACGACGACCGGGACCTGGAACTCCTGCGCCAGCTTCTTGGCCTCCTCGAAGGCCTCGCCCAGCTTGTCCGGGTCGGTGACGCGGATGGCCTTGACGCCCAGGCCCTCGGCGACCTTGACGTGGTCGACGCCGTAGACGCCCAGCTCGGGGGTGTTGATGTTCTCGAACTCGAGGTTGACCTCGAAGTTGATGCCCAGGTTGCCCTGCGCCTGACGGATCAGGCCCAGGTAGGCGTTGTTCACGAGGACGTGGACGTAGGGGACCTTGTGCTGGGCGGCGACCGCCAGCTCCTCGATCATGAACTGGAAGTCGTAGTCGCCCGAGAGCGCGACGATCGGGGTCTCCGGGTCCGCGGTGGCGGCACCGATCGCGGCCGGGATGGTCCAGCCGAGGGGGCCGGCCTGGCCGCAGTTGATCCAGTTGCGCGGGCGGTAGACGTGCAGGAACTGCGCGGCCGCGATCTGGGAGAGGCCGATGGTGGTGACGTAGCGGGTCTCCGGGCCGAAGGCCTTGTTCATCTCCTCGTAGACGCGCTGCGGCTTCAGGGGGATGTTGTCGAAGTGCGTACGGCGCTGCAGGGTGGCCTTGCGCTCCTGCGCGGAGGCGGTCCAGGCGGAGAAGTCCGGCAGCTTGCCCTCGGCCTTGAGCTCCTTGGCAACCTCGATGAAGAGCTCCAGCGCGACCTTGGCGTCGGAGGCGATGCCGAAGTCCGGGGCGAAGATCTTGCCGATCTGGGTGGGCTCGATGTCGACGTGGACGAACTTGCGGCCCTTGGTGTAGGCGTCCATGTTGTAGCCGGTGTGGCGGTTGGCCCAGCGGTTGCCGATGCCGAGGACGAAGTCCGACTCCAGGAACGTCGCGTTGCCGTAGCGGTGCGCGGTCTGGACACCGACCATGCCGGCCGCCAGCTCGTGGTCGTCCGGGATGGTGCCCCAGCCCATGAGGGTGGAGATGACGGGGACGTTGATCAGCTCGGCGAACTCGACCAGCAGGTCGGAGGCGTCGGCGTTGATGATGCCGCCACCGGCGACGATCAGCGGACGCTCGGACTCCAGCAGGAACTGGATGGCCTTGGCGGCCTGCGCGCGGGAGGCCTGCGGCTTGTAGACCGGCAGCGGCTGGTAGGTCTCCGGGTCGAACTCGATCTCGGTCAGCTGGACGTCGATCGGGAGGTCGATCAGGACCGGGCCCGGACGGCCGGAGCGCATCAGGTGGAAGGCCTGCTGGAACACGCCGGGGACCTGCGCGGCCTCCAGGACCGTGGTCGCGGCCTTGGTGACGGGCTTGGCGATCGAGGCGATGTCGACGGCCTGGAAGTCCTCCTTGTGGAGCTTCGAGACCGGAGCCTGACCGGTGATGCACAGGATCGGGATGGAGTCGGCGATCGCCGAGTACAGGCCGGTGATCATGTCGGTGCCGGCGGGGCCGGAGGTACCGATGCAGACACCGATGTTCCCCGCCTTGGCACGCGTGTATCCCTCGGCCATGTGCGAGGCGCCCTCGACGTGGCGGGCCAGCGTGTGGCTGATGCCGCCCACGTTCTTGAGCTCCCGGTAGAACGGGTTGATCGCTGCGCCGGGCACGCCGAAGGCTTGCGAAACGCCCTCGAGCTTGAGGATCTCCACTGCAGCGGCGGCGGCTGTCATACGGGGCATCGAGTTCTCCTGCGGGTCCGACGGTCAGGCTTTTCCGTAATCCGGAAGTTTTGTTCTGCTATACGGAACAAGCTAAGCGGCGGCTTCGCGCACGTCAAGGCGGTGGGTCACCCCGGAACCCACCAAAAGCCGCATCTCTTTCGGTGAGTTGCACAAATGGCCGGGTCTTCGGCGCGATTCCGGTGGAATCCGAGGGCTCGCACGCCCCCGTGGTCGCGGGTGGTGGAGCATGGACCCACGCACAGCGACGAGGGGGTCCTTTTCTCATGGCGGAAGCGGTACCGGTGCGCTGCCCGGCGTGCATGCGCGAGAACGGCTACACCAGCCCGGTCTTCCCCTGCGCCTGCGGGAGTCCGGTGACGCCTCCACTGGACCTGTCCTCGCCACCGCTCCCGCTGACGCACCGCACCTGGTCGCAGAGCTGGGTGGCCGTGCGCTGCGGGGCCTGCGGGCGGGAGAGCGAGTGGCCGCACCCGGAGGTCGGGTGCGGCTCGTGCGGGACGGTGGTGCTGCTCCCGGTCCACCCGCCGGAGCAGGCGGAGCCGCAGGGCCCGTCCGGGGCCGGGCCGGGCGCACCGGAGGGCTCGGAGGGCGGCGGGGCGCCGGGTGCGCGGGACGGCGTACGGGCGGACGGGGCCGGTCGGGGTGCCGGGGCTCCGGGGCGGTCCGAGTCGCGTACGAGCGCGTCGGGGCGGACCCCGGTGCCGCGGCCGGCGTTCCGGCCGGTGACCATCCGGACGGCCCGGGACGCGGTGGCGACGGCCGCGCTGTACCTGCGGTGGCTCGGTTTCCAGGACGTGCGCCAGCCGGACGGGCTGCCGATCCCCTCGGCGGCGGTCGACCTGCGGGCGCCGGGGGTGGTCGCGCAGGTGGACCCGACGACGACGCCGGCCGGGCTGCGGGCGGTGGAGTGCGTCTGGCTGAACGGGCTGACGGCCTCCGCGACCAGCGTCTACTTCTCGCTCGCGGGCTACACGGAGGAGGCCCGG
Organism: Streptomyces sp. NPDC044704; assembly: GCF_056433525.1. Taxonomy (NCBI): domain Bacteria; kingdom Bacillati; phylum Actinomycetota; class Actinomycetes; order Kitasatosporales; family Streptomycetaceae; genus Streptomyces; species Streptomyces sp. NPDC044704. Next base: position 162,992 of record NZ_JBWKGY010000014.1, read on the forward strand.
ACCCGTGCGGACGACCTGGGCATACCGTTGTTCGTGATGGACCTGACCGGCATGCCGCAGCCGGTCAACGACCCGGCGGACGCGCTCGTGGGCACGGGGGCCTAGGCTCGGAGGCTGTTGTTGCCGCCGCCCTGCCTGCTGAGGAGAGCCCTGTGAGCCTGTACGACATCCCGCTGACCACCCTTGACGACGAGCCGACCAGCCTCGCGGCCCACAAGGGCAAGGCGATCCTGCTGGTGAACACCGCCTCGCAGTGCGGGCTCACCCCCCAGTACTCGGGCCTGGCCCGGCTGCAGTTCAAGTACGAGGAGAAGGGGTTCACCGTCATCGGCGTGCCCTGCAACCAGTTCGGCGGCCAGGAGCCGGGCAACGCGGAGGACATCCAGACCTTCTGCGCGGCCGGTTTCGGCGTGACGTTCCCGATGCTGGAGAAGTCCGAGGTCAACGGGGAGAACCGGCACCCGCTGTACCGGGAGCTCGTGAAGACCGCGGACGCCGAGGGCGAGGCGGGGGACATCCAGTGGAACTTCGAGAAGTTCCTGATCTCCCCCGCCGGCGAGGTCGTGGCGCGCTTCCGCCCCCGCACCGAGCCCGAGGCCCCCGAGGTCATCGCCGCGATCGAGGCGCAGCTGCCGGCCTGAGGCCCCCGGCCCGCGTGCGCCCGCTCAGCGCAGGTCGGCCTCGTCGTACTCCTCCGCGGAACCCGCGGCGGTGAGCTCCCGCAGCTCCACCCGGCGGATCTTGCCGGACACGGTCTTGGGGAGCTCGGCGAACTCGATGCGGCGGATCCGCTTGTACGGGGAGAGGACCGCCCGGGAGTGCTCGAAGAGCGCCCGGGCGGTCTCCTTGTCCGGCTCCCAGCCGGCGGCGAGGGTGATGTACGCCTTCGGTACGGAGAGCCGCAGCGCGTCCGGGGCCGGTACGACGGCCGCCTCGGCGACCGCCTCGTGCTCCAGCAGGGCGCTCTCCAGCTCGAACGGGCTGATCTTGTAGTCGGAGGCCTTGAACACGTCGTCGGCGCGTCCGATGTAGGTGAGGTAGCCGTCGGCGTCGCGCGAGGCGATGTCCCCGGTGCGGTAGAGGCCGTCCGCCATGGCTTCGGCGGTGCGCTGCGGGTCGTCGCGGTAGCCGGTCATCACTCCGGCGGGGCGGGGGCGCAGGTCGACGCAGAGCTCGCCCTCGTCGGGGGACTCCTCGCCGGTGACGGGGTCCAGCAGCACGATCGTGTAGCCGGGTGCCGGGCGGCCCATGGAGCCGGGCTTGACGGGGGCGCCGGGGAAGTTGCCGACCTGGAGGGTGGTCTCGGTCTGGCCGAAGCCGTCGCGGATGGTCAGGCCCCAGGCCTGCCGGACCTTCTCGATGACCTCGGGGTTCAGCGGTTCGCCCGCGGCGACGGCTTCGCGCGGGGGCTTGCGCAGCCGGGTGAGGTCGGACTGGATCAGCATGCGCCAGACGGTGGGCGGGGCGCAGAAGGTGGTGACTCCGGCCCGGTCCATTTCGGCCATCAGCCGTTCGGCGTCGAAGCGGGCGTAGTTGTGGACGAAGACGGTGGCGCCGGCGTTCCAGGGGGCGAAGAGGTTGGACCAGGCGTGCTTGGCCCAGCCGGGCGAGGCGATGTTGAGGTGGACGTCGCCGGGTCGCAGGCCGAGCCAGTACATGGTGGACAGGTGCCCGATCGGGTACGAGGCGTGGGTGTGCTCGACCAGCTTGGGGCGGTCGGTGGTGCCCGAGGTGAAGTACAGCATCAGCGGGTCGGTGGCGAGGGTCTCGCCGTCCGGACGGAATTCCCGGGCGGCGCCGCGCAGGTCCTCCAGCCGCCGCCATCCGGTGGGGACGTCCTGTCCTGCCGCGATCCGGGTGTAGGTGCCCGGTACCTCGTCGAACTTCGGGGTGTCCTCGGCGCGGGCGATGACGTGGCGGACCGCGCCGCGCTCGACCCGGTCGCGCAGGTCGGCGGGGCCGAGCAGGGGCGTGGCGGGGATGACGACGGCGCGCAGTTTCATCGCGGCGAGCATCACCTCCCACAGCTCGGCCTGGTTGCCGAGCATGACCAGGATCCGGTCGCCGGCGTCCACGCCCTGGGCGCGGAGCCAGTTCGCGGCCGCGGCGGAGCGGCCGCTGAGGTCCTCGAAGGAGATGCTGCGGCCGGCGCCGTCCTCCTCGACGATGCGCAGCGCGTCGGCGTCGTTTCCGGCCGCGATGCGGTCGAACCAGTCGAGGGCCCAGTTGAAGCGGTCGGGGCGGGGCCAGGTGAATCCGGTGTGGGCGGCGTCGTAGTCCCCGCGGCGCGCGAGGAGGAAGTCCCGTGCGGCGAGGAAGCTGTCGGTGGCGCTGTTCTCCGTCATGAGAGGCATCGTGCCGCGCCGGGTGCGGGGTCCACCAGGGCGGCGTCAGCCGTGGATTGACCCGAAGCGCACGGATCCGGGTCCGCCGGCCATCCCGGTGAGCAGGGTCCGTCCTTCGGCCTCGATCTCTTCCTTCCGTGCGCGGGACTGCGTACCGAACAGCTCGACGGTGAGGACGGGGTCCGGGCCCGTGCCGTCGAGGCGCCACAGTCCGGCGAGGAAGCCGTCGACCAGGAGGGTGCAGTGGGCCTGGTTGCCGGTCCAGGTGCGGCCCTTGATCTCGGGGGCGACGACGCGGGACCGGTCGGCGTGGGAGAGCAGCAGGTTGTCGAACTCGGGCAGGAAGCGGGGCGGGGCGGGGGTGTCGGGGTCGGGGCGGGGTGCGTCGGGGAGGTCGAACAGTTCGGTGCCGTTCTCGTCCCGGAAGGTGAGCAGGCGCGGCCGGAGCCGTTCGAAGGCTTCCCGCAGCCGGGTGAGGCCGGCCCAGGTCTGCATGTCCTTGACGGATGCCGGACCGAAGGCGCCGAGGTAGCGCAGCACGACGTCGTCGATCTGCTGCGCCGGGCCGGGGCTCTCGCAGATCCACTGTTCGGCGGTGGTGAGCCGGACCTGCCCGCTGCGGCCCCACACGCCGCGCGGGGTGACCTGGACGAGCGGGAGCAGGCAGCGGGCGGCGACCGACAGGGACTGCGGGTCGGCGGCGGGCCAGTGGGTGAGGAGCTCCTCGCGGATCTCGGCCATGGTGCGGGGCCCGGCCTCGACGAAGTCCTGGGCGCGTGCGCGGAGCAGGTCCAGGTCCACGCCCACGAGGCCCTTGCGGAAGTAGGCGACCTCCCGGTCGCGGGCGGGCTGGACGAGCGGGCGGAGGGTGAGGGCGTCGTCCGCGGTGTGGGTATGGATGGTGGAGCGCATGGTGACCATACGGACCACCTGGCGGGACTCCATGAGCCCGGCGAGCTCCTCGGGCCGGAATCCGGCGAGGCGGGCGTGGAGCTGGAAGTAGGGGGGCTTGACGTTCTGGGCCTGGAGCCCGAGGAGGTGGGCGACGGCGTCCCGCGCGGACATCTCGGCGCGGCTCAGCAGCAGCTGGCGGGCGAGGGTGGCACGGTTCAGCGCACGGGTGCCGAGCACGGGGGTGGTCGTCGCGCTCTCGCCGGTCGGGTTCTTCGTCCTGGAGGCCATGACAGCAAGCTATCCGCCCTTGCGGACGACTTCTGTCCGCAACTCGAACGGACGGGTGGCGGGGAGGCGGCCCTCGCGGCCCCCCGCATCCGGTTCGCCCTATATCCTGCCCCTTGCCCGTAAACGTACGTTCGACCGGGAGCTGACCTGCGATGCCGGAGCGCCCAGACCGCCGCCCCTCCCCGCCCGCGAAGCGCCCGGGCCGGCTCCGCCCGTCGGCACCCGGTACCACTCCCCCGGCCGCCGCGCCTCCGGCCGCCGCCGGCCCCTCCCCCGCCGCCACGGTCCCCCCGGACCACCGCAGCCTGATCGACTCCGCCGTCTACCGCGACGGCCTGCGCGTCGCCTCGCCCACCACCCTCGCCGACACCTTCCGCCGGCTCCGGGAACAGCCGGACGGCATGGCCTGGATCGGCCTGCACCGCCCCACCGAGACGGAACTCCACTCCCTCGCCAGCGAGTTCAACCTCCACGAACTCGCCGTCGAGGACGCCCTGGAAGCCCACCAGCGCCCCAAACTGGAGCGCTACGGCGACACCCTGTTCGTGGTCCTGCGCGCGGCCCGCTACCTGGACGCCCTGGAGGAGGTGGACTTCGGCGAGCTGCACGTCTTCGTCGGCCCGGACTTCCTGATCACCGTCCGCCACGGGGGCGCCCCCGACCTCTCCTCCGTCCGCCGCCGCATGGAGGAGAACCCCGAACTCCTCTCCCTCGGCCCGGAGGCCGCCCTGTACGCGATCCTCGACGCGGTGGTCGACGGCTACGCACCCGTCGTCGCGGGCGTCCAGACCGACATCGACGAGATCGAGACCGAGGTCTTCCGCGGCGACCCCGAGGTCTCGCGCCGCATCTACGAACTCTCCCGCGAGATGGTCGAGTTCCAGCGCGCCACCCGCCCCCTGGTCGGCATGCTCCACGGCCTGATGGCCGGCTTCGCCAAGTACGGCACCGACGAGGAACTCCAGCGCTACCTCCGCGACGTCGCCGACCACGTCACCCACACCAGCGAACGCGTCGACGGCTTCCGCCAGGCCCTCACCGAAATCCTCACGGTCAACGCCACCCTGGTCTCCCAGCAACAGAACGCGGAAATGCGCGCCCTGGCCGAAGCGGGCTTCGAACAGAACGAGGAGATCAAGAAGATCTCCTCGTGGGCGGCCATCCTCTTTGCACCCACGTTGGTGGGAACGATCTACGGGATGAACTTCGAGACCATGCCAGAACTGCACTGGGCGGCGGGCTACCCCTTCGCAATCCTGCTGATGGCGGTGGTCTGCACGAGCCTGTACGTGATCTTCAAGAAGCGCGACTGGCTGTAGACCACACAGTAGCACCATTGATCAACTTAGCTCCTGCGGACGCCGAGAAGTGGCCTGCAGGACCCCCTGGGGAGAATCTGGGGAGAATCCGCAGCCCGCCCATGCCGGGCGCTCCCCCGCACCTTGGGGCTGTGCCACCCATGGCGGCCAGGCCTCTGACCCTCGCGCCGTACTGGATCGAGCCCCGCAAGCCGTCCGGGCGGCCCGTGCTCGTCATCGAACCCCACCACGACGACTTCGTCCTGTCCGCCTCCGGAACTTTCCTCGCCCGTCCCCGGCCGCTGACCGTGGTGACCGTCTTCACCCGCTCCCGCAGCGTCCACCCCTCCCTCGAAACACCTACAACAGCGTGGAGGTGGTCTCCGGACTCCGCGACCGCGAAGCCGCCCAGTCCCTGTTGCCCCTCGGGGCGGCCCGGGTCGGCCTGGAGCACAAGGACGCCGAGAAGCCGTACCGGGCCCCCGAGCCCGCCCAGGTGGACCGGATCACTTCCGAGCTCGCCGAGGTACTGGACGGGATGGACGACGCGGAGCTACTCGCTCCGGCCGCCGTCACGCGCCACCCGGACCACCTCGCCGTCCACGAGGCGACGCGCCGCCTGGGCTGCCGGTGGTTCTGGGAGGACGCCGCCTTCTGGTCCACCTACGGGCTGTCCGGATGCGACCGGCAGCTGTTCCGGCAGCGGGTGCGCGACGTCTTCGAGCCGGAGCTGGAGGACATCACGGCCACCGTCCTGGACAAGGTGACCCTGCTGCACATGCACGGCTCGCAGATGCACCCCGCGCGGAAGATGTACCGGCCGATCCGGCACGCACACACCGTCGCCGCCAGCCTGCTGCCCGACCCAGACGGCCGTCCGCGGGGCCAGTTCGCGGAACGCTTCTACCGGCTCGGGGGGTCGTGGTGATCCTCGGCCTGGAAGGCCCCTCGTACGGGGGCAAGACCTCTGCCCTGGGGCAGCTGCGCCGGGTGCCGGCGATGCAGGACGCGTTGTTCATCTCCTGCTACGTGAAGTCGTTCGCGCGCCGCGAGGACATCCCCACTTCCTCCACCCGGTCGGCAGCCGAGCAGGTGAAGGCGTTCATGACGTTCATGGAGATCGAGGGCGAGCGCGTAGACGCAGCTCGCCGCCACGGCGGACTGGTCGTCCTGGACCGGACCGTCGACACCCTCTTCGCCCACGCTCACGCCATGGACGAGATCTACGGCTTCAACGTCCTGCCCGAACTGACCGGACGGGCCGAGGAGATGCCACACCTGCGGCCGGACCACACCCTGTACCTGGACGTGACGCCCGAACTCTTACACCTGCGGCGCAAGGCGGCCGGACACCATGAGGTCGAGCCGGAGTACTTCCTCCACGACCCCGCCTTCCTCACGCACTTCCGCGACTACTTCTGCCGCCCGGCCCACCGCCCGGCGACTGCGGAGTTGGCCATCGCCTCCGAGGACGGCGACCGGCAGGAGACGGCCGCCGTGGTGCAAGCCCTCTTCACGTACTGGGCGGGTGTCCGGTGACCGGCCCGACGGTGGTGTTCGTATGGCGGCGGACCCCGCCACCGCTACTGATCGGGGGCGCGGAGGTCTCCCAGCAGCTCCTGGCAGAAGAGTTCGTCCGGGCCGGCTGGCGGGTCGTCTACCTCGGCAGCCACGAGGCCCCCTGGAACGGGTCCGCCCAGATCGGCCACCTGCGCGCCCACCTCCGGGCCCACGGAACCGTGTGGGATGAGGCCGGCGGGGAGCTCCGCTACCAGTGGAACGGCGTCTCGTGCCGGGCCGTGCCGCAGGACCGGGTGGAAGCGGCGCTGAAGGGACTCCTGGCCGAGGCCCGGCCGGATCTGGTGGTGACCTCGCAGGAACGGTCGGCCGGCCTCGCCACACTTGCCCGCCCGTCCTCGCGGGTCGCCGGATGGCTGCACTCGGTCTCGGCCAACAGCATGGGCGTCCTCCACGACCGACCGCACGCCGCCCTCGCCACGTCGAAGTTCGTCGCGGGACGGGCCCAGGCCCACGCCGACACGAAGGTAGTCGTCTTTTACCCGCCGTTCGCGCCGGCCGAAGGCGCCGGGCCCCTCCTCGGCGCGGGGCGCGGCACAGCCGGCCGCGTCCCCGGCGGCGTGCTGATGGTCAATCCCATCCCCGCCAAGGGCGCGGCCCTCCTGCACCAGTTGATCCGCCGGTTGCCCGCCCTCCGGTTCACCCTCGTCGAGGGCTGGTGGGACACGGCCAGCGAGTTCACCGCGTACCCGAACGTCCACTGGGTGTCCCGCACCTACGCCATGGGCTCGATCTACGCGGCGAACGACCTGCTGCTCGTGCCCTCCCAGGTCGAGGACGCCTTCCCCCGGGTGATCGTGGAAGCCGGGCTCCACGGCGTCCCCACGATCGGCTCGTCCCGCGGCGGCATTCCCGAGGCGGTCGGGGACGGCGGAGTGATCCTCCACCCCGACGACGTGGACGGCTGGGTGCAGGCGATCGAGTCGGCCGACCGGACCGGCCTCGGCGCGAAGGCCCGCGCCAGAGCAGCGCCGCTGGTCCGGCCGGGCCTGCCCGAGCTGGCTGCCGCCGGGCTCATCCCGGCGGCAGCAGCCGCCGGCTAACGGGCCGCGTAGGCGGCCTGCACCTCGTCGGCGCGGTCGGTCCACCAGTGCAGCAGTGCCTCGTCCGTCAGGAACATCTCGCCGAAGGTGGGGTCCTGGCGGTCGAGGTAGAACTCCAGCTGCCAGAAGTCGGTCAGCCGCTTCCACCACAGCCGCTTCACCGAGTCGGCGAGGTCGCCCTCGGACAGATCGATCACGGACCGGTATCCGGAGCAGAACGCGGCTACACGGTCGAGGTCGAAGACACCGCCGACCCCGAACTGCACCTGCGCGGTCCGCGCGACCTCCTCCCCGTACGCCCGGACCCCGAGCCGGTCCCAGTCCAGTACCGCCACCACCCGGCCGTCCCGGCGCAGCAGATTGCGGTACTGGAAATCACCGTGCGTCCACCCGTGGGGCCCGGTCGGCACATCGCCGTCCGGCCGGGCGTCGGCGTACCGCGCGAGAAGGCCGCGGCGGTCGTGCAGGGCCTCGACGGCGGCCTTGTCGAAGTCCGTCACCGGAGCGGAAGGCAAGCGGCTCAGGAGACCAGCAGCGGCACGGTCTGCCTCGGCCACGTCGCGGACCTTCGCCGCCGGTACCTGCTCCGGAACCGCGCCGGGCCCATGCCGCCGCAAGCCCTCGTGCAGGCGGCCCAGGAGAGCACCGAGATCGCGGACCTGGTCGAGCGGGAGATCCGTCCCTTGAAGGTGCTCGCCCTCCACCCACGGCAGGACGCAGTAACCGTGACCACCGACTTCCGCCACGAGGTCGCCGTCGGCCGCGCTCAGCGGCGCCGGCACGGGGATGCCCTCGCGAGCCAGGTCCAGGAGGACCGCAAGGTTCCTGCGGACCTTCGGCAGAGGAACGTCGGTGATCTCCTTGAGCGCGAACACCCCGGCAGCGGTCACGAGCCGCCAGTTGCGGTTCATCAGGCCGTGGGCAAGGAACCGCCGATCACTTACCGCGCCCAGCCCGAACGCGTCGGACAGGCTAGGCAGCACTGCCGTCAGAGCATCTTCTCGAGTCGTATCCGTCACCCCCAGCACGGTACGCCGACGCCGAATCCCGCACCCGAATTCGTCACCCAGATCCCCACTGAGAGTCGGAGGGAGAGGCGAGCCGAGATCGCTTCCGTCACCAACTCGCCTGACTTCGCCCGTGGCGGAGCCGGAACAGTCCTGGCGGCCTCACTACCCTGACCGACGGACCACCCGCGGCCGTACGACGATCGGGAGACCATGACCACGCCCTCCACCGCCCGGATCGAGGACCTCCTGCAGACCGGCGTTCGCAAGGCGGTCTACCCCGGCGCGGTGTGGGCGGTCGGGGACGCCGACGGCGTCCGCGCGAGCGGAGCCGTCGGCCTCCTCGACCCCGACCAGCCCGACGAACCGATGCGGCTGGACACCGTATTCGACGTGGCCAGCCTCACCAAGATCCTCGCCGTCTGGTCCACGATCGGCACGCTCGTTGAAGAGGGCAAACTCGACCTCCACGCCCCTCTGGGCACCTTCTGGGACGAGGTCGCCGGCCATCCCCTGGCCCGGGCCACGGCCCACCACCTCCTGACCCACACCGCGGGCCTGCCCCTGCGCGCCAACCTGAAGAACCTCTACGGCACCGACCCCCAGGACATCCGCGACGGCGCCCTCCACGAGGCCCTCCACCGCCCGCCGGGCGAGGCCGTCGAGTACACCGACCGGGCCGCACTGATCCTCGGCTACCTCGCCAAACACCTCTCGGGCCAGCCCCTGGACCGACTCGCCACCGACCGCGTCTGGCACCCCCTGGGCATGAGCCGCACCCGCTTCGGCCCCCTCTCCGCCACCGAAGCTGCCCGCTGCGCCCCCACCGAGTACGACGACACCACCGGCACCCACCTCAAGGGCACCGCCCACGACTTCTCCGCCCGCCTCTTGGGCGGCGTCTGCGGCATCGCCGGCACCTTCTCCGTCCTCGACGACCTCGCTCTCTTCCTCCGCCACATGCTCTCCCCCACCCAGGTCGCCTTCGGCCCGACCTGGACCAAGGATTCCCTCCGCATCCACACAGGCGCCCTCACCCCCGCCCGCGGCCTCTTCTGGCACCCCGCCCCCGGCACCGACCCCGCCGAGGACGTCTGGGTCCACTACGGCTTCACCGGCACGGCCATGTGGATCAGCCTGGTCCAAGGCCGCTGGGCCGTCCTCCTCACCAACAAGCTCCGCTACAACCGCGACCGCGAACCCCTGGCGGAGATCCGCAACGGCTACCGTCTCAGCGCATTCCCGGCGGATGTTCCGAGGATCCAAGCCTGACTGCAACTGCGTCCGCGTGCCTTACGCAGGCGTCAACTCACTGAGGGTCCTTTGTAGCGCGTCGCTCTTGTTGCGTTGGTCCGAATTGATACGCCACGGCAGCGGTGCGGCGGCCTCCACCCCGACCAGGCACGGGAGCGCGACCCCGCGGGGTTACCGAATGAACAATGAGTAGTTGTCCGGAGGTGGAAACAAGAGGCAGTCGTAGGGGCGTGCCAGCGCCGCGGGACGCCAACGTCCGGAAGGTGATGACCGCCCAACGCAACCGGGACACTGCGCCGGAGCTGACGCTGCGACGCGCCCTTCACGCGTTGGGCTTCCGTTACCGCGTGGACCTGCCGATCCCAGGAATGCCGCGTCGGCGCGCTGACGTCACCTTCACACGCTGGCGGACGGCGGTGTTCGTCCAAGGGTGCTTCTGGCACGCCTGCCCGACACATCAGCACGCTCCGAAGCACAACTCCGAGTGGTGGCGCAGGAAGTTCGACACCAACGTTCACCGGGACGAGGAGACCGATGCGCACCTCGCGCTCCTGGGCTGGCTACCACTCCGCATCTGGGAGCACGAAAGCGTGGACGGCGCTGTTCGGCGCGTGACGGCGGCCCTCGCCACCCGGGGCCATCCCCTGGCCCTGCGGCTGGACGCCCGGGACGTCGACACGTGACTCCAGGCCGGAACAGCACCACCACGGACGACGGCGTCATCGCCCTGACTAGGACGATACGGCTCCCGCTGAAGCACCCGGTTCGTCTGCCGCTGACGGGTGCACGTACCTGCCCTCATTGAACGGGGTGAACCAAGCATCGAACGACATGGGCGCCACCCCCAGGGTGGAGCCGACCTCGCTCTCGTCGATGCCGTCCATCGAATCGTCGTACAGCCACTCGTGGTCCATGTCCTCGTACACGCTGTCGGCGAAGGTCGCAAGGGCAGCCGAAACGCCCATTTCGAGGAGTCCGAACAGCTCGAGGTTCGCATTCGCCTGACGCAGCAGCAGTCTCAAGGCCAGCTCTTCGGCGATGCAACTCAGCTGGCCGAAGTTCCCGGCCGTGAACCGGGTGGTCATGGCGATCACTGTCACCAGGAAGCGGCGGGCGAATCGGGTGTCGTACTGCAGGACGTACCTCTCGGGCAGGTCCTCCAGGTGCCACAGGGAGCCGTCGCACTCCCCGACGGTGCTCTCCTCCCCTTCCAGGGTGTGCACGTCATCGAACAACTCGTCGATCACGACATCGATGGCGTAGACCAGGGCGCCGGCAGCCAAGCGAGCGTCCTCGGGCGATACGACGAAGTCCCGATCGTTGCCGTCCTCGCCCTCGAGGTCATCGGGTACACCAAACATGACGGGTGGGAAGGAACGCAGCTCGTCTGCCAATACGAGCATCCGGGCACGCACTTCCTCGGCCTTCGCCGGAGCGTCGTATTCGCTTCCCTCGACAGCTGGAGGTGGTTCGGAATGACGTGCTTTCCGGGCCGCGGGATCGTCTGGCGGAACGTCGGGGCCGTCAGCCCCAGTGAGGCTCTCCTGGGCGAGCTCCGGATGCAGGTCGACCTCGCACCGTTTCACCTCCCAGTCTGCGAGCAGTTCGGACCGCGTCAGCACCTCGCCTACCACTTCCCGGACCGCGTCCTCCGCGAACTCGAGCGCCTCGGCGTCGACGAACACCTTGAGCACTGCCCCGCTCGGGTGTACGGCCACGATCGTGTCGAGGAAGTCCACCTCCATGCCGTCTGGTCCCTCGATGCCGTCGATCGAGGCGAAGCCGTTCTCGATCAGCGCCGCGGCTCCGGCACGCTGCAGCGGATCCATCGCCGACGCGCCTTCCGGGCTACAGATGTCTGCCGTCACTACGTACGTCACAACTCCGAGCCTGGCAGACGGAACTGAGGTACGGGCACAGAACCGGCTCGTTCGTGGACCCTCGCTTCGGCCAGAATCTCCCGTCGTACACCGCCAGCACCCGAGGCATCATCGGCCATCAGCACCGAAAGGGGTTCCCAGACCTCTGGTTGGTTCGTCAGTAGGCCGAGCGGTGGTGACCCTGCATCGCGTCAAGCGCCTACTTGTCGCTCCCCTGGCCATCATCCGCATGGCACCACCCGTCTGCTTGCTGCCGACCACCCTCCCGGTCGCCGACCTGACCGGCGATGGACACGACAGCCTGAGCGATCACCGCGCGCTGGTGCACGCGGCGAAGCCGGTGAACGAGTGGCACCCCACGGACCGGCAGAAGTCGGGGCACCGCGCGGCAGGCGCTCGACCCAACGGCGGCTGGCGTGGCGCTGTCCAAGATCGCAGTCTGCGCCGGTTCCAGGACACCATCCGACCACTCAGCGGCGTCTCTGCGTCATCCTGTACACCCTTATGGGAAAAGGGCACACACAACGAGCGGGTGAGTCGGAACACCGGATCCGGTAGATGTGCCCGGCACCCTGGATCGATATACTGAAAGCAAAGTCAAGCTACAGATTACGTGCCGGTTCTTGCTCATGCCGGACGGCTGTCGGCACCTGGCGTTCCGGGAGGAGCGAGATGGCCCAACGTACGGATCAAGTGTCGGTGACCCTAGCGGCGATCGCCCGCCTTGCGGGGGTAGGTCGCGCGGCGGTGAGCAACTGGCGGCGCAGGCACCCCGACTTCCCCGAGCCCGTCGGCGGCACCGATGCCAGCCCTCAGTTCGCCCTCGAGGCTGTCGAGGAATGGCTGAAGCAGAACGACAAGATCGCGGCGACCGCCGGTCCGCTGGATCGGCTGTGGCCGCGGGTCGCGGACCTGAGTGATCGGGACCGGATGGGCCGAGTGGTCGCGGGTGTCGGCGCACGACTCGCAAGTGCTCCGGCGGCTGACGGGGAGTTGGTGACCGGCCGCACGGAGCAGGATGTAGCGCTGGACCCGGCGGAGCAGGCGCTCGTGGACGAGGCCGTGCGCATGGCTGGCACCGAGGGCGGAGCCGAGACCTTCCGGTTCCTGCTCGACCGGTGGCTTGGCACGCACGTCCGGCAGATCGCAACCACGCCGGCCCCGCTCGCCACCCTTATGGCTGCCATCGCGGCTGCGGCGCGCGGGGCGGCGCCGGTGCGGACGGTCGCCGATCCCGCCTGCGGCACCGGCACGCTGCTGCTCGCCGCGGCTCGCCGATGGTCCGAGCCAGAAGCGGGGAGCGACCTCCGCCCTCTTGGGCTCCTGGGGAACGATCGCGACCCGGTTCTATCCTCGATCGCAGACGCCAGGCTGATCCTGGAGGCCGGACAGCAGGCGTTGGTCTCGGTCACTGCCATGGACACGCTGCGGGACACCTTCCGTCCGCCGTCCGAACCGGTCGACGTCGTACTCTGCAATCCGCCCGCCAACGAACGCGACTGGGGCCACACGGAACTCGCCACGGACCGGCGCTGGACGTACGGACAACCGCCCCGCACGGAATCAGAACTCGCATGGGTCCAACACGTCGTCTCCATGCTGGACGAAGGGAAGGGCGCTGGCGTCACCGGGCACGGCGGTGTGGCCGTGGTCCTCCTGCCCCCGGGGGTGGCAGCCCGCCGCGCCGGGCGGCGCATCCGTGCAGGCCTGCTCCGGGCTGGAGTGATCCGCGCAGTGGTCGCTCTGCCGGCCGGGGCCGCGCCGCCCTACGGAATCGGACTCCACCTGTGGGTCCTCGCCGCGCCCGCGCCGCGCTCCCAAGACTCGGTGGTCCTGGTGGACGCGTCGGACTGCCGCCACACACCATCCACAGTCTCGACCCCCCGCCTACCGGCCATCGACTGGGATGCGATAGGAGACCGGATCCTCAACGCACTTCAGGGCGGTGAAGGGCCTGGCAGCGTGTCCGTTCCAGTGACCGACCTGCTCGGCGAGGAGACCGACCTCACGCCGGCCCGGCACGCCGCGGCCGCTGGACCGACGAGGCCGGTGGACCTGCGTCGCCTCTGGACCCGGTACGAGAAGGGGCTGCTCGCCACCCAGGACGCGGGGAGGTCCCTGCGCGAACTCTCTGCGGTGCAGGGCACCGTCAGTCTGGGGACCGTGAGCGTCGCCGAACTGGAACGGGCGAAGGCCCTCAGCATCCTCTCCGGCATCGCCTTGCCGGAGGAAACGGTACGGCGGGGCGACGTCCCGGACGACGGGGTCGGACTGGTCACAGGTCTCCTCGCGATCGGCCCGGAAGAACAGCAGTGGCTCGACCGGACTGCTGCCGAACAAGCGCACCAGGAGGGGCTGTTCCCGCTGACGTCGTTCGGTGACGTGGTCGTCGTAGCGACCGCGCACGGCTTCGACGCATGGGTCGAGACGGCCGCTCCGCGAGCTCTGGGCCACCACGTGTACCGCCTCCGGGTCGATCCAGAACGCCTCGACCCGTGGTTCCTAGCCGCCTGCTTGCGGGAGAGGTCCAATGCCAGGCGAGCCGGTACCCACGCTTCGAACACCTCGCGGGTTGACGTCCGCCGACTCCACGCGCTGCGGCTGCCGCTGGAAGAACAGCAGGCGTACGGCCAAGTACACAGGAAGCTGGTCGAGATGGAAAAGGCACTCGCGGAATTGGGGGGCGTCGGACGAGAGCTGAGCGACGGGCTGTCCGCGCTCCTAGCGACGGGGCGCCTGGCGTATCGCTGAGCGTCGACTCAGCCCTGACCTGCCTCCGGCAAGTCGTTCAGGACGACTTCGATCAGTTCCGGGGGACGACATTCGGAGTGCGAGCAGTCCCTCTCCGGGCACTCGGCCATGAACGCACCGAGCTCGCGGATGAGCGACAGCAGGTGGCGCTGCCCGAGGAGTCCGTCTACAGGTGCACTCCAGACCTGCGCCGCGCACCGCGCCCACTCGGCGAGAGCCTCGTCCCGTTGGCCGGGCAACGACACTCGGCATTCCACCAACCCCAGGCGGGCCGCGAGTAGCGCCGCGAACGCCGGCTCGCCGGGCTGAGCCACTCCCCTCAGGTCACGGACGACGTCCCGGTACCGCTTGTCCGCGCCAACTCCGTCATGATGGATCCGCTCCCGGTCAGCGACGAGGACGCGCGCCGTGAGCACATCGGAATCGAACACCCCCCAGCGCCTCTGTGCCGGAGAAAGCAACTCCGTCAGCCGCTCGGCCACCGGACCCGGCACTGAGCCAGCACCGTGGATCTCGTCGTAGGCCGTGGCGAGAGCGTGCTTGAGGCCGTCCCGGTCAACTGCTCCCCCGGGGCGCCGAACCCGGGAACGGCCCCCCTGACGTGCGGCGCGCTTCGGCTGGTGACGAGCCAAAGGTGCCGGCCGCCGGAAGGGAAGAGTGAGGTCGGGGTAGACCGCCGGGTCCGGCTCGGGGTCGTCGGGCTGGGGCAGGTACGGCCGCAACGCCTCGGCGGCACTGCGCGCAGAAGGACGCCGAGCAGGGTCCTTGGCGAGCATCCAGTCGACCAGATCTGCCACCTGGGAGGGGAAGCCAGGCAGAACCCGGTCGAGACGGGGCGGTGGTTCATGCAAATGGGCCTGCGCCATCTGGATGTCACTTGCCGGGTGGACGAAGACTGGTCGACCTGCCGCCAGTTCGAAGAACAGACAGGCTACGGCATAGACATCCGCCGCACCCGTGGGGTTCTCCTCCCCGTCCAGGACCTCCGGAGCCTTGTACCCCATCGTGCCGGGGGTCTGCCCCTCGGTGTACCGGGTCGCGTCGTGATCGGTGAGCAGGGCGATGCCGAAGTCACCCAGGTAGGCACGACCGGTGGCATCTTCCAAGAGGATGTTGTGGGGCTTGACGTCACGGTGCACCGTGTCCGCTTCATGTACTCGGGTCAGAGTCTCCAGGATCTGGACAGCGACGGAGACCGCCACTCCGACGTGCCTGCGGTTCGTATTCAGGTATTTCCGCAGGTCAGTTCCCTCGATGTACTGCATCACCAGATAGGGGCGGCGCCGAAAACGGCCGTGGTGCACCAGGAACGGGACGCCTTCACCACCCAGACGGTCATACAAACGAATCTCTCGCTCGAAGCGCCGCAACTCCGTGAGCGTCGGCTCGACGCTCCAGCTATCCAGGGCGGACCTTGCGGCGTCGGGAATGAGGAACTTGACGGCGACAACGGAGTTGTCCGTCAGGTCGGTCGCACGACATACCGCACCCATCCCGCCTACGGATGGGGTTCCGTCGATCCGGAAACGTCCATCAACGATCTTTCCGCGCTCCACGTGGACGCCTCCCCGTTCCTGGGTGATCCAGACCGAGGCACAGAGTAGCGGAAACTGACGCACCCTCACGGCATCGCTTGACTTTGTTCACAGCACCACGCCATGGTTCTTCCAGAGTCGACCGAGGGACCAACCGACGACCAGCCATGAGGAGCGGCCCATGACCGCGTTCCGCAAGCCGCCACACTCCATCGGGGACAGCACCCTGCTGCGGATCGGCGCCTCGCTGGTGCGCCCCGACCCTGCCGGCTGCCCCCTGGGCCGCGCGCTGCGGGCCAGGGCCCTGGTCAAGGCGCCGGGACGGCTCCCTGCCAAGCCGGTCGAGGACTTCTCCTTCAAGCCGTTCTTCGCTCTCCTCGACGCTGTCGAACACGGCGGCCGGAGCCTCGTCGAGGCTGCTGCAGATCCGGCGAACTTCCGCAAGTGCACCCCGGTCCATGTCGCCTGGGCCCGCGAGGCCGCCCACCACTACCTGACGGCCAGGACCGACCGGGAAGCTTCGCAAGGCGCAGCAGGCCAGTCCCCCCTCCTGCCGGTCGCCCCTGCCTGGGTCGCCGGGAGCAAGAAGCTGGCGCAGCCGGATGCCCGTGGGGTGACGCAGTACGAACGCACCGTGTGGGGGCGAGGGTACGCCTCTCGGGACGGGCGTGTACGCGAGATCTGGATCCCTTCCCTGGGCACCGTGAAGCGGGACAGGCCGGCGGTGGAGATCGCCGCGGTCGCCCACGTCCTGCTGACCGGCACACCCTCCCTGACGCCGTTCGGCGCCCCTTCCAGTCCCCTCCCCGGACCTCACGTCCGGCCGGAGCGGATCCGTGTGGTCGGAGTAGGGCTCGCCGACGGAGGTACAAAGACACTCGCCGACTGGACGGCGGAGGAGACCGAGCATCGCTATCTGAGAGCCGAGGTCGCTGCCTCGATGGCCGACCTCGCCGACGCCACCGAGGCCCGCCCGAGCGCCGACTGCGTCCGCTGTGTGGGACTGCCCGACTGCGTGGCCGTCCCGCGGGTTCCGGGACTCCTCGGCGTGGCCGCCACTCCAAGGAAACGTCGCAGTCTGTCCGTCAGCGACCTTCGGGCCTACGGGAACTGCGCCGAGCAGTACCACGCCACCCGCGTACTCAAGCTCCGCGACGGACGCACTGAGAGCGCTGCCATCCGCCGGGGAAGGGCGGTTGACGCCTGGCTGAACGGGCGGCATGCAGATCCCGCCCGTGGATCCTGCCGTGCGGTGCCCCTGCCCGAGCACCTGCCCGGTCTCACAGCCGACGAGCAGTACGAAGCCCTCGCCATGCTCCACCAGCACCGGGCCCACTGCCCCTTCGACGGACTGGCCGATCACGAGACGGTCGAACCTCAACGGCGGATCGTCGCCTACGACCCACAGGCCGACGTGGTGCTCGTCGCGGACTGCGACCTGATCCACACCGACCGGGGTGGCGTGGTGGTCCGCGAGACGAAGACGACCACGAGCAGCTACACCCACGGCGGAGGACTGATGCGGCAGTACCCACAACTGGCCCTCGCTGTCCTCCTCGTCGAAGGTGGCGCCCTCGGCGGCGACGCCCTCCGCTCCCGCGTCGAACTGGAGGTGTTGCGCCCCGACGGTGCCCGCCTCGAAGAGCTCGACCCCCACGACTCGCGTACCGTCGGCCGCGCCCGTGCGCTGCTCCGCGAGCTCGTTGCCGACTGGGCCGCCGACCGCGGCTACCAGGCCGCGCCCTCCTCCGGGACCGACTGCCGCTCATGCGACGTTCACGGCTGGTGCGCCACGGGCCGCGAACGCACCAACACCGTGGACGGTGCGGCATGACCCGCCCGAACGCCCCCATGAGCGACGACTTCCTGCCACTGCCCGCCGAGGAGTGGGCCGCCCACGAGGGCGTGCCCTTGCTGAAGACGCTCGCCCAGGCGCTGCTCATCTTGGAGGACACCGCCGACCTGGAGTCCTTCACCCTGCCCTATCCCGCCGAGGCCCAGCGCGCGCTGGACCGCACGGCTCTCGCCTGCCTCGTGCGCGGTGAGGAACCACCCGCGTCGCTCGCCGAGCTGATCGACCGCTGCCGCACCCTGCCCCTCGCCGAGTGGCCCCTCGACCTGCCCGCCGACGCGGCAGGCCCGCAGGACATGCTTCTCGACCCGGTGTCGGGGAGGCCCGGTGACCTGTGCCACGAGTGGGCCGAGCGCTGTCCCGACACCGCTGCCCGGTTCCGCGACCGCATGATCGTGCACACCGCGCTGAGGCTGTGCCGGGAGCACGGCGAGGAGGAGGCGTACACAGAATTCAGGAGGCTCCTCGTGCGGCGCCCGGTGCTCACCGTTGCCGAGCTGTCGGCTCTCGGTGGAGATCTGGTCCTCGAACCCGTCCACGAACTGATCATGCGCATCTACCAGGACGTGCCCGACAGCTACCTCCGCAACGACCACTACACCACCTGCGGGCGCTGCCTGACCCTGCTGGTTCCCGTACGCGACGGCTCATGGTGGTGCGAACGGGACCGCTGCCGCCGGACCGGGCCGGCGCCGCTGGGACGACGACTGGAACGGGCGGCGACCGGACGACCGGTCCAACTCGAGCGCCCTCTGAGGCAGTTCGTCACCGGACCGGGACGGGCCGAGGCCGATCTGGAGCGACAGCTACTCGACCTGGGTCTCGATGTGCGGATGTGGCCCGGGTACGACGCTTACGACCTGTTGGTCACGTTCCCCGACGGGCACCGCTGGGCCATCGACGTCAAGGACTGGGCCCATCCCGTATTCCTCGGCCGCTCCGCCCGCCCGGTCCCCGCCGACCCGCCGTACGACGACGGGTTCTGGGTTGTTCCCCAGTACCGGGTTGCCGCCCGGCCCGGCTACCTGGCCGCCTTCGCCCGTGCCCGGCCGGCCCGCGCCCGCGGATTGCCTCTGCTCACCGACCGCGCCCTGGTCTCACGAGCCACAGCCCGGCTCCGCGAGATCGGGACCCCGCGCCCCCGCCCCCGGGCCGCAGGACTCACCACGACCCGCACGAATCGAACCACCCCCGACGGAGCCCGCCATGCGTGACCAGATCGAGTGGAACCGATCCGTCGTCCGGGAACTGAAGAGAGTCTGGTCGGGGGACCCCGGTCTCGAAGGCCTCAAACCCTCCCATCTCTGCCAGGTTGAACTGGCCCTGCACCTTCTCGAACTCGTCGCCCCGGACCAGCCCGCCGAGAGCGCATACGTCCTCCTTGGCGGATACCCGTACGCCGAGGCCGCGGGCCTGGTCACCAGCGAGGAGCATCGGACGGCCCTCATCGCCGGCCGGCATCTGCTGTGGACACTGCGCCGCAGCCACGCATGGCGTCAGGCCCTTTCCCGGTACGAGCGCGTACCTGACCGGCTACGGGCGTACCACCTGCCGGAACCCGGTGCGCAGACCCCGCCCCGGCGCATCGTCCCCACCGTTGCGGCCGACCGCCACGCTGTCTACAGCGAGGCGCTCTCGCGGGTACCTGACTTCGTGCGCCGCCCGCTGCCGCTCGCGCCGGCAGGACGCAGCGAGTTCCAGGAGGGCAACCGGGCGGCGTCGGTGCGCTTTCCGGCCGACCTGATCGAGGACGGCATCGAGGGGCACGAACTCAGCGCCGGACCTCCGGTCCGATCGGGCCCGATCGAGATCACCCGCGAACAACTCCTTGATACCGCACGGTGGATGGACGAGGTAGAGGAGGACGAGGGCGTCGAACGGCCGGGCCGCTGGGAGCAACGACTCACCGAGGTACGCATCGCCCCGCGTGACGCCGACGGCCGAGATTTCACCGAGCACGACCGCATCGTCTTGGACGGCACACTGCACCTGGTCGGCATGGTCGGGGCGGGCAAGAGCACCTTCATGGTCCTGGCCGCCGCCACCGCGGCCCGACGCGGTATGCGGACCACTCTCGTAGTGGGCGACGCAGCCGAACAGCTCAGGCTCTGCGAGCTGTTCGAAACCGTCGGGCTGCCCGCCGTCCCCGTGCTCGGCGTCTCCACCCGCGAGACCCATGTACAGCGCCTCCACCGCAGACTCGCCTCCCGCGGTCACGACAACCTCCTCGACCACCACGCGCCCGCCTTCGACAATCTCAGCACCATCTGCATCGCCGACGCCCTGCGGGCCAACGAGGCGATCGAACCACTCGCCTACAGCGATGCGCCGTGCACCCGACTGCACCCGGAGAAGGAGACGCAAGAGGCCGGGACGACTACGGAAGCCGCATCGCTGCCCGCGCCATGGCGCCCTTCGGGCGTGCAGTCGGCACCAGCCCGCCAACCCGCCGACCGGGGCCCGAACGGCACCGCCCTGGCGACTCCGCACGGCTGCCCCCTGTGGTCACGGTGCCCCCGGCACCGAGCCGCCCGCCACCAGGTCGACGGACTCATCTGGGTTGCCAACCCGTCCAGCCTCGTCCAAAGCCCTGTACCCGCGCACCTCAACGACGAACGGCTCCGCCAGCTGGAACTCGCCTGTCTGCGCAGCAACCTGGTCTTCGTCGACGAGGCCGACTCCGTCCAGATGCGCTTCGACGAACTCTTCGCTCCTTCCGCGACCCTGGTGAAGCCTGGCACCGAATCCTGGCTCGACCAGCTGCACACGCACAAGATCGAGGAGTTGAGCAGGCGTGGCAGGCTTCTGCTCGCCGACCGGGACGTGGAGCAGTGGAACGCGGCGCTCTCCGTGGTCGCCACTGCCGCCGATCGGATCTACCAACGGCTCATCTCGGACACCACCCTCCGCGAGTGGGTGGACCAGGAGTACTTCAGCCCCTGGGCCTTGCAGGAGAAGTTGATCGCGGAATGGTTCGAGCTACCGCGCCATCCGGAACACCCCGAACCCTTCGAAGGGGCAGTCGAAGACGAGCGGAGCCTCTACGAAGGGTACGAGGACGACTCGGAAGGGGCGGAGGACTCCACAGCGGCGATGCCGGAGCCCGATCCTCGTCGTGCCGCGCTCACCGCCGTCCTCGACGACTTCCGGGACGATCCGCTTGGCGACGGGGACTTCACGGACCCGCTCTCCACGACTCTGTCCGCCGCCGCGAAGGACCTGCTGTACACACTGTCGCCGGCGGCCTCCCGTACCCGGGTCCAGTCCCTGCTCGACGCGCTCCTCGCAGGAACGCCAGTCCTCGACCGTTTGACTCCGGAAGACCGGGACGAGTGGAAGCGCATCACCCGTGACCGCCTGGAGTTCGTGCTCCTCCTCTCCGTTCTCCATCAGCGCCTCGACCGGCTGACCTATCTGTGGCCCATGGTGGAAGCGGCTCTCCGCCTCGACCGGCAGGGCAAGGAACTGGCCCGCCGCGCACCGCTCGACTACGCGCCGATCATCCCCGAAGCCCCCATGGGCAACGTTCTCGGCTATCAGTACCAGCCCCAGGAGGACACCTACGACGAGGTGGGGCGCACCAGCGGCACCCTGCGCTTCTTCCGCTGCACGGGGGTCGGCCGCGAGCTGCTGCTCTCCCTCACCGGTCTCGGCGAGGACCGTGCGATCGGCCGCCCTGGCCCCAACGTCGTCCTGATGTCAGGTACCAGCTGGGCTGGGGAATCCACCCGGGCCCACATCCTCGCTCCTGTCGGCGCCGTCCTGATGCCGTCGGAGAAGTCCCTCGAAGGTGTCGGGCAGACCCGGTTCGCCACCCACTTCCTCTACGACGCCGCAGGGGAGCCCATGCGGCTCTCCGGCACCGAGCTCGAAGCTCGGATCCCCCAGGCTCGTGCCATGGCCGACCGGCTCGCCCGGCCCGGCGCCGGAGGTGCCGGCAGCGTCCTCGACCAAGAGCTCGCCCGCATCGCCGACGACCACCGCCGACGCGTCCTAGTCCTGGTCGGCAGTTATCGCGAAGCGTACGCCGTAGCCGAGACCATTGACGGACAGCGCTCGGAACGGTGGAAGGGCCGGGTCCGCGTCCTCGTGCCGGACGACGCCGACCTGGGTCACCTGCCCGGCGTGGATGGCCCGGCCCTGCTGGCAAGCCTCCGCCGGGGCGACCTCGCCGCCTTTGCCGAGGACCGCATGGCCGAGATCCTGGTGGCCCCGTTGATGGCCGTGGAACGCGGCCACAACATTCTCAACGGCCAGGGCAGGGCAGCCTTCGGCACCGCCGTCTTCCTCGCCCGGCCGCATCCCCGGCCCGACGACCTGTCCCTGTCCGTGTACGCCCTCAACGACTGGATCACCCGCTTCATCCGCGACCAATCACGCAACGACGACCTCGTGGGCCCTGCCACTTTCACCGATCTGGTCCGCAATGCGGAGAACCTGGACCAGGCAGGCCATGCGCTGCGTCAGGAAGCCCGCAAGGAATGGCGTCGGCTGCTCTCCCGCCGCTACGCCTACTCCGCCCTCCGTCCCTGGGAACAGCGCGCCTTCGCCTGGGACCAAATGGTCACCATGTGGCAGGTCATCGGCCGCCTGGTACGCGGCGGCGTACCCGCCCGGGTCCTCTTCGTGGACGCGGCCTTCGCCCCGGCCGCTGCGTGGGCTTCGGCCCCCGCGCTCAGGGCCATCGGCGGCCGTCGGCCCGGCCCCGGCCTCCTCCACGCCGTGCGGGCCGTGCTCGCCCCGTACTTCGTCGGCACTTCGTCGCCCGGAGCCGAATCCGGAGCGGCGGACCCGGCCGACGCCGCAGTCGCCCGTCTGCTGTACGCCCCGCTCTACAGCGCCCTCGGTCGGATCGACCATCTCAACCGCACCACCTGAGAACAGCACCCACGGCTCCTTCCCACACCGGACGGCAGACGCCTCGACGTCGTGCGTCCCGACCTCATAGGAAGACCCTGACATGCCCGTGAACTACCGCCGCGTGCGCACCACGGCCTGGCTCCCTGACCGCCAGGACATCTCCGTCATGGGCCGATACCGGGCCCTGCCCTTCCCCGAGGAGTGGCGCGACAGCGTCCTCGAACTCTGCAACGCCGGCCGCGACAAGGATTCCGAGCCTTGGCGCACGGCCCCCACCCGAGCCCTGGAACAGGCGATCCAGGCTTACGCCCCCGATGTCCTGGCCATGCCGCGGCCTTTCGGCTCCCGCCCCGAAGGTGACTCGGCACGCTGGCTGTACGCGGACGCCGACCTTGCCGATCCGCTGCCCCCTGAGGTCCTCGGTACTCTCATCGCCCACTGGCTCCGCGACATCCGTCCCGAACCCGAGCACCGCGGCCTGCTCCGTGAGGTGCGTGCCCAACTCGCCGCGCACACCCCGCAGTGGGAGTCCGTAGGTCGTGAACTCGTCGCGTGTGGCCACACCGACGGGGGCACCGCCGCCCCGGCCGGACACCAGTTCACGCTCACCCCCGACTGGCTGGCCCGCCGCGTGCTCGATCTCGGCCCTTACCCGTTCGAAGGCGGTGCGCTCCGGTTCCGGGCCATGCCTCGCGGGCCCCGCGACAAGGGCGCCGAACTCGTCTCTCAGCCGATTCCGTACGAGCCGGGCGGCTCCAAGGGCACGTGGTGGTTCGCGATCGTCCTCAACATCACCCTGCACACCGTCCCCTTCGACCCCCTCCCCCGCTACCACCTGCACTGGAGCATCCGCCGCTGGGCGACGCGCGTGAGCGGAAAGAGCGGGCGCCTGCACCTTCCCTATGGCAGCCGCACGACCGTACTGCTGCGCCCCAGGGTTCCTGTCCTCCCGGGCGTGCCGCTGAGCGAACGCTTCGCCGTCGCTCAGCTGGAGCGGTACCGCGACCGCGAGACGGGCACCTTCTCGGAGCGCTGGTCACACGGAGGCCCCGCCAGGCTCCTCGGTGGAGTCGTCCTCGGTGACGAACTCCCCGGTGTCGACGACCTACTCACCTCTCCCGAAAAATGGCTCACCGACGGGATGCGTGCCAGCATCGTCTACCGCACGGCGATGGGCCGTCACGAGGTGGGACCCGGTCTGATGCCGGACCAGGTCTCCCGGCTCACGGAATGGGCGGAGCAGGCGGTGCCCGAAGGGCTCGGCGCCGCACAACCCCACTCCCGGTCCGTCCTGTCTGGTAATCGCCCGGTCAATGCCCCTCCGACGAACGTGAAGCCCGAGGACAGGACTGCCGATGAGGCGCGCAGGACGGCCGAACGGCGGCGCGCCGCCGCCCTCGCGGTCTCTGCCTACAACGGCCCGGACGAAGACGACAGGCCGGTCCTCGAACTTCAGCTGGTGTGGCAGACCTCCGAGCTGCGGGAGACCACGATCTCGGCGCTCGTGGAGCTGCTCGGTCTGCCCGAGGCAGCGCCCGAACACGACGAGGCGACCCATCTCGACGCCCGTGCCGAAAGTCCCGTTGTACTGGAATGGGTCACCTCTGAACTAGCCGTCCGGCTGAACTGCTATCGGCCCGTCCACCGTCGAGCCGACGACAGCACGGTCTCGTTCACCGACGGCCTGGAGCTCCCCGAAGGACCGCGGCGTCCGGAAGCCGTCGTGTCAGCCGCTCTGTACTCCCGTCGGGCAGAGATCGCCGACTGGCTCAACGGCGTCAAGGGACGTGCGCCGAAGGCGAGCTCGCCTCCCGCGCTCGCGCTGGTAGAAATCGACCGGGCCGACGATTTCGCGAGCACCGAACATGATCCGAAGTTCGCACTGCGACTCGGCTTCGCCGACGCGGGCTACGTCACCCAGTTCCTCGCCGTACCCAAGAAGATCAAGGGTTACAACACGGTCGACAACCAGCACCACCGCGCCCGCATGGCCTGGGACGACGGGCTGCGCCAGCTCGGCGCACGGGTATATCCCGAGCTCGGCATCGCCAGTGGTCTTCCCGGCGGCCTGCGCCATGCGGCCGTCTGGATGGTCCGTAGGAACCGCACCAGTAGGAACCGGTGGGCCACCGATGTACCGGTGGCGGTCCTGGTGACCCCCGAGGGCGCGGGGCTGGCCCGGATCCAGGGGTGGGACCCGAATGCCGACGACGGCGCAGGGGCCTGGGTCCCGTACCCGACCATGCTGATCAGGCTGACCCGGCTCGCCGAGGTACGTCCTCTGCTGCCCGGGCCGCGTGACGAGGAAGACGCCCCCAAGCGCCGAAGCTGGCACGCCGACCGTGCCGAACAGCGCCGTCGCGCCGAGGAATGGCTGCAGCGAATCCGCGCCTCTCTCCGGTGCGAACCCACTCTGCTCCTGGCCGAGGCCCAGAACGCCCGCTCCCACTGGACCTGGCTCCAGGACGGCCGTACCGAACCCGACCGCATGCGGGACGGTGAGGCGGATTCCCGGCGCCTCGACCCCGATCTTCGTCTCGTGCGCGTCCGCACGGGGCGCGGCAGGGAGACCCCACAGTGGTGGGGCGTCCATCCAGGCGGCGGGGCGAACGGCATTGCAGCCGGCTTGTGGCTGCCCGCTGGTCATGGCCCCGATGGGCGGGTCTTCCACTCGGCCAACTCCAAGCCGGTGCAGTTCAAGTCTTCCGCCGTCGAAGCGGACAAGCTCGCGCCACGCCCGATCCGGATGGGCAAGCGCAAGGGTGAGCCCACCATCGACACCGGAATGGTCGGATGGACTCCTGATTTCCTGGAGATCGCAGTCCTCGGCTGCCACCTCGAAGCCGGCGACGCCCCGGAGTCCTTCGCCTCCGCAGTCCACCTGCTCCGGCAGCCCCCGGACTACCCGGAGGCTCTGTCCCTGCCGCTCCCACTGCACTTGGCGGGTCTCGGCCAGGACTACGTGCTGCCGCATCGTGCGTCTCCTGAGACCTCTTCGGAAGTCTCCGAGATCTCTGACCCGGTCAAAGACTCCGACCCTGCACAGGGCCAGGCACCGGGTCTCGAAGAGGAGGCGGACGTAGTCGAGACAGCCGACCAGCTGACGCTGTTCGACAGCTGACCACCCACGGCCAGCACCCGCATCGTGAAGCCGACCGGGTGGGTCCCCCGCTCCGCGACGACAGAGCGGGGAACGCTTTCGAGAAGATGCGGATCCGAAAGAGTCCGGGTTATGGGTGGTTGGACGGCAATCCGTTGCCGTCCACGCAGGAGGTCCTGCAGCTCCGGCCAGTGGCCGCGCTGGCGGCGGGGCGGGACCGTGAGGACGTAGCAACGCTGTTCGGGGCCGCTCAGAGCAGATGATGAGTGGTGGGCAAAGTAACAGACCGCCGGCGCCACCTCTGCCGTCTACTCCCGCCCCGCCACCACTACATCGCGTAACCCTTCCCGTCGCTCAGATCGTCGCCCGGCCAGCGGAAAGCCTCCATCCAAGCAGCCTCCGCTGGGGAGAATCCGGGGAGAATGAGGCCCGTTGGGGAGCAGCTGGGGAGGATCGGCCGTACAAACGGGCAGCACAGCGAAAGGGTCGGAAAGGCCGATCGCCGCAGGTCGGACCGACCGTTCGGGCGATTTCCGCAGGTCAGCGGTGTGAGGGTGACGACTTCAAGAAGATCTGCTCCTGGGCCGCCATCCTCTTCGCCCCCACCCTGGTCGGCACCATCTAAGGCATGAACTTCGAGACCATGCCCGAACTCCACTGGGCAGCCGGCTACCCCTTCGCGATCTTGCTAATGGCGGTGGTCTGCGTGAGCCTGTACGTCATTTTCAAGAAGCGCGACTGGCTGTAACGACCCACCTCACACGCCTGACCGGCTCTGCGCAGGCGACCATGGATCACGCCCCCAGAGTCCCCGTGGGGAGAATGCGCGGCAGAGGGTCGACCACGCACAGCGCCCCCGCCTCAACGGGGCGGCGCCCGGCGCAGTCGTCGCCTGCCGCACTCCGCAGGAACCGGCCATTCGGTCCGCCCTGTATTTCCACTGCGTGACGCACGGCCGGAAAGCCTGCGCGCAGGTCAGCGGGCCAGGCAGTCAACCAGGGACTCGCGAAGACGTGGCCGACTTGCACCCTTGCCGGCTGCCCGATCATGACGGTGCATCAGGTTCTTTCGGTGGTCGCCGCTACAACCGATGACGAACTGGCCCATGAACGTGTGAGAGAGGCCGGGGCACGACCGCGTGCCGCCCTCCCGTACGCGGTTAGGAGAGGCAAGACGGTGCCCGACGACATCTCCCGATGGCTGAACGAGCACGCCAACCCGTTGCGTACCCTGACCCCCGGCGCGCCGGTGGAGGACCTGAAACCCCTGGGCGAGGCACTGCGGGGGACACGGATCGTCGGGCTGGGGGAATCCACCCACGGCACGGGCGAGTTCTTCCGGCTGAAGCACCGCATCGTGGAGTTCCTGGTCCGCGAGGAGGGGTTCACCACCCTCGCCATGGAGGCCAGCCAGTCCGCGGCCCGCGCACTCGACGCGTACGTCCGGTACGGCACGGGCTCCCCCGAACGGCTCGTCGCCAGGCTGGGCTTCTGGACCTGGCGCACCCGCGAGATGGTCGACCTCGTCGAGTGGCTGCGCGCCCACAACCGCGATCTGCCCGAAGAGCGCCGGGTCCGCTTCGTGGGAACCGACCCCCAGCTGTGCGCCGACTCGGTCGAGGCCGTCGCCGCCTTTCTGCTCCGGGCCG
Organism: Streptomyces sp. NPDC044704; assembly: GCF_056433525.1. Taxonomy (NCBI): domain Bacteria; kingdom Bacillati; phylum Actinomycetota; class Actinomycetes; order Kitasatosporales; family Streptomycetaceae; genus Streptomyces; species Streptomyces sp. NPDC044704. The sequence continues at coordinate 190,325 of NZ_JBWKGY010000014.1, forward strand.
CGCCCGAACAGGCCGGGCGCGTCAGCGCCTTGGACGTACTGGCCCGGGCCCGCCCGGGCACGCTTCCGGACCCGGACAAGGCCCTGATGCGACGCGCAGAGGAGATCGCCCGTCTCATCGCGGACCACGCCGAGCGGCCGGGTCCCGGCGACGACGCCGGCGAGGCTCTGGAGCACGCGCGGATCCTCGTCCGCGCCGCCGACCTGGTGACCCGGCCCTTCGAGGCCCCGGCCGGCGAGGACGGCGTGCTCGCCGCGCGTGACCGCTACATGGCCGACGCCGCCGCACGGCTCGTGGACGACGACCCCGAGGCCCGCGTCATGGTCTGGGCGCACAACGGGCACATCGCGAAGGGCACGTACGGGGACCAGGTGCCGGCCCTCGGCAGCAAACTCCGCGAACGGTACGGCGACGCCTACTACGCGCTGGCCCTCCTCTTCGGCAAGGGCTCCTTCCTGGCCCGTCGCGGCAAGGAGCGTCAGCGCCCGCCGGCCCGCCACCGCATCGGCACCGGCCTCCGCTCCCTGGAGGCCAGACTCACGCACGCCGTACCCGGCGACTACTACGCGGACTTCCGCGCCGCGGGTTCCCCCGCCGACGCCGCGCCCTGGCTGCACGCCCCGCAGGCGCAGCGCAGCTTCGGCGCCAACGTCCCACGGTTCCTCTACCGCTTGAACACCGCCCCGCTCGTCCCGGCCGAGGACTATGACGGCATCGCGTTCGTGGCACGCTCGACCTGCTCCCACCTGCTGCCCCCGGCGGAGGACTGAGGTTCCCTCACGGCCACAGGTCGAGCGCGGCGTTCAGAGTGAGCTGCCACATCGGTTCGGCACCGGTGCCGAATGCCGCGGCGAGCCCGTACCCCACGGACGCGTCGTACGGGTCCCTGGCACGCTCGGACTCGCTCTCCGCCTCCCAGTCGGCCGACACGCGCCCGTCGCCGCTCGATGTGAAGACGCCGAGCAGCCGATCGTCCCGCAACAGCCGACTGGTTCCGAGGGAGTCCGGGACCAGCAGATAGTGGCACTCCCGGGCCGCTGAGACGACCTCGACCCGGTACGAGCGCCGGGTCAGGAATCCCTTGGACGGCCGCAGGGTCTCCTGTGCACCGTCGACGAGCAGAGTGAGGTGCTCGGGGTCGCGCGTCCCGATCGGCACATGGCTCTCCGGCACTGTGTTCGGGGCCCGCCGGATGTCGACCGGCGGCAGGCCGTCCCCGCTCACGCCCAGCGTCCCGGCCTCGTGGTCGAGTTCGATCCGGACCGTGCCGAAGAGCGGATCGTCGGCGGGCACGTGCGCGTACGGATTCATCGGGACCCTTGCCTCCTGCTCGTCCTGGTGATCATCTTCCCCCAGTCGCGTCCGGACGCGGAGGGCCGGTCTCCTTTGCGGCCAGAGGCGAGCGGCGACGACGGGCTTCGGGGGTCGCGCCCGCCCGGGGCCGGGGACGTCAGGTTCGGGGGAGGTCGAGTGAGCGGTATTCGTCCAGGATGGTGAAGCCGGTGCTGTCGTACAGGCGCATCGCGACGTCGTTGCCGCCGAAGACGTTGAACATCATCGTCTCGTCGCCGCCCTGCCGGGTGGCCCATGCGCCGACCGTCATCGCGGCGCGGCCGTAGCCCTTGCCGCGGTGTTCCTCGTAGACCTCCAGCGAGAAGCCGAAGGTGACGCCGGGGAGGAAGCCGTGGTTGACCCAGCCGGTGCCGATCACCTGGCCGTCCGCCTCCATCGCGTAGAAGGCGTGCCCCGGGGTCAGGTAGCCCTGCGGGAGGTGGCGGGCGAAGTCCTCGTCGGACTTCGCCTTGGCCTGCTCCCGGGTCAGGGATCCGGCCCGGACGATGTCCTCGATGTACGCGTCCTCCTCGCCGGCGTACCAGGCCGGGTACTCCGCCTCCGTCAGGCGACGGACCGTCAGCTCGGATGGGAGGGACGGCTGTTCGGGTACCGCGCGCTTGCGGATCTGCTGCTGGACGGTGTAGTCGGCGAAGGGTCCCGCCGCGCCTCCTGCCAGCCGTACCTCCACCCGCTGCGCGCCGTTCTCCGCGCACCAGCGCTCGGCCCACTCGCGTCCCTGAGTGGCCGTCAGGTCGTGGATGCGGCCCACGGTCACGCCGTTGGCCTCCCGCACGCCGACGGCGACCCAGCCGGTGCCGTCGGTGGCGACCGTCCAGCCGTCGATTCCCTCCGTCGCCCGTTCCAGCAGGGCCCGCGCCAGTGGCTCCGAGCAGCCCGCGGCCCGGTAGCCGTCCAGTACCCGCTCTTCGAAGCCGCCCCGCCAGTCGTCCCGGTCGGTGACGATCGCCATCCCGTTCATCCCCTCACCCTAGACAACGGGTTCACGAGCGGACCATGCGGGCGATGGCGCGGGACGCTTCGTCGACCTTGTCGCGGGCCCCGTCGCCGCCTTCGGCGACGGCGGCGGCCACGCAGGAGTTGAGGTGGTCCTCCAGTACGGCCAGTCCGAAGGACCGGAGGGCTTCGGTGGCGGCGCTGAGCCGGGTGAGCACGTCGATGCAGTAGGTCTCCTCCTCGACCATGCGTTGCAGGGCGCGCACGTGGTCTTCGAGGCGGCGCAGGCGCTTGAGGACGTCGTCCTTGTGTGCGGTGTATCCGTGCACGGCGATCCCTTTCCTCCGTCGGAGCCGGCCGCCCGGCGGACCGCGGTCAGTGGGAGTGGGCGCCGGATTCGGACGAAGGGGTGCCGGAGGGGGTGCCCGCGGGGCTGCCGGCGGGCGTGCTCGCGGGAGAGTCCGCGGCCGGGGCCGCCCCGCCTCCCGCGTTCACCGTGAAGGCGGCCGTGCGGACCTTGCCCTCGTGCTGGAAGTCGAGGAAGAGCCGGTAGGAGCCGGCGCTCGGGGCGGTCGCCGTGAAGGAGACGTCGGGGCCGGGGCCGCCCTCGTTGGGGTGGACGTGGAGGTAGGCCAGGTCTCCGTCTCGGAGGGCGACGAGGTGGCCGTACGCCCCGAGGTACGGTTCGAGGTTCGTGACGGGCTTGCCGTCCTTGCTGACCGTGAGCTTGAGTTCGCCCGCCTTGCCCGGGTCGAGGGTTCCGCCCAGCGCGACCCGGTACCCGTCCACGTCCGTGGTGTTCGCGGCCGGGGGCAGCGGGTTGGGTGCGTACGCGCCGGGGACCGAGAGGTCCGCGCCGAGGGTGACGCCCTTCGCGCCCTCCGCCGCCGGGGCGAAGTCGGCGAAGGCCTTGTAGCCGCCCGCCGCCGGCAGGTCGACCGGCGTCGACCAGGTGCCGTCGGCGGCCCGTACCGGGTGGAGGTGGCGGTACACGGTGAGGTCGCGCGAGGCGACGATGAAGTGCAGTTCCTTGCCGTGTTCGGTCTTGAAGGCGGTGACCTTGCGGCCCGAGGCGTCCTTGATCGAGAACCTGAGCTCGCCGACGCCCCCTTCGACGCGCGGTGTGTCGAGGCTCAGCGCGTAGCCGCCCTCGGACACCTGGAGCCCGCCGGCGGCCGGGGCCTGGGCGGCCTCCTCGTGCCCGCCGTGTCCGGCGTCGGCGCCGGCCGGCGCCTGGGCGGCCGCGTGGCCTCCGTGTTCCGCCTTGGCGGGTGAGCCCACGGGGCCGACGCCCGCTCCGACCCCGTACGCGGCCCCGAAGGCCGCCGCGAGCGCGGCGGCAAAGGTGGCGGTCTTCACTCCGGTGTTCATGGCTGCTCTCCCGTACGACGTAGTGCCGCGTCCAGCGGTTCCGTGACTTCACCATACCCCTGGGGGGTATCAAGTCAAGCCGTGGGATCCCTTGCGGGACCATACCACCGGGGGGTATACCTAAGAGCGGTCCTGGATACCCCCACCGGGTATCCGGACACCCTCTGAACCGATCAAGGAGAGTTCCATGTCTTCCTGCTGCACCCCCGACGGCAGCTGCGGCACGAACGCCGGAGCGGCCACGACCGCGACGGCCCTCGTAGACACCACCGCCACCGTCTACCGCGTGTCCGGCATGAGCTGCGGACACTGCAGGACCGCCATCACCGCGTCGGTCGGCGCGCTCGACGGGGTCCTCTCCGTGGACGTGGACGTGGACGGCGGCCTGGTCACCGTGAAGACAACCGGCGCCCCCGACGACGCCGCGATCGGTGCCGCGATCGACGACGCCGGCTACGAGCTGACCGGCCGGGCCTGACGCTCCGCCCGGCCCCCGACCCACCCGGCCGCCGGGACCCGGTCCGTCCACCGGGCCCCGGCCCCCACCCCGCGCTCGAACGAGGAGCAGCCCTCATGACCACCATCACTCCCGGCGCCGCCCAGGTCGAGCTCGCCATCGGCGGCATGACCTGCGCCTCGTGCGCGGCCCGCATCGAGAAGAAGCTCAACCGCATGGACGGCGTCGAGGCCACCGTCAACTACGCCACCGAGAAGGCGAAGGTCACCTTCGACGCCGACATCTCCGTCGCGGACCTGATCGCCACCGTCGAGGCCACCGGCTACACCGCGCAGGAGCCGGCTCCGCCCCGTACGGAGGGCGGGTCCGGCGCCGGCGGGGCCGATGCCGAAGAGGCGGACGAGCTGCTCCCGCTGCGGCAGCGCCTGGTCACCGCCGTCTCCCTCGCCGTGCCCGTCATCGCGATGGCCATGGTTCCGGCGCTCCAGATCGACTACTGGCAGTGGCTGTCGCTGACGCTGGCCGCGCCGGTCGTCACGTACGCCGCCTGGCCGTTCCACCGCGCCGCCTGGACCAACGCCAAGCACGGCGCGGCCACGATGGACACGCTGATCTCCGTGGGCACGACCGCCGCCTTCCTGTGGTCGCTGTGGGCCCTGTTCTTCGGCACCGCGGGCACCCCCGGCATGACCCACGCCTTCGAGTTCACCATCGCCCGCACCGACGGCGCCGGGAACATCTACCTGGAGGCGGCGGCCGGGGTCACCGCCTTCATCCTGGCCGGCCGCTACTTCGAGGCCCGCTCCAAGCGCAAGGCCGGCGCCGCCCTCAAGGCTCTGCTGGAACTGGGCGCCAAGGAGGTCACGGTGCTGCGCGGCGGCAGCGAAGTCACCGTCCCGACGGCCGACTTGCAGGTCGGGGACCGCTTCCTGGTCCGGCCCGGCGAGAAGATCGCCACCGACGGCACCGTCGTCGAGGGCTCCTCCGCCGTGGACGCCTCCATGCTCACCGGCGAGTCCGTCCCGGTCGAGGTCTCCCTCGGGGACGCCGTCACCGGAGCCACCCTCAACGCCGGCGGCCGCCTGGTCGTCGAGGCCACCCGGGTCGGCGCCGACACCCAACTGGCCCGGATGGCCAAGCTGGTGGAGGACGCCCAGAACGGCAAGGCCGCCGCGCAGCGCCTCGCCGACAAGATCTCCGCGGTGTTCGTCCCGGTCGTCATCGGCCTCGCCCTGGCCACGCTCGGGTTCTGGCTCGGCACCGGCTCCGGCCTGGCCGCGGCCTTCACCGCCGCCGTCGCCGTACTGATCATCGCCTGCCCCTGCGCCCTCGGGCTGGCCACCCCGACCGCCCTCATGGTCGGCACGGGTCGCGGCGCGCAGCTCGGCATCCTGATCAAGGGCCCCGAGGTCCTGGAGACCACGCGCAAGGTCGACACCATCGTCCTGGACAAGACCGGCACCGTCACCACCGGCCGGATGACCCTGCTCCGGGTGCACACCGCGCAGGGCGTGGACGAGAACGACGTACTGCGCCTGGCCGGTGCGCTGGAGCACGCCTCGGAGCACCCGATCGCCCAGGCCGTGGCGGCCGGCGCGGCCGCGAGGGTCGGCGCCCTGCCGGCCCCCGAGGACTTCGCCAACGTGCCCGGGCTCGGCGTGCAGGGCGTCGTCGACGGACACGCGGTCCTCGTCGGCCGCGAGAAGCTGCTCGCCGAGTGGGCGATGGCCCTGCCCACGCACCTGGAGCGGGCGAAGGCCGAGGCCGAGGCCGCCGGGCGCACCGCCATCGCCGTCGCCTGGGACGGGGAGGCGCGGGCCGTCCTGGAGGTCGCGGACGCGGTCAAGGACACCAGCGCCGAGGCGATCCGCCGGCTGCGCGCCCTGGGCCTCACGCCGATCCTGCTGACCGGCGACAACAAGGCCGTCGCGGAGTCCGTCGCGGCCGAGGTCGGCATCGACGAGGTCATCGCCGAGGTGATGCCGCAGGACAAGGTCGACGTCGTCAAGCGGCTCCAGTCCGAGGGCCGCAGCGTCGCGATGGTCGGCGACGGGGTCAACGACGCGGCCGCGCTCGCCCAGGCCGACCTGGGCCTGGCCATGGGCACGGGCACCGACGCGGCCATCGAGGCCGGCGACCTGACGCTCGTACGGGGCGACCTGCGGGCGGCGGCCGACGCCATCCGGCTCGCCCGCAAGACGCTCGGCACCATCCGCTCGAACCTGTTCTGGGCGTTCGCGTACAACGTGGCCGCCCTGCCGCTCGCCGCGGCGGGACTGCTCAACCCGATGATCGCGGGAGCGGCCATGGCCTTCTCCTCGGTGTTCGTCGTCGGCAACAGCCTGCGTCTGCGCGGCTTCCGGGCCGCCACCAACTGAGGAGCTCCCGTGGCCGGTTACGCAGAACACAAGGAAGACGTCATCAGACGCCTGCGGCGGATCGAGGGACAGGTCCGCGGGGTGCAGCGGCTGGTCACCGAGGACGCCTACTGCATCGACGTGCTCACCCAGGTGTCCGCGGTCAACGCGGCGCTCCGGTCCTGCGCCGTGACCCTGCTCGACGACCACCTCGGCTCCTGCGTCACCGAGGCCGTCGCACAGGGCGGGGACGGCGCGCGGGTGAAGGTCGGCGAGGCCACCGAGGCCATCGCCCGGCTCATCCGTACGTAACCCCGCCCGTCCCGTCAACCGCCCCTCCACACCGCGCAGTTCGTGGAGGGGCGGCCGGCGTTCCCGGACCGGCGCCGGGCCGGCGTACCAGGCGGGGGTATGCGCCCGCCGCGGGGGCTGGCCGTACCATGAGCCGCTCGCGAGCGGGAGGGGCCGAGAGGGATGCGCGTACGCCGGCTGGGAGAGCTGGAGGCCGAGATCATGGACCGGGTGTGGCAGTGGGAACGCCCCGCATCCGTCCGCGAGATCGTCGACGACATAAACCGGGGCCGCAAGGTCGCCTACACCACCGTCATGACCGTGGCCGACATCCTGTACCGCAAGGGCTGGCTGAGCCGCGAGAAGTCCGGCCGGGCCTGGATCTACCAGGCGGTCCGCAGCCGCGAGGAGTACACCGCGGCGCTCATGCAGGACGCCCTCGGCGACAGCCAGGACCGCAGGGCCACCTTGCTCCGGTTCGTGGAGCGCATGTCCCACGAGGACGTCGAGGCGCTGGACGACGCCCTGCGCGCCGCCCGGCCCGACCGCCCCGCCGGCCCCACCGGAGGCGGCCGGTGAACCACCACGTCCTGCCGCCCCTCGGACTCGTCCTGATCACGGGCCTGCTGATCCCCTGGATGCTGCTCCGCGCCCGCTGGGCCCAGCAGGTGCCCCGGCTGGGCCTGGCCGTGTGGATCGCGTGCGGGGCCCTCTTCGCGCTGTCGACGGCGATCCTCCCCGCGCAGCTGCTGCTCCCCGCGGAGACCAGTCACCGGCTGATCGACGCGGCCCTGACCCTCAGCCCGCCCTCGCCGCGCCGGCTTGCGGACGGGACGGCGCGCGAGCTCCTCGCCGCCGCGTCGGCACTCGCGGTACTGGCGCTGCCCGGCACCGGTTTCGTACGGGAGCTCGTGCGGGCGCGCAGGGCCCGCGGCCGGCACGCCGAACTGCTGCGGCTGGTCGGCCGGTACGACGCGGAGCTCGGCGTGACGGTACTGGACGACGCGCGGCCCGCGGTGTACTGCCTGCCGGGGCGTTCGCGCCGGGTCGTGATCTCCTCGGGAGCGGTGGAGGTCCTCTCGGAGCAGGAGCTGGCCGCCGCCCTCGCGCACGAGCGGGCCCACATCGCCGGCCGGCACCACCTGCTGGTCGCCGCGGCCGGGGCGTACTCGACCGTCTTCCGCCGGCTGCCGCTGGCCCGGATCGGCGGGCAGGCCGTGCCGCTGCTCCTGGAGATGGCCGCCGACGACCGGGCGCTGCGCGGCTGTACCCGGGACTCGCTGGCCACGGCCCTCTACGCGCTGGCGGCCGGACGCGCGCCCCGCCGGGCGTTCGCGGCGGGCGGCCCGTCGGCGGCGGTGCGGATGCACCGCATCCTGACCCCGCACCGGGTGGGGCACGCGGTGCTGCGCGGGCTGCTCGCGGTGACCGCGGCGGTGTCGGTGATCGTTCCCACGATCGTCGCCTGTTGTTGGACGTGATAGCGGCTCCCCTCAACCCGGCTATTTACTAAGCCAATTCGTAGATTTCGCCTCGCCCCCGACCACTCGAATTGCCCGCTATTCTGGGCGCGTGCGGGCTCAGGACCGGTACGGCGAGAGGTGCGGAACAAATGCTGCTGGCTGACGTGCGGACGGCAGCGCCCGGTGACGCGACGGCGATATCCCGGCTCCTCGCCGAGGCGATTCGCGGGGACTACGGCGACCTCCTCGGTGAAATCCGTGCCCGCCGACTGGTGTCGGACCATTGCGCCCTGCCCCGCATAAGAGCGGAAATTGAAATTCCCGGCGGGGCGCCCGGCTGGCTCGGCTGGCTGGTGGCGGCCGACGCGGCCGGCGCCGTCGTCGGAGCCGTCTCGGGCGGCGTCCCCGTCGCGTCCGAAGGCGAGATCTACGCCCTGTGCGCGGCTCCGGCCCACCGCCGGCAGGGCATCGGCACCGCGTTGCTGGCGGCGGCCACCGGACGGATGCGGGAGCACGGGGCGACGTCCCAGCGGATCGGGCTGCCCGTGGAACAGGCCCCGGCCCTGCCGTTCTTCACCCATCACGGGTTCACCGCGCTCACGCCGGTCCGCCTCGGCCGCACGTTCTGACGGCCGCACGTTCTGACAGCTGCACGCTCTGAGGGCCGCACGTTCTGACGGCCGCCCGCCTGCGACGGCTGCCCGCCCCGGTCGCCGGCCCGCCGTCCTTCCTCCACCCCGCGGGCGTGGCAGATCCACGCCATCGCGTGTTCACGCAGCCCGCCGCTCTGGCCCGGACCCCGCGCCGCAGGACAGGATTTCACCAGCGGCGCGGTCCCGGCGGCACGGGAACCCCGCCCGGACGGCCGGACCGAGCGAGCCCCTGGAGGAGCGATGCACACACCGAGCGGCACTTCCCTGACCGTCATGCCGGTCGTGCCCACCGCGCCCGCACCGGTCCCGCCGTTCCCGTACGCGGCCCCCGGCGTCCCGCCCTGCGGCGGCAGCGCCCTGCCGGCGTCCGTGGAGTTCCTGCCCGGCCTGGAGTCGGCCGCGCCGGCCGCCGAGGACGACGCGTGGCTGTACGACGCGCTGCTGGGTCCGCACAGCGCGGACATCGTCCGCTACCTGAGCCTCGCGCGGCGGTGCGGCGGCGGCCCGGTGCTGGACCTGGGCTCGGGAGCGGGCCGGCTGGCCGTCCCGTTCGCCCGCCAGGGCTTCTCCGTCGAGGCCGTGGACCGGGACGCCGCCTGCCTGGAGCGGCTGCGGGCCTGGGGCCGGCGGATCGGACCCCAGGTGTCGCGGCGTCTGGTCACCACCCGGGCCGATCTCGCGGAACTGCGGTTGCGGCGGACGTACCGGCTGGCCCTGCTGGCCGGGACGACGGTCGCGGCCGTCCCGCCCGGCGCCCGCCCCGGGCTGCTGCGCGAGATCGCCGCCCACCTGGAACCGGGCGGTGCGCTCGCCCTCGACTTCACGGCGCACGGGCTGCGGGGGCTGTCGGACGAGCCGGTGCGCACCTGGGCGTTCCAGGTGCCCCGCTTCGACGGCGTCGAGGAGTGGGCCGTGGCCCGGCAGGTCTTCGACCTGGACGGCATGAGCGAGCACATCACCTACCACTGCGTCCGCACCGGCAAGCTGAGCACCGAACGCGTCGTGCGGAGCACCCGCAAGTGGATCGTGGACCCCGAACGCCTCGACGCCGAACTGGAGGCGGCGGGACTGCGCGTGGAACGCCGTCGGCGCCACCGCCTGGACGAGCGGACCGAGAGCGTCCTCCTCGTGTGCCGGGCCGACGGATGACCTCCGCCCCGCGCGGGCCGATCCGCCCTCCCCTCCCCCGTTCCACGGGGCGGACAAGAGGTACGATGCCTCCAAAGGTTTGAGCGGACCAGATGACGGATGGTGGCGCAGCGATGGCTGTCGTGGAGGAGTCGACCGGCCGCGAGGCGGTGATCCAGCGCCTCCGTGACGTGGGTCTGCGCGTGACCGGGCCGCGCCTCGAAGTGCTCCAGGTGCTGGCGGCGGGCGGGCACATGGACGTCGAGTCCATCACGGCGGCCGCCCGCGAACGGCTGGGGACCCTGACCAGCCAGGCCGTGTACGAGATGCTGCGGCACTTCCTGGAGACCGGACTGGCCGCGAAGTTCGACCGCCCCGGCCTGCCCGCCGTCTTCGAGGTCTCCGGCCCGCCGCACCAGCACGCCCTCTGCCTGCGCTGCGGCCGCGTGGAGAACGTACGGGCCGAGGTGCCCGAACCAGCGGGCGAGGAACTCCGCGCCTGGCGGATGGGCGACGCGGAGATCACCTTCAAGGGGCTGTGCCCGGACTGCCTGGGCACGGCGCAGGACTGACCCGGCCCCTCACACCCCCCGGCCCCACATCGCCGCGCCCGCACGGGAGTTGGGTCCGCGAGCCCCCTCCGGGCGGCCCCGGGGCGGCCCGTCCCGGCCGCCCGGAAGCAGAGTCGATCACCCCGGCCGGGCATTGTGACGCCCGTCACATCCGTTTCCGCGGGGCGGGGACTCCCTCACCGGCATGTGCCAAAGTGTGACTGTCGATTCGTAAGACGAGGGGGTCGCTTCGCGATGGCAACGGGCGATGGCAGGGACGGCATCCAGTCGGCCGACAGGGTGCTGGCCCTCTATCAGGAGCTGCGCCTGCGCGGGGTGTCCAACCTCAACGACGTCTTCGCGGAACTGGGGCTGGCGCCCGAGGAGCGCGAGAGCCGGCGTGCGGAGCTGATGGACCTCGGCCTCATCGTGCCCACGGACAGCACGCACGCGACGCGCGCCGATCTCCAGTCGGAGGCCTGGCGGCCGGGCCCGGACGCGGTCGCCGTGGTCGACCCCGAGATCGCCCTGCTGCGGATGCTGCAACGCGAACGCGAGCGGCTGCGCGAGCACCTGGACGAGTCGGACCGGACCTACAGCGCGCTGGAGACGCTGGTCGGCAGGTTCCTGCGGCCCGGTTCGCTGAGCGGTTCCGAGGTCGAGGTGGAGATCATCGACGACTACGGGCGGATCCAGCAGGTGCTGGAGGACATCACGGACGTCATCCGGCACGACCTGACGTCCATGCACGTGACGGCCCTGGTCCGGGAGGTCGCGGACCGCGTGCTCAGCCGCGACCGCAGACAGATCGACAACGGGGTGCGCATCCGCGCCATCTACCACCAGCGGATCACCACCTCGCCGGAGGCGGTGGAGATGCTGCGCCGCCGGGTCGAGGCCGGGGTCGAGATCCGGCTGTCGCCCGCCGCCCCGATGAACATGATCATCGCCGACCAGCAGTTCGCCGTGCTGCCCGTCCACCCCGACGACCGGTCGGCCGGCGCCATCCTCGCCCGCGGCCCCGCCCTCGTGCGCTCCTACCTGGCGCTGTACGAGCACTGTTGGCACGCGGCCACACCGTACGGCGACGACGTCGCGCCGGAACTCGGCGGGGACGGGCTGTCCGAGCAGCAGCGGGCCGCGCTCAAGATGCTCGCCTCGGGCATGAAGGACGAGAAAGTCGCCCGGAATCTGGGAGTGTCCTTGCGGACGGTGAGCCGCATGCTGTCCGAACTGATGCAGGAAATGGGGGCGTCGAGCCGATTCGAGGCCGGCGTACGGGCGCAGCGGCTCGGCTGGCTGGATTGATTCACCCCACACCGACCCCGGAGGCCCCGTCCGGCATCCCCTCCGGATGACCCGCCCGAAATACCGGCGCAACACCCCGGTCGGGGCAAATGGAGAAGCCCCGCGGCCGCCGGGGGGGGGCGATCACGAGGCTCTGTTGCGGAAAGGGGCCGGGCGGTTCAGTCCCAGCCGTTGTCGTTCGACCGGGCCGACGTCCGCGCGGTGACGGTACAGGACGGGTGGGCGTGGCCGGAGCGTCCGGTGTTCCCGTGCATTCGGGTGATGTGCGCAGCGGACATGATTTCCTCCAGGAATGTGAATTGCCGATTTCGTCTCCGCGGGTCCGTGCCGCCGGCATTCCGTCGAAGACATCTCCATTGTCGTACGGCATCCGCGGCCGGACCAGTTTCCTGTAGCGCACCTGAGGCGGATCTGGAGTCCCGGCGGGCGGGCAGGGCTCCGTGCCAATTCCGCGCATTCCGGCTGGAGTTCATGGAGACGTTACACTTGCGCTCCTTTGGTCAACCCAAAAGTGCTGCTAGTGTGGAATTCCGGCCTTCTCGACCCTCCAGGGGAGAGGCGCCGGCGAGGCAGGGGCGTGCCGCCGCTCCTGCCTCATTCGTCTCCGGGCCCGGCTTCTCCTCCCGCAGCACGTCCCGGTAGACCTCCAGGGTCCGGGTGGCCGCGGTCTGCCAGCTCATCGTCCGGGCGTGCCGCACCGCCGCCCTCCCCATCGCGGCGCCCGCCCGCGGGTGTTCCGCGAACCAGCGCAGCCACCGGGCGTACTCCAGCGGATCGTTGCCGCGGACCAGCATGCCGGTCACCCGGTCCCGTACGGCGGTGGGCAGTCCGCCGACGGCCGACGCCAGGACCGGCGTACCGCAGGCCTGCGCCTCCAGGGCGACCAGCCCGAAGGACTCGCTGCGCGAGGGCACCATCAAGACGTCCGCCGCCCGGTACCAGTCGGCCAGCTCCGCCGGCGGCACCGGCGGGTGGTGCCGCAGTACGTCGGCCACCCCCAGCTCCCGGGCCAGTTCCCAGGCGTCGCCGCGCGGCCCGGCCCCCGAGTTGCCGCCCACCACCGGGACGATGGTCCGCCGGCGCAGCGCCGGGACCTCCCTCAGGAGCTCGGCGACGGCGCGCACCATCACGTCCGGCCCCTTGAGGGGCTGGATGCGGCCCGCGTACAGGGGGACGAACGCGTCGGCCGGCAGGCCGAGCCGGGCCCGCGCGGCGGCCCGGCCCCGGCCGGGGCCGAAGGTGCGCAGGTCGACACCGGGCCGGACGACCTCCGTTCTTCGCACTTCGGCCCCGTACAGGTTCCGCAGCGCGACGGCTTCGTCGGCGCTGTTGGCGATCAGCCGGTCTGCGGAGCCGACCACCTGGTGCTCGCCGCGGATCCGTGACTGCGGCTCGGGGGTGTCGCCGTCCGCGAGGGCCGCGTTCTTGACCCGGGCGAGGGTGTGGGCGGTGTGCACGAGCGGTACCCGCCAGCCGACGGCGGCGATGCGGCCTGCCTGCCCGGAGAGCCAGTAGTGCGAGTGGACCAGGTCGTAGCGCCGTTCCTCCTTGAGCAGTGCCAGTGAGAACGGCACCACCAGGGCGGGCATGTCCTCCTTGGGCAGGGCGGCCCGCGGGCCGGCCTCCAGGTGCCGCAGCCGGACGCCGGGGCCCAGGTCGGCCCAGCGGGGGCGGGCCTCGCCGCGGCAGCGGGTGAACAGGTCGACCTCGACGCCCAGTTCGGCGAGGGCTCGGGAGAGCTGGACCATGTAGACGTTCATGCCACCCGCGTCCCCGGTGCCGGGCTGGTGCAGCGGCGAGGTGTGGACGCTGAGCATGGCGACGCGCAGGGACACGTGGAGCTCCTACGGGGAGGGGCCGCGCGTACCCTCGCGCGCCGTGCGACCGGCGCGGGGTCACGCGGCGAAGGGAGGTTTCTGTCGTCTTGCCGTCTTGCCGTCTTGCCGTCTTGCCGTGCCGTGAGCCGTGGTGCCGTCCGGTCGGACGGCGGGGTCAGAAGCCGAACACCGGTCCCGAGGGCGGCGCCAGCCGGGTGCCGGGGGCGGGCGGGGCGAGCACCTCGGCGGAAACCGGCCCTCCCGGCGGCACCCGCAGGGCGGCGGCCAGCCGGTCCGCGCCCTCGGGCATCACGGGCCGCGCCCAGGCGCCGAGCGCGCGGGCCACGGCCAGCTGCGCCGCCAGCACCGGCTCGTGCCGGCGGCCCGCGGTGGGGCGGTGTGCCTCGTGCGCGTTGACGTGGCCGAAGTCGGACGCCGACCGGACCATCTCGTCGAGGAGGGCGACCGCCCTGCGCGGGTCGAACGCCTCGGGCGAATAGGCCTCGCGCAGGTCTTCCACCCCGCGCAGGAGCCGCCGCTCCAGCACCTCCCAGCCGGTGCCGCCGGGCAGCGCCGCCGGAACCAGTCCCGCGCACTCCTCCCGCACGGCGGTGAACAGCCGCGACAGCCAGTGGTTCCAGCTCTCGTCCAGTTCCCGGCGGGCGGCGGCGAGCCGGTCGGTGTGGAACTCCGTCCGGGGGGCCACGGGCCGGGCCTGGAGGACGTGCCGGCGCAGCGTGTCCGAGCCGTACTCGGTGATCAGGTCCAGCGCCCAGGCCTTCTGGCCCGAGCCCCAGACGAGCGCCTCGTCGTCGATGACGTACGCCTCGTTGACGCAGAAGCGCTGCGGCAGCTCGACCCCCTGGGCGAAGAGCAGCACCGGCAGCAGGACGGCGTGACAGAAGGCGTGGCCGAAGCCGCAGAAGTGGATGGCCCGTTCGGGCAACGGACGGTCGCCGTGGCCGAAGAGCTGCATCGCGGCCGCCTCGAAGCAGCCGTCGATGCGGTGCTCGGGGAAACCGTCGACGGGGACGGGGAGCCCCCATCCGGCGGGGTGGGACACGGCGATGTCCGGCAGCCCGTCCTCGGCGAGCGACTCGCACAGCGCGGCCAGGCGCGGCGGGAGGCCGGTGGCGGCCCAGTAGGCGGCGAGGGCCTCGCGGTGCGGCTCCAGGGGGATGTAGAGGCGCCGGCAGCGCCGGGGTGCGGCCGGGGAGCCGCACTGGACGCAGCGCGGCTCCAGCAGGTCGCCGCCGTCGTTGGGGCGGGCGCACTCGTGGCACATGCCGCCGTCGCTGGCGGCCGAGCAGTGCGGGCAGGAGCCGGTGACGTGCGCTCCGTGGAGCCAGCGCCCGCAGGGTTCGCAGTACGGCGTCAGGCGGGTGCGGGCGGCGATGACGCCTTCCGCGTGGAGCCGCCGGAAGAGGTCGGCCAGCCAGCGGCCGTAGCCCTTGTCCTGGCGCGGGCGCACGATGTGGTCGAACTCGACGCCCGAGCGCAGCCAGTCGGCGGTGATCGCTTCCCGGTAGCCCTCGGCGACCTCCTCCGGCTTGCGGCCGGCGCGGAGCGCCCGCACGTGGACGGAGCTGGTGTGGTCGGCGGTACCGGTGGTGAACAGGACGGGTTCGCCCTCGGCCCGCAGGTACCGGGACAGCACGTCCGCCGCGACGTAAGGTCCCGCGAGATGGCCGACGTGAAGTTCGCCGTGGGTGGCCGGCGGGGTCGCGGTGATCCATACGGGGGTGCTCATGGGACCTCCTTGACGCTGTGGTGCGAAGTACGCAGCGAGGCTCGAAACGGAAGGGGCGGACGCCCTCCCCGCTCCGCGCTCCGGCGGGAGGGGAAGGGGAGAACGGGGTGCCCATACAAAGCCTGACAGAGAAACGAACCGTACGGTCTGGTTCGGGCTTGCGCGTTCACGCCGTTGCGTGGAAACGCCAGGAAGGCGGGGCCGTGGCGTAGAGATGACATGTCGCGAGTACGCCAGAGGGGCCGCCTTGCGGCCCGCGTCCGCGCCCAACACGCTGATCTCATGGATCACTTCGCGACCGACCGCACAGACCTCAGCGCCCCGGAATCCCTGCTGGTCGTGGCCGCGCATCCGGACGACATCGAGTTCTGCGTCAGCGGGACGGTCATGCGGTGGATCGCGCAGGGCACGACGCGGGTGACGTACTGCATCGTCACGGACGGCGGCGCCGGCGGCTACGACGAGATGCTGCCGCGCCAGGCCATGGGCGACCTCCGCCGCGCCGAACAGGTCCACTCGGCCAAGCGCAGCGGCGTCGACGACGTCCGCTTCCTCGGCTACCCCGACAGCTACGTCGAGTCGAGCGTGGAGCTGCGCCGCGACCTGTGCCGGGTGATCCGGGAGGTCCGCCCGCAACGCGCGATCATCCCGAGCCCGGAGATCAACTGGGCGCGGATCGCCGACCTGCACCCCGACCACCGTGCGGTGGGAGACGCCGCCCTGCGCGCCGTCTATCCCGAGGCCCGCAATCCGTTCGCACACCCGTCCCTCCTCAAGGAGGAGGGCCTGGAGCCGTGGATCGTTCCGGAGCTGTGGCTGATGACGGGCCCCACGCCGAACCGGTACGTCGACGTCACCCCCGTGTTCGACCGCAAGGTGGAGGCCCTGCGCATCCACACCTCGCAGACCGCCCACTTCGACGACCTGGCGGGCCTGTTGCGGAACTGGCTCGGTGAGCACGCGCGGTCGGCGGGGCTGCCCGCGGGAAGGATGGCGGAGGCCTTCCAGGTCGTGCGCATCGACTGAGCGGACGCGCCCGCGGCCGGGCCGGGTCCCGCTCCGCCGCGGTGGGCGGAACGGGACCCGGCCCGGCCGTTTTCCGGGGTCACCGGTAGATGAGCAGTTCCTCCTCAGCCGCGCCCGCCAGTTCGTAGCGGGTCGCGACCAGCGGACGGCCCGAGTAGAGGCGGATCAGCGTCGCCGCGTCCCCGCCGAACCGGGCGGGAGGCCGGCCGGGCACCGCGTTGCCGAGGACCAACGGTCCCGCGTGCCCGTCGATGTCGGCGAGCAGGCGTGGCGTCTCCCGCCTGCGGCTGGCGGTCCGGAGCAGGGGCAGGGCGAGCGCCAGGCTGTCCCCGGCGTACGCCCCCGGCGCCCCGAACGCCTCCCGGACGTCGCCCGCGTGGATCCACTCCCCCAGTGCCACCGCGTCCAGCGTGCCGTCGCCCGCGGCGATGGCCGCGCCCGCTTCGCTGAGCCCGCGTTCCAGCTCGTCCACGATCCGGGGCACCGGCCAGTCCGCGCGCTCGGCCACGTCGGCGGCGTTGGCGGCGGGGAGGAAGACCCCTTCCTCCAGCCGGCCTTCGACGATCCGTACGAGGGCGGCCGCGCAGTGGGCGAGGACGTCCCGGGCGGTCCAGCCGGGGCACGCGGTGCGCAGCCCGTACGAGGCCTCGGGCGTGCGGCGCAACAGCGGTATCAGCGCGTCCCGTTCGGTGCGCAGCAGCAGGTCCGGGAGCCAGGGATCGCGTACTTCGTCGGCGGTCTCCACGGCGGTCAGTAGCGGTAGTGGTCGGGCTTGTACGGGCCCTCGACCTTGACGCCGATGTAGGCGGCCTGCTCCGGGCGCAGGGTGGTGAGCTTGACGCCGAGGGCGTCGAGGTGGAGTCGGGCGACCTTCTCGTCGAGGTGCTTGGGCAGCACGTAGACGTCGGTCGG